>CAZKPP010000018.1:0-27050 GCA_964554665.1 uncultured Bacteroides sp.
CCGAAGCTTCGCCCTACACCTGCGCCGACGTTATCGCCCTCAACAACCCCGGCACCAAAGCCTGGGTGAAGGGCTACATCGTAGGCACCATGAACAGCAGCGCCAACTACACGCTTGAAGTAGTCGCTCCGTTCACCGTGGCTGCCAACGTCTACATCGCGGACTCCGCAACCGAAACCAACACCGCAAACATGGTGCCCGTTCAGCTCGGTAGCGGTAGCGAAGTGCGCAAGGCCGTGAACCTGCTCGACAACCCCGGCAACATCGGTAAGCTCATAACCCTCGAAGGCTCGCTGGATAAATACTTTAATCAGCCCGGCCTGAAATCAACCTCGGCCTACAAATTCTAACCCCACCGACCAACAACAAGTTAGGCGCGGGCTCCGAACGGAGCGCCGCGCCTAACTATATTAAGGGGGGAAATGTCGTTTACATCATGCCCATGCCGCCCATGCCGGGGTTGGGCATTGCGGGAGCGGGGTTTTCTTCTTTCTTGTCGGCTATTACGCATTCGGTGGTCAGGAACATGCCGGCGATAGATGCGGCATTTTCCAGCGCTACGCGGGTAACCTTGGCAGGGTCGATAACGCCGGCAGCGAAGAGGTCTTCATATTCGCCGGTGCGGGCATTGTAGCCGTATGCGCCGGTGCCTTCCTTGACCTTCTGCACAACTACCGAGCCTTCTTCGCCGGCGTTGTGAACAATCTGGCGCAGGGGCTCTTCGATTGCGCGCTTAACGATGAGGATACCGGTGGTTTCGTCGTCGTTAACGCCCTTAACGTCGGCCAGCTTGGCGGTTGCGCGGATGTAGGCAACACCGCCGCCGGGCACGATGCCTTCGGCAATAGCCGCGCGGGTTGCGTGGAGGGCGTCATCAACGCGGTCTTTCTTCTCTTTCATTTCAACTTCGGAGGGTGCGCCGATATGGAGCACGGCAACACCGCCGGCGAGTTTTGCCAGGCGTTCCTGAAGTTTTTCGCGGTCATAGTCGCTCTTGGTGCTTTCGATCTGAGCCTTAATCTGAGCTACGCGGGCAGCGATAGCGTCAGCTGCACCGGCGCCGTTAACAATGGTGGTGTTATCCTTGTTGACGGTAACGGTTTCGGCGCGGCCGAGCATCTCAACTGTAGCTGCGGCCAGGGTCATGCCCTTTTCTTCGCTGATAACCACGCCGCCGGTCAGAACGGCAATGTCTTCGAGCATTTCCTTGCGGCGGTCGCCGAAGCCGGGAGCCTTGACGGCACAGATTTTCAGGGAGCCGCGCAGACGGTTCACAACCAGGGTTGCGAGCGCCTCGGAGTCAACGTCTTCGGCAATAATCAGCAGCGGACGTCCGCTCTGGGCGGTAGCTTCGAGAATGGGAAGCATATCCTTGAGGTTAGAAATCTTCTTGTCGTAGAGCAGAATCATGGGCGAATCCATTACGCACTCCATCTTTTCGGTGTTGGTTACGAAATAGGGCGAAATGTAGCCGCGGTCGAACTGCATGCCTTCAACAATGTCGACGGTGGTTTCGGTGCCTTTGGCTTCGTCAACGGTGATTACGCCTTCTTTCTTGACCTTGCGCATGGCTTCGGCAATGAGCTGGCCGATGGCCTCGTCGTTATTGGCCGAAACGCGGGCAACGTCTTCAATCTTCTTGAGGTCGTCGCCAACTTCGTGGGCCTGCGAGCGGATAGAGTCAACAACAATGGCAACGGCCTTGTCGATGCCGCGCTTCAGGTCCATGGGGTTTGCGCCGGCGGCAACGTTCTTGAGGCCGACGTTGATGATGCTCTGGGCCAGCACGGTTGCGGTGGTGGTGCCGTCGCCGGCGTCGTCGCCGGTTTTGGAGGCTACCTCCTTAACGAGCTGTGCGCCCATGTTCTGGAAGGGGTCTTCGAGCTCCACTTCGCGGGCAACGCTGACGCCGTCCTTGGTGATGTGGGGAGCACCGAATTTCTTTTCAATAATAACGTTGCGGCCTTTGGGACCAAGGGTTACCTTCACGGCATCGGCCAAAGCGTCGACGCCTTTTTTCAGCTCTTCGCGAGCCTTTATGTTGAATTGAATATCTTTTGCCATAATATCCGTGTGTATTTTTAGTTAATGGTTGCCAGAACGTCCTGCTGGCGCATGATCAGGTATTTTTCGCCGTCGAGTTCGATTTCAGTGCCGGCATATTTGCCATAGAGCACTTTATCGCCCTGCTTGAGCTGCATTTCTTCATCTTTGGTTCCGGGGCCTACGGCGAGAACTTCGCCCTTGAGGGGTTTTTCCTTTGCGGAGTCGGGAATAATAATGCCGGCCATAGTCACTTCTTCTGCCGGTGTGGGCTTGATAACGACTCTGTCGGCTAATGGTTTAAGATTCATAGAATGGTTTGTTTAAAGTTAGTTTTGATTTTGGTTATAGATTGGCGAAAAGCGTGCCAACGCTTCGGCAACTGACATTTTGTCAGCCTATAAAATAACGCGCCCGGCGAGGTTAAAGTTCGAGCAACCCGTCGGGGAGCGTAACGGCCACCGTGAGCCGCTCGGCATCTATTTCGTCAATAAAATCGTCAACAGCCGGAATCAGCTGGCCGCCAACGCTGAAATACCACGACCCGGGGGTAAGTTCAACCAGGTCGTCGATGCGGCCTATGGGGGCCCCTTTTGTCATGAGGGTGAAGCCCACAAGGTCGCCGGCAGTGAGTTCGTCGTCGAGCTCGGCAGGGTCGGCATAAACAAATATGGTGAGGCCGACCAGCTGGTCGGCATCGGCGTCGGAGTCGACATCGTCGAGGGTAAGCAGAACCGAGTCGGCTCCCCGCTGACGGCAACCGCCAACAAAAAACGGCACATCCAGCCCTTCGAGCTCCAGAATAACGCAGGCTCCGGGGGCGAAATCATCGGCGACTTCGGCCATCTCGGTCAGTTCAACGTTGAGTTCGCCTTTAATGCCGTGGGTTTTAATTATCGTGCCTACGGCAACTTTAACTTTTCCGGGGGCAAGCATCAGTGGCGGCGGCGTTTCTTTTTGCGTGCGGTCTGCTGACCGGCGGCAAGTTCCTGAGCCAGACCGTCGAACCGTGGCAGCGGCATACTTTCGGAGTCGATAATAATCATGCCATTGCTGAGCTCTGCAAGGTCGTTGTAGATACGCTTGTCGGTGGCGTTTTCGGGATTCTCGGCTATGAGCAGCTTTTTCATCTGGCAGGCAATCAGATATACGAACTCGTCGCGGTCGGGATTCGAGGGCTCCATGGCCAGGGCCGTGTCGATGAGCTTAATGATATTGATGCCGTAAACGCGCTTGGGAATTACGCTCTGCGGAATCGGCAGCGCCGCCGGGCGCGACTGCAGCGACTCGGCCGTTATTGTCTGCTCGGGCCAGTCGATGTCGAGCTTAAAGTCGGCCATAATCGCCAGGTGGTCCCAAAGTTTGGCGCGCCACTCTGGATTTGTGCGCAGCTGCGGATTGAGCCGGCAAATGGTGTCGATAATCGCGCGAGCGCAGGCATTGCGCTCGTCGCGATTTTCAATAGTCAGGCAGTGGTCGACCATCTGCTGGACATTGCGCCCGTATTCGGGCATGGCCAGCGATGATTTCATGGTGTTATACTGCAACATATCGGGCAATTACATATTCATGCCGCCATCGACCTGAATAACCTGGCCGGTAACGTAGCTCGACATGTCGGAGGCAAGGAAAGTTGCAACGTCGGCAATGTCCTCGGGTTTGCCACCGCGGCGCAGGGGAATTTTGGTGCACCATTCCTGACGAACGCTTTCGGGCAGGGCTGCGGTCATTGCGGTTTCGATGAAGCCGGGGGCGATAGCGTTGGCGCGGATGCCGCGAGAGCCTACTTCCTGGGCAATCGACTTGGCCAGGGCGATGAGGCCGGCCTTCGACGAAGCGTAGTTGCACTGACCGGCATTGCCATGAACGCCAACAACCGATGCCATGTTGATAATCGAGCCGCCGCGCTGTTTCATCATAACGGGCACTACGGCCTTGCAGAAGTTGAAGGCGCTCTTGAGGTTAACGGTAATTACGGCATCCCACTGCTGCTCGGTCATGCGCATCAGCAGGCCGTCTTTGGTAATGCCGGCATTGTTAACGAGAATGTCGATGCGGCCAAAGTCTTTAACAACCTGAGCAACTACATCCTGGGTCTGCTGGAAGTCGGCAGCGTTAGAGGCGTAGGCTTCAACCTTAACGCCCAGAGCAGCGATTTCGGCTTTGGTCTGTTCGCCGTTTTCGTCGATAACGAGGTCGGTGAACGCAATATTAGCACCCTCCTGGGCGAAACGTACGGCCAGGGCTTTGCCGATGCCGCGGGCGGCGCCGGTAATCAGAGCGGTTTTTCCTTCGAGAAGTTTCATTTTTGTCTTAATTATTAAGTGATGAATTATTAGTCGGTAGTTTTATGGTTTTTGAGTCCGTTGATTATGAATTTAACGCTTTCGTTGTGCCATTTATCATACATTTCCTGCTCAACCTGTCGCATAATCGTCCAGTCGGAGCCGCGCACCATCATTGTTAGCGTCGACTTTGCCAGGCGCGCCTGCTCGATGTTGAACTCGCCGGAGCGCACTCCTTCTTCCAGAATCTCGTCGAGCATTTCGTAGAGGCGCGTCGTAACTTTTTCGCGCACGGCCTGGGCACGCTTAACGTTTGACGAAAAGAGCGACTTATACCACACTTCGTAGCCGGTGGCCTCGGTGCGGGCCACGTTGATGCGGAAGTCGGCCAGGGCGCGGAACTTGCCGGTGGCGTCGGTGGCGCAGCTGATTGCCGACTCCAGGTCGGCAAGGATTTTGTCGGCCTCGTTGCTCACCACGGCGTCCAGAATATCGTTTTTGGTACGGAAATAGGTGTAGATAGTGCGGCGGCCGCGATCCGAGGCGGTCGCAATATCGTTCATTGTGGTCTTGTCAATACCCTGGCGTAGAAATAGTTGACGCGCCACATCAATTAGCCGTTCGCGAGTTCGTGAAGCCATTTTCACCTGCAAATTTACAAAAAATCCCCGACATCCGCAACCCCCCGAAACTACGTGGACGATTCTGCCGATTTTTGACGATGTTTTTGGAGAAAAATAACTTTTTATCGAAAAAAATATTTATCTTTGCAACGCGATGTAACCATATTTTAAACCCAAAACACACGTTCAAAGGTATACACCCTACACCTTTAAACGTAAAAATTACAATCATGGACAAACTTCAGGCCCTTTATAGTTCCTGGCTTAGCCTACAGCCCCTGAGCGAAAGAAAACAGTATTTGTTGAGTCAGCGGTTCTCGGTTGACTACAACTTCAACAGCAACCATATTGAAGGAAATACCCTGACATATGGCCAGACTGAGCTTTTGCTTCTTTTTGGCAAAGTTGTTGGTGAGGGTGATTTGAAAGACTTTGTCGACATGAAAGCCAGTCAGGTTGGCGTAAAAATGATGACCGAGGAAGCTCATCTCAAAGAGCAGCCCCTGACCCAGAATTTTATCAGGCAGTTGCACAAAACTATTATTCGTGAGGATTACTCGGTTTTTCGTCAGCTACCCGGAGGTTTGACAACAAGTTATACGGTTCACGCCGGGCAATACAAAACTCGCCCCAACAGTGTTATTACACGCTACGGCGACCGCTTCGAATATGCATCACCCGAAGAAACGCCGGCACTAATGACTTCGCTGGTCGATTGGTATAACGAAGCCGAAAGCTCCGGGAGGTACACCCCCGTAGAGTTAGCCGCGCTGTTCCACTATAAATACATACGCATACATCCCTTTGAAGACGGCAATGGCAGAATTGCCCGGCTTATGGTGAATTACATTCTCGCCCGCCACGACTGGCCTATGATTGTTGTCAGAAGTCGCAACAAGCAGCAATATCTGGAGGCACTCCACCGTAGCGACGTTGAAATCGGCCCTACGCCATCCGACGGAGCCAACGCCACACTCAAACAGATTCGCCATTTCCTCAAATATTTCAAATCATTGGTAGAAACCGAATTGAAATATAACATAGCCTTTGCTTCCGAAACATCTCCCAACGTTTGGTGGTATGACGGTCAAAAAGTCACGTTCAGGAGTGCATCAACTCCAAAACTGCTGAACGCTATGCACAGCGACCCCGCCATAACCATTGAAGCGTTATCGGCAAATGCCGGAATTTCGGTCGGCGCCGTCAACAAACAACTTCGCCAACTGATGCAAAAAGGCTACATTCAACGCAATGAGTCGGACCACACATGGCGCATCCTCGCCACTTCTTCAATCTAATCTTCGGAAAAAATTTGTAACTTTGCGCCATGATTAAGGAGAAAGCTTTTGGACGGCGGCCGTTTACGTTTGACCGCGTGGTACGCATATTTTTCGGTGCCCTGGTGTTTGGCGCCCTGCTTGGGCTGATGTATTATCTGAGCGACGTTTTGCTCCCCTTCGGGGTTGCGGTAATCATCGCCTACATGCTGGAGCCGATAGTTCAGTTCAACCGCCGTCTGCTCCACCTCAAAGGGCGCGTCGCAGCCGTGTTCGTAACCTTCTTCGGGGTATTTTTCGCCCTGCTGCTTTTAATGTGGCTGTTCATTCCGTCAATACTGGCCGAAATGCGCCAGGTGGGCACCCTGATCAGCGACTACGTTAACTCCACGCAGTCGGTTCCGTTTATTCCCGAAAGCGTTCATCGCTTCCTGAAAGAGAACATCGACTTCCGCCAGCTCTCGGCAATGCTTACCGACATCGACTGGGTTAGCATCGGCTCGAAAACCGTGCACCTGATCAACCGCAGCATAACGTTTTTAATCAGCGTTTTCAACTGGGCACTGGTGATTCTCTACGTAATCTTCCTAATGCTCGACTACGACCGGATTTCGCGCGGATTCAAGGCCATAGTGCCGCCCGCCTACCGGCGCCAGGCTGCCGCGCTGGGCAACGATGTTCAGCAGGCCATGAACCACTATTTCCGCGGCCAGGCGCTGATTGCATTCATCGTCGGGATTCTGTTTGCCATCGGCTTTTTGATTATCGGGCTGCCGCTGGCAGTTGTTTTGGGCCTCTTTATCGGTCTGCTGAATATGGTTCCCTACCTGCAGCTGATTTCTATTCCCATAACCGCGCTGCTCTGTCTGATTTACAGCGCGCAGTATGCTTCGGGCTTCTGGGTGATATTCGGCGAGGCAATGGCCGTTTACGTTATTGTTCAGTGTATTCAAGACCTTTTTCTAACGCCGAAAATCATGGGCAAGGTCATGGGCCTGAACCCGGCAATAATTCTGCTTTCGCTGTCGGTGTGGGGCTCGCTGCTTGGCCTGCTCGGCATGATTATAGCCCTGCCGATGACAACGCTGCTGATCAGCTACTATGAGCGCTACGTTATTGAGCGTCCTTCGGAGCGCCAAGCCCTGACCGACGCGCTTGAGCAAACCGAGTAACCAGCGAGGTTACGTAGACCGTAAAGAGCGGGAACACCATAACGCCCATGCAGGCCAGAACGGCCGAGGTTACCTTGCCCACAACCGTTACCGGCTGAATGTCGCAGCCAATGGTGGTGGTGTCCATGCTCGCCCACCACAGGGCGTTCCAATAGCTATGGACCTGCGGATTCGAGGCGTGTTCGGCATTAAAGAATATAATTGACCCGAAATAGACTAACGCCAGCAGCAGCATTATATAGCTGGCCAACATTGAGCTTACCCGGTTCTTGGAAATATAGCCCACAACCATTGCCAGGGCCATGGTTGCGCGCCCCAGCGGTATGAAGCGCACCCAATAGAGTTCGTCGGAAGTCAAGGCTATGTTGAAGTGGGTAACAAGGTTCAGATACGGAATCGACAGCAGCAGAAACAGCCAGCGCGTTTTCAGGTAATGCGTCTTCGATTCGGCAAACACCAGTTCATAGAAAAAGTCGAAAATGAAGAACATACACATCCAGAACTGGAACTTCATATAGGTTGCATTGGCCAGGAAGTCGCGGCCGGTGAATGTGTCGATGCTGATATATACTATCAAAATAGCCGATAGGATGAAGACGATAGTCCTCACCGCAACCAGCGATATCCGTATTGCCTTATTTTTATCCTTCATGCCCTAAAAACGCCCGCCACCCCCCGAAAGTTTAAAGGAGCGGGGAGAGTTGTTTGAAGGCGAAGGGGCTGGGGCAGCCGCTGAGGGTGAGCATGCCGTCGGGAGCCACGTCGACAATTTCGGCCTCAAACTCGTTGCCGTCGGGAGTTGTCCAGCGCCAAAGGCCCGTGCCGCGCCATAAGCGCCGCCGGTATTCGGCGTGGTTGACGCGCCCGAGGCGGTCGAGAATGCGGCTGACCATAGCCGACGCCAGCTCGACGAGGTCATAGCTGCGGCCGGTGAGTTGGGCGATGCTTACCGGATTCGGGGCATCGGAGCGAAATTCGGTTTGATTAACATTCAAGCCTATGCCGGCTACAGAATAGGCTATGTTTGCCCCGCGAATGGAATTTTCAATGAGTATGCCGGCGATTTTGCGGTCGCCGACATAAATATCGTTGGGCCACTTAACGGCAACGCCCTCAATGCCCAGCGACTCCACGGTGTCGGCAACCCCGAGGGCCACGGCCTCGCTGATTTCAAACTGGCGCAGGGCCGGCAGATTGTCGGGGCGGAGCATCACCGACAGGGTGATGTTCTTGCCCGGCTCGGCCTCCCAGGAGTTTCCGCGCTGGCCGCGGCCTGCGGTTTGCTCGCGGGCCATGAGCGCAAAGCCGTGGGGCGCCGTGCGGTCGAGTTCAGAGCTGGTCGACCGGCAGGAGTCAATCAGCTTCAGGGTCAATCGGGCCGGCGGGTTCTTCATCGTCGTCGGGGAATTTCAGGCGATATTGGTCGAGAAAATGATGGGAATTGAAATAGTAGTTGACCGAATCTTTGGGCCCCTTGGGCTCAACAATGATATGGTCAAACCAGGGGTCTTCAAACTCAAACGACTTGGCAATGCGCCCCATGCGGTTGAGCAGAAAATACTCGTGTTGCGGCGAAATAACGTACCACGCATGCTCGCGGTCAATGCCCGTGCCGGTACTCACAATCGCTTCGAGCAGATGGTTGAGGCGATATTGCCAAACGTTGGCAAGATTATTTTTCTTGAGCTCGCGATAGGCGTAAATCAGGTAGTCAATCTGCTGCAGGTTAAAGGGGTCGTCGTCGAGCGACTGGCGGGCTTTGGCCTCAATTTTGCGGCTTTCGTTCTGCGAATGCTTTGAAATGTAGTAGAGGCTCTCAACTTCGCCGGCGTAGGGCGACACGCGATAGGGGTTGAAATCTTCCTGATATATCGAGCCAAGATAGAGATGGCGATAATGCTCAAGGGTCATCTTGGCAGTGTCGTTGCTCATATACAGGTCCATGAGCTTGGGGTAGAAATAGGGCGACGCGGGGTCGGTAACGGCCTCGCGAATCTTGGCCATATCGGGCTTCTGCGGCTCCTTGACGGCCGATGTCAGCAGCGCCGCCAGCCCGAGCATCAATAGGGGCAACAGGCGTTTCATAAGGCAAGCAAGGTTGCGGACGAAGCTCCGGTTATGGTAACGCTGACCGTGTCGCCCACCTTTTGGCCTTCGCCGCGGTTGAAAACAACGGTTTTGTTCTGGCTGGTGCGGCCCACCCATTGGTCGGTAGAGCGCTTGCTCACGCCTTCGATGATAACGTCGAAAGTCTTGCCCACGTCGGCGCGGTTGGCGGCGAGGCTCAACTCGTTTTGCAGGGCTATCATTCGATTAAGGCGCTCGATTTTAACGTTTTCGGGAATATTGTCGGGCATGGTGCGGGCGGCAACAGTGCCGGGACGCTCGGAATACTTGAACATAAAGGCCGAATCGAACCCTACGGTGCGCATAAGGTCGAGGGTCTGCTCAAAATCTTCGTCCGACTCGGAGTGGAAGCCGGTAAAGAGGTCGGTGGTTATGGCGCAGTCGGGAATCATGCGGCGAATGGCGTCGATGCGGTCGAGATACCATTGGCGGTCGTAGTGGCGGTTCATTGACTTGAGCACCTTGTCCGACCCCGACTGAACGGGCAGATGGATATGGCGGGCAATGTTCGGGCGCGAGGCTATGGCGGCGATTATGGCGTCGCTCATGTCGCGCGGATGCGAGGTTGTGAAGCGCACGCGCATGTCGGGCACGGCATCGGCAACTGCGGTCAGCAGGGCCGCGAAGTCGGTGTCGCCATACGAATAGGAGTTGACGTTCTGGCCCAGCAGGGTTACTTCCTTAAAGCCCTTGGCCTGCAGGTCGCGCACCTCGGCAAGAATGCTTTCCGGCTCACGCGAACGTTCGCGGCCGCGGGTATAGGGCACGATGCAATAGGTGCAGAAGTTGTTGCAGCCGCGCATAATCGACACGAAGCCGCTGACGCCGTTCGGCCCCAGGCGCTTGGGAATGATGTCGCGATAGGTTTCGGTGGTCGACAGCTCAAGGTTCATGGCCGGATTGCCCAACTCGGCCGAGGCTATCAGCGCCGGCAGGTCGAGGTAGCTGTCGGGGCCGGCAACAAGGTCTACGCCATGGTTGTCGACTAAGTCGCGGCCCACGCGCTCGGCCATGCAGCCGATAACGCCGATAATTGCCGGGCGACCGGTTTTGCGGCGCTTGGCATTGAGTTCGCTCAGGCGCGAAAGAATCTTTTGCTCGGCATTGTCGCGTATGGAGCAGGTGTTGAGAAATATGGCGTCGGCCTCGTCGAGCGAGTCGGCGGGTTCATAGCCGGCCATCTGCATGACTGCCGCAACCACTTCGCTGTCGGCAACATTCATCTGGCAACCGTATGTTTCTAAAAAGAGCTTTTTCATAATTTTTTCAGTGAGGAGACTATGGGTTTAACCTTCATTTCGCCGGGCGAGAACACCCGCAATCCGCCGGCATGGCAGCGAATAACCAGCCGCGTACCCATCTGCATGGGGTCGCCGTCGAGGTGAACCGGGCCGGGATTCTTGCGCGTGATTACCAGGCGCGAGGTCTGGAACGTGTGCACTCGGGCGCCCTCGCGTATAAGCCCGAGCATCAGGTCGATGCCGTTGATAGCCTGCTGGAAAATGTTGCCCGGATAAATAACGGTAACATCAATCAGCCCGTCGGTTATCGAGGCCTGCGGGGCTATGAACGCGTTGTTGCCATATTGGGCGGCGTTGCAGCAGGCAACCACAAAGGCCTGCTTGCTGATTTGCTCTTCGGCGCACTGCAGCGAATATTCTTCGCTATGGTACTGAATCAGTTCCTCAACCGCCGAGCGCACGTAGTTAACCATGCCGCGCTGCGAGGGACGCGACGCAAAGCGGTCGCTCACGGCGGCGTCGAAGCCGATGCCGAAGGTGCAGAAAAACGGGCGGTTATTCACCGTGCAGTAGTCGCACTGCATCGTCTTGCCCTCGGTGATAATCTCAATCGCCTTGGCCGGCTCCATGGGTATGAGCAGATGGCGGGCGAGGCCGTTGCCGGAGCCCACGGGAATGATGCCCATGGTCGACGACGTGTTGCACAAGCCGCGGGCAACCTCGTTGACAGTGCCGTCGCCGCCCATGGCTATAACTATGTCGGCACCGTTGGCGGCAGCTGCGGCGGCCAGCTCGGTGGCGTGGCCGGCGTATTCTGTGTAGAACGCTTCGACCGATATGCCGGCCCGGAGCAGTTCGCTGATTGCCAGGCGGACTATGCGGCCCTTTTCGGAAGTGCCGCTGCGCGGATTAACTATAATTACTGATTTCAGGGGAGTCGGAGTCATAGCATTCGGGCAATTTCAGGTTCGGTTATGACTGTAAACGTTGGCTTGCCGTCGGGCGTGAAACCCGGCACGGCGAGCGTCAGCAGCCGGCTGACAATGTGCTCAATCTCGGGCGCCGAAAGCCTGCGGTCGCCTTTAAAGCCGGCGGCACGGGCCATGCCCATGGCTATGCGTTCGAGAGTCGAGGTCAGCGGCGAGTCAGCGGCTTCGATGCTTTCGGCGGCCTCGCTGACAATCGAGGCGAGCAGCTCGCCGGGATTGGCGGCATCGACGGTGGCGGGCACGGCATTGATGCTCCATTGGCCGCCGCCCAGGGGGGCGATGTCGAACCCGATGGCCGTCAGGCGCGGCTCAAGGTCGCGGATAATCGGCTCGTAAACGGCGCCGAGCTCAACGCGGTCGGGGAAAATGAGGCGCTGCGAGGGAATATCTTCGCCGCGTGAAAACAGTTCCATCAGGCGGTTGAAAATAACCGTGCGGTGGGCGCGGCGGAGGTCAATCAGGCGCAGGCCGCGCACGTCGGCCAGCGCCGCATAGCGCGTGCCCACGGGGAGTGCCGCGGCCGGCAGGGCCGGTTCGTCGGCATTGAGGTCCGAAGCGTCGCCCTCCAGGCCTTCCAGACCGTTCAGGGCCGACTGAGCCGCCTCGGGCTGAGCATGCGGCTTTTCGGAAGTGAAATTCTTGTAGAGTTCGTCCCAGTTGGCAGTCGACGCCGCGCGAAACGGATTATACCCGCCGCCATTGAGGGCAGAGGGGCGTCCCTGCGGCGCAGGTTTGTGGTTTCCGGGGGCGGGAATGTCGAGGCGGTCGTCGCTGGTAAGGTTTGCAAAGTCAATTTCGGGCGCGGTTGAAAAGCGGCCGAGGGTCTCCTTAACGGCGGCAAAGAGTATCTGGCGGATAGTCTGCTCCTGCTCGAACTTGATTTCGTTCTTGGTGGGATGAATGTTAACGTCGATGCTCGCCGGATCAACCGCAAAGTCGATGAAATAGGTTGGCTGCTCGTCGGCGGGAATCAGCCCCTCGTAGGCCTGGAGTATCGCCTTGTGGAAATAGGGGTGGCGCATGTTGCGGCCGTTGACAAAGAGATATTGCAGGGCGTTGCGCTTGCGGCAATGCTCGGGGCGGACAATAAAGCCGTGGAGGCGCACCAGGTCGGTGTCGGTATCGACCGGTATGAGCTTGTCGTTGAGCTGCTTGCCGAAAAGGTCGACTATGCGCTGGCGCATGTTGGCCGGGGGGAGGCGATGAATGGTAACGTCGTTGTGAATCAGGCTCAGTTCAACCGCCGGGTTCACCAGGGCCAGGCGCTCGAATTCGTGGATGATATTGCTCATTTCAACGGCATCCTTTTTCAGGAACTTGCGCCTGGCGGGAACGTTGAAAAAGAGGTTCTTGACCATGATGTTTGAGCCCTTGCCACACGCTTCGGGCTGCTGGCTCTCGACCTGCGAGCCGTTGATAATCAGGCGGGTGCCAACGTTGTCGGTGGCTCGCATGGTGCGCATGTCAACCTGGCTCACCGCGCATATCGAGGCCAAGGCTTCGCCGCGGAAGCCCATGGTGTGGAGCGAAAAAAGGTCGTCGGCCCGGCGGATTTTCGACGTTGAGTGGCGCTCAAAGGCCAGGCGAGCGTCGGTGGGGCTCATGCCGCAGCCGTTGTCGACCACTTGCACCAGCGTGCGCCCCGCATCTTTGATTATCACCTGAATTTCGGTGGCGCCGGCGTCTACGGCGTTTTCAACCAATTCCTTGACCACCGACGCGGGCCGCTGAATAACCTCGCCGGCTGCAATCTGGTTTGCAACAGAGTCAGGAAGCAGTTTGATAACATCGCTCATAGTAACCGCAAATTTACGATTTTTTTGCGATATAAAAAAATTCGCCCGCTCCGGACAATAACGGGGGGCTGCCCTTGCGGAACAGCCCCCCGACACTTAGGGATAGGTTGAATTAAGTGTTCAAGAGTTGATTAGAGGTTGGCCAGGAACTTGCGTTCACCCTTGGCGCTGACTGCGTAGACGGCGCAACCGGTAATGTTGACGCTCTGCGGAATCGAGAACGATTTGAAGTTCGAGGCGTAGCGGATGTCGCCATAGTCGTTGCCCGACTTAACGCGCACTTCGATGGCCACGGCGTTGTCGCAGCCCGAGGTGGTTACCGTGCGGCCGCTAACCGAGGCCTTGGCGGTGGAGGCAATGGCCGGAGCCTTTTCGAAGGTGGAGATATAGCCGAGGTCGCCGATTTGGTCGTATGCAAAGTCGTTGGGTTTCTTGTTGGCCTCGCAGCGGTCTTCGATATACTCGAAAGCGTGCTGCGGTTTCGGGTACTGGGCCATCAGGGCCTTATATTTCTCGATCATCAGGTCGGTGACTCTGTAGTCAAAAGTGCCATACTGGCTGATTTTGCTGCTGTGAGCCTTGAAGAAGCCCCACGATTCGAAGAAGTCGGTCAGGTCGAGGTTGGCGGCCTTGCTGCAGGCAAGCGCAAATTCGAGCTGCTTTCTGCCGCAGTCTTCGCCTTCACCCAAACCGAGCTCGCGCATGTATTGGAACACTTTGCCGAAGAAATTCGGGTTTTTCAGCACGCGGTGGAAGTAGAGATAGAGCTGCCAGTTCATGCGCATGTGAATGCCGGTGTCTTCGTCGAAATATTCTTCGGGATTATCTTTAACCTTGGGAACGCCGGGGCCGGAATTGCTGCTCATCATCGAAGCCCACGACTGGTTGTTGGCATAAACGGCATCCATGCGATACTTCAGGCCGCGGCCGCGGCTATTGTAGGCGCCGAACTGCTCCAGAACGTAGTTCGAGAAGAGGTTATTTGAGCTTTCGGTAGTCGAAGCCCAGTTGATGGCCATCTGGTTAACGTGGCCCATTTCGTGGGCGGGACCCCAGGCGTTGTCGGCATGGGCGTTGAAGTGTTTCAGACCCATGATGTCTTCGCTGCTGATTTTGTAGTCAACGAAGCCCATAACCCATTCGGAGGCCCACATGTAGTCGCCGGTGTATTCGCCGTGTTCGAGCGAAATGCCGGCAATGTGGTTGTTCCAAAGAGCGGGGCGATATGCTTCAATACCCATGAAGTTCTGCTGCCAGGTAATGATTTTGTCCCACTGGGTAATGGCATCGACGATTTCGCGCTTATAGAGGTCACGCTTGAAGTAGAGAAGCATGCGTTCGCCAACAACGCAGAAATACTTACCCTTGGTCTTGGTGCGGATGCGCAGGAACTCGTCGTCGGTTTTGTGTTCGGCCAGGCTCCAGTAGCCGGCAACGGTGCCGTTGCCCGGCGGGATATGAACCTTGATGGGCAGCGAGGTTGCGGCCGACGGAACGGCGGTGTACATCAGGAAGAGCTGACCGTCCTGGTCCATTTCAATCTGGTTAACGCCTTCGCGCAGGGCATAGAATGTACCCTGGTTGTTCGGGCGCAGGCTCGACTTGCCGAAATTAGGACTTTGGGGGTCATTATTTACCTTTTTGTATTCATAAACGAGCTGAACCGAGAGGGAGTTGCCGTGGGTGTCGCCAACGAGAATCAGAATCTTGTCGCCTTTCTTAACTTCGATGCCCATGGGGTTATCCCAGTTGGAATAGGTTTTGGTCATCAGCTGGCCGGAGAATTCGGCCGGGTTGGAGTAGGCTTTATATTCGTGGATACGGAACGATTTTTCCAGCGGATCATAAGAATTGTCGCGCAGGGCATAGGCTATGCGGCGGAAGTCCATGTTGAGGGCCTCAATCTGCTCGTCGGTAACGCCGGGGAGGAGCTCGGAGCAGGTCAGGTCGGTAAACACGGCCAGGAGCTCGCGGTTCAACTGGGTGTCGTTGTTATAGCGGAAGAAGCGCATTTCGGCGCAGCTTACGTGGTTGCCGGCAGCGTTTTTAACCACGAACTTAACGGCGGTGGGCTTCAGACCAGAGGGGAGCACCACGCGGCCGGGGGTCGACGCAAAGTTGAAGTTATAGTCGCCGATTTTCTTGTAGTTCGAACGCTGGGCGTCTTCGCATACATGAACCTCAAACTCGCCGAAGCAGCCGTTGCCACCTCCCGGGCGCGGAACGTATTCGATATAGTCGATATTTTCCGAGCCGTCAAAGCGGTAGGTCATGTTGAAGGGGAAACGCGCGGTTGTGCTATTTGAATAGTTGGAGTGGAAGATGGTATTAACATCATCGTCGTAGGTATTCGCCATGCCACCCTCAATCTGGCTGAAAGAGTCAGCCGTAGCGCCTACGGGCTTAACGGGATAGTCGCCTTCGACATGCAAGTCGCTGGTTGCATACTGGCGGATATTCATCGTAAAGTCGGTAGTGGCCGTAGAGATTTTAACGGTGCCCGTGCGGTCTACGCCGGTTTCGTTCGCGCGAACCGTAACGGTGATTAGACCTTCGCCGTTGGTGGGGCCTTTTTTGGTTACAAACGTCCAGGAGGTGCAGTCGCTGTTGTCAATATACCATTTTGAGTTGTTGATGGTAGTTTTGACTTTAACCTCGATGGTTTTGCCTTCTTTTTCAACGTTGACGTTTCTAAACGACGAATCGATAACGAAGTCGCCGCCGGAGGTTTCGGTGGGGTCCGGTTCCTTGTCGGCGCAGCCGCTGAGCATCGGCAAACCGATGCTCAGAGCCGCGATGGCAATGTATTTACAGAATTTTGTGATCATATTGATTTATTTAAGGAGAGTGAAAAAATCGGATTAGTCGGTGAAGAGTTCGAGCGCTGCGGCGTTCCAGTAATTTCCACCGGGCGAGGTCAGCATGCCGTTGGCAGCTTCCATAACGCAGAAGCGGATATACTTATAAGACTGCGTGCCGTCGCCGAAGGGCTCGTCGTCGGTGCCGAACTCAGCAATGGCGCCGCCGGTGTCGAGCTTGCCGGCGTCGTTCATGTTGTTGATGCGGGCAAACGGAGTCTTGGGCCATTCGTTGAGGTCGTTCGTGCCATAGAGGTAAACGGTCTTGGGAGCACCCAGAGCGTTGGAGTCGCGACACTGCATGTTGAAGCGGAAGCGCGACTTGGCCTCGGGCAGGGTGATTTCCAGATACGAACCATATGTTTCCGTGCGGTTTGCGCTGCCGGTAGCATTATAGTAGGAGTGGAACCAGGTTGCAGGGTCGTTGTCAAACAGAGCCGGGATGCCGTCGCCGTCGCCGGGCATGCAGTCGTTGGCGGTAACCATCGAAGCGTTGAGGGCCAGCTTGGTCAGGGGCACAACGTCGTTGACCGTAACGGTGAAGATCATGTATTTGGTGTGGTCGAAGGCCAGGGCTTTGCCGGGGTTGTTGTTTTCGTCTTTCCAGATAATGCCGGGTTCTTCGAACGCAACGGCTACGGCATACTTCTTGCTGATGTCGAGATTGTTGAGATAAATCTTCAGGCCGAGCTGCTTGGTTTCCTCGCCGGGAGCGAAAACGATTTCGGGGTCGAGTTCAAATTCGCTCTGCGGAAGCACTCGATACGACATGCCGGAGTCATCGTTGTAGTCCTCGATGATTTCGCGCATCTTCTTGTAGTCGGTAACCAGTTTCAGCTTAAAGCCCCAGGGGTTTGCGCAGGGAATCTGGAAGTTGACGGTGGGCGAATACGAAGGTCTGGGGTCGTTCGGGTCGAAGGCCTGCTTGTTGAAGCTGCGGGGTACAACGCTCGGGGCGGCCGGAACGTCGAAGGTCAGCGTGGGGGTCTTGACCTCGATTTTCAGCAGGGTAACGTTGTTGTAGCTGCTAACGGTGTCGGTTTCGCTGATCAGGGTAATGGGAATTACCGGGGTGAGCTGCTCGTCGGCAATCTTCCGGCTGTTATCTTCCAGCCAGTTGAGAATTGCGCGCGGACGGATAAAGAGGTTGGCAACTTCAGCCTTCTGCTCGGCCGACTGGAACTCGTAGGTCTGCTCAAGCACGGTTTCGTCGCTGCCGTCGTTGACAAACGAGTAGCAATCGCCGCCAATCAGAATGTAGGCCGACGCGGCGCCGAGCGATTCCGAATAGGTTTGGAACTCGTCGGGGTTCATAACCTTGATGGTTGCGGTCGACTGCACTTCGGGGTCGTAGCCGCCTTTGAGAATCACCAGCGGATAGCTGTAGACGTCGTCGGTGGCATAAAGGGTAATTTCCTTGGTGCCGGCGTCGCGTATGGAGAATACGCTATCGAATTGTTCGGGATATATGTCGTACTTCTCGCAGGAGGTGGCGGCGGCCATCAGCGCAAGGAGTCCCGATGCGAAAATTAGTTTTTTCATACAGTTTTACTGTGAAAATGTGTAACAATTGGGTTGATTAGTATCCCGGGGCCTGAATCATCTGCGGGTTTTTGTAAACCTCGTTGATGAATACCGGATAGAGATACTGGCGGGTGCCGAAGGTGAAGTTCGGGTTACATACGCGCGGAGTGTTGAACTCTTCGAGAGTAGCGTCTTTAACAACGCCGTTGAGACCCTGGCGCACGTTCTGGCCCAGATATTTCGGACCGGCAACCCAGCGGCGGATGTCGTAGTAGCGGTGGCCTTCGTCCCAGAGCTCGATGAAGCGCTCCTGGCGAACCCAGTCAACCAGCGTCATAACTTCGTCGCGGCGGGTAATGGGGTTGTAGATGCTCTTGTCGATCTGATCTTTGCTGAGGGCATCAACGCCGGCGCGCTCGCGGATTTCGTTGACGTAGTTGATAGCGGTTTGCTTATATGTTTCGGCGTCGGGGGCCGGATACTTGGGGTTGGCAAGTTCGGCGGCACATTCGGCCAGGTTGAGGTAGAGCTCGGTCAGACGGCACATAACCGTGGGGGTCGCGGTGCCCGAAGTGAACGAGAGTTCTTTTGAAATGGAGGCTACCGGCGGAACGTGTTTCATGGCGAGCATGCCGGTCGACGGATAGTTGCGCGAGCCGGGGGTGTAGCCCTGCTTGCTTGAGGTCTTGAGGTCAACGGTGAAGGGCTGGCCGTCGTAAAGACGATTCAGGTAGTTGCCGCCGTCGAAGCAGATCCACGCATAGAAGCGGGGTTCGCGGTTGCGCATCAGGTTGATGATGTCCTCGTGGCCGGAGGCGTTGGAGGTAGAGGTCTTGAACCAAAGGTCGTAGGGCTCGAAAATGGCGTCGCCGAGTTTCTTTTCGCCGGGGAGCTGACCGTCTTTACACAGGAAGCCGAAGGCAGTGTTGAGGGTCGGGTTAACAACGCCCCACGACGAGGGGAAATACTGGTTCTGGGCGTTCTTGATAATGTTGACCGGCATGCGGGCGGCGGCAAGAGCGCCGGGGCTCTGGCGCAGCGACCAGATGATTTCGGGGTTGTCGCTCTGCGAGGTGGTGTGGATATAGCGGTTGAGCATTATCTTGCGGATAAACTCTTCCTTCTTGGTGTCGTCTTCGAAATCAACGGGAATCCATGCCATAGATTCGAGAGTTACGTTGGCTTCTTCCTCGTAGTCGCGCATCAGGTCGTGCTGACCGGCGGTCATGGCCAGGTCGATGGCATCGCGGGTGGCGTCGTAGGCGCGTTTCCATTTGGTCCAGTCGCGGGGCGCGGTCGAAACGAGCTTGCGGCCATAGCCGGGAGTTTCATACTTGGGGTTTTCCCATTCGGGGAAGGGGAAGGAGCCGTTATAGAGGTCGGAGGCGGCCAGCAGGAGCAGCTGGGCGCGGCAGGCCATGGCAATAACGCTGGTTGCGCGGCCATAGTAGTTCGACGCGCGGGTTGCGGGCAGGTCTTGAGCGGCCAGATAGAATTCGTTGGCCAGATAGTCCACGCAGTAGTCAAAGTGCGAGCGGCCGGCATATTCGCTGTCGTCCAGGTCCATGGGCACACGCTCCAGAGTCAACGGAATGGGGCCGTAGAGCTTGAGCAGGCGATAGTGGTAGTAGGCCTTGAGGAAGCGGGTTTCAGCCAGCCATTCAACTTCTTCTTCGGGGGTGTCGGTAACTTCAAATTCGCGACCTACGGTCAGGAGCTGCTCTTCGAAAAGCAGACACTGACCAATGTAGCGATACATCGAGCCCCAGAGGTGAACAATGTTCGACAGGTTGGTGGTCTGAGTGTTTTTGGCGGCGGCAAACGCTGCGCCGTAGGCCGATTCCTGGTCGTTGGGCCATACCCATTCGTCGGTGTTGCTGCAGAAGGGCGAGGTGTATTCGTTGGGGTGTATGTTGTTGTCGTTCAAACCGGCATAGCACGAATACAGGAAGCCCAGGGCTGCGCTGTGGGTCTTCATAGCGTCGGTCAGGCCGGCTTGCTCCGGCGGAACGACGTCGAGGTAGTTACAACCGGTCACTCCGGCCAACGAACCGGTAGCGAGGGCAACAACCGCATATTTGAAAATATTTTTGAATTTCATTGTGAAAATTGTCTTGTGTTAACTTATGGTCAGGAGAGATTAAATTGCAAGTTGAATACCAATGGTAACCGACTTGGAAATCGGGTAGCTGTTCCAGCTCTGGAGTTCAGGATCCCAGAGTTTGAAGGGGCTGAAGCGGAGCAGGTTGGTGCCGGCAACGTAGACGCGGCCGTAGGGGAAGCTCCAGCCGAGCTCAACGTTTTTCAGGCGCAGGAACGAGCCGTCGCGCAGCCACCAGGTCGATGCCACGGTGTTGTTGGAAACGTCGGTGCGCGAAACGCCCAGGCGTGGATATTGCGCGTCGAAGTTGCCGATTTCGGGGTCGAAGTAGTTGTCGGCAACCCACTTCAGGGCATTGTAGGCCGACATGTTGCCGCTTTCCTGGAAGGGGTCGACGCCGCTGGCCATTATCGAGCGCTTGGCCTGGCCTACGAACTGGAAGCCGAGGTCAAACTTCTTGAAGTTAATGGTGGCGCCGAAGCCGTATTGAATGCGGGGAACCGAACCATATTCGCTGATCATGGTCATATCGTCGGAGTTGATGATGCCGTCGCCGTTGATGTCGCGATAGCGGATGTCGCCCACCTGGGGATTCGACGAACCAACCTGCTGAACGGGAGCGGTAGCGATTTCGTCGGGGGTCTGGAAGAAGCCTTCGGCAATGTAGCCATAGAGGTTCGATTTGTCGGGATAAGGCTTGTTGGTGCGGTAGTTGTTTTTCCAGGTGTAGTCATACTCGGGGTCATCCCAGTCGATAATCTTGTTTTCGGAGTATGAGATGTTGCCGCGGAAGCTGATGCTCCAGTCGCGGCTCAGGCGCTGGTTATAGTCAGCCGAAACTTCGAAACCTACGTTCTGCATCTTACCCTTGTTGGCCCAGGGCTTGGAAACGAAGTAGGCCAGCGATTCGGGCCAGGTTTCGCGGTTGAGGAAAATGTCGTAGCGCTGTTCGTTGAAGTAGTCGGCAACGATGCTGAGTTTGCCGAAGAGGGTAAGGTCGATACCAACGTCGGCCTTGCGCGATTTTTCCCAGCCCAGGCCGGTCATGGCGTAGTAGGTAAGGTTCGGGCCGCCGCCGGTGTAGAGGGCGTTGTCGGCAAAGTCGCCCGACGAGAATTGCACGGCGCCGATGTTGTTGCCCTCAATCTTGTTCATGTAGAGGAAGTGGGAGCCGCCGGCCGAGCTGAGGTCGTCGGAACCTACCAGACCGTATGAACCGCGAATTTTGAGGTTGGTGATTACGTTGGCTGCGGGAGCGAAGAAGGGTTCGTTGCTCAATACCCAGCCCAGCGACGCTGCGGGGAAGAAGCCGAAGCGGTCTTTCTTGGCCAGACGTTCGGTGCCGTTATAGCCGGCGTTGAACTCAACCAGATAGCGGTGGGCAAAGTCGTAGGTTGCGCGGAACGAGAAGCCCTGGTTGCGCTGCGGCAGAATGTCGCTGCGATATTCGCGCATGCGGTAGAGGGCCATGGCGCTGACGTCGTGGAGACCGAACTTGCGGCTCCAGTTAAAGTTGGCCTGCAGCTCAAAGGTCTGGTCCGACGCGCGATACGGGCCGCGCTCGGTCATGTAGACGTTACCTTCCTTGATGCGTTCAAGCATGTCGAGGGTGAGGTTCGGGTTGCCTTCGTCGTCGAGAATGGCATATTGCTCCTTGTCGCCGTCGATCTGGAAGTAGTAGGGAATCACGCGGCGGGTAAAGCCGGTGCGGCTCCAGTTCTTGAAGTTCACCCAGGCGTCGAATTTCAGGCCTTTGGTAATGAAGTCGAGGTCTTGTTTAATCTTAATTACGGTGTTGATGGTGTTTTCGTTGGTTTGACCGTAGCCGGAGTTCATCAGGGCGTAGGGGTTGTCCTGAATATGGTCGGCACTCTTGCGCGAGCCGTAGCGAACATATTCGTCGCCTTCGAAGCCGGGATACGAAACCGGGAACACGATGGGGTTGGTTGAGAGGATATAACCGAACATGCTGCTCGACGGCGCAACGATGTTGTCGTCGTTGAGGTTGGGGCCCGAGCTGTTGCGAATCTGGGCGTTCATGTTCATCTCAATGGTTGTAGTGGGGGTCAGCTTGTAGGCGATGTTGTTCTGGAACGTGTAGTTATAGATGTTGATGTTGTTGTTCCAGGAGTAGTTTTTGGAGGTGTTGAGCAAGCCGTCCTCGTGTTGGAAGTCGAGCGACATGTAGTAGCGCACCTTCGAGCCGCCACCGCTCACGTTAACGTTGGCGCGCTGGCGCATGGCCATGTCGCGGAAAAGCAGGTCTTCCCAGTTAACGTTAGGATAGAGGTAGGGGTTAACGCCGGCTGCGGTGCGCTCAATGGCGGCGGCGCCGTAGTAGGGCGATTTGCCGCGGGCAACCAAAGCCTTGTCGTAGAGGGCCATGAATTCGGGGCCGTCGAGGAACTCGGGGAACTCGCCCTTGAAGTTAAAGGAGTTTTCGAAGCTTACGCCGATGCGGGTTTGCGAGTTGTAGTCGCCGCCCTTGGTCTTTACAATCATAACGCCGTTGGCACCGCGCGAACCGTAGATGGCGGTTGCGGAGGCGTCTTTCAGAATCGAGAACGATTCGATGTTTTCGGCGGGGATGTAGTCGAGGTCGCTGGCCGAGATTTCAACGTCGTCGAGCAGAATCAGCGGGGTCTGGCGGCCGCCGAAGGTGCCGATACCGCGAATGAAGAACTCGGCGGAGCTGCCCGGTTCGCCGCTGCGGGTCGAAGCAACGACGCCGGCGATTTTGCCGGCCAGGGCGGTGGTGAGGTTGCCGGCGGGCAGACGCAGGTCGTCGCCCTTAACCGAGGTGATGGCACCGGTCACCGACACGCGCTTCTGGGTGCCGGCACCAACAACAACCACTTCGTCGAGGGTGTTGCTCGAACCTTTCATTTCGATTTTTACGAAGCCGAGGTCTTCGACCGGCACGCGCATTTCGTCGTAGCCGACGTAGGATGCCAGAAGAACCACTTTTCTGCCGCCGGGAATCGACAGCGAGAAGTTACCGTCGGCATCGGTTGCCGTAATTGCAGTTTTGTCGCCGATAACCTGGATTGTGGCGCCGGGGAGCGGTTCGCCGTCCTGGGCGTCGACCACGAGGCCGGTTATCGTACGCTTGGCCGTCGTTTCGGACGCCGAAGCGCCTGCCGGCAGCGGCAAAGCGTAGGTGCTGACGGGAGCCGCTAATGCGAGGAGAGCCGCCAATGCTATGCCCTTCCGCCAATCAGATTTGATATTATTCATTGATAATGATTAGGTTTATTATGATAATTTTTAGGCAAAGGTGAGGCTGGCTCTTATACTTGAATTTGAGTCAGTCTCACCTTTTGGTTAAGTCAGTAGAACGTATTATCTAACAAGAACTTTCTTGCCGTTGATAATATTGATGCCCTTCACAGGAGCAGCGAGCTTACGGCCGCTCAGGTCGTAGATGCCTTCGATTTTAACCGGAGCAACCTTCATTTCGTCAATGGAGTTAACTACGGTGTTGGGAGCGAGCAGAGCAAAGATTGAGCCTGCGTCGCCGGCAGAATAGGTGTGGAGAATGAAGGTGTTGGCGTTGGTGTTGATGGCCTGCGAAGTTGCGGTGGGGTTAGCTTCGAGAGCCATGGCGATGCCGCTGAAGCCGCCGCCCTGGCAGAGGAACGGATAAATGGTCATGGCGTCAGCCTCGGTGGTGGTGGGCATAACGTTCTTTTCAACAAAGGAGCCATCTGTGTTGGGAACCTCTTCGATGCCGCCGAAGTAGATGCCGGTTTCTTCGTTCAGAAGGATGTAGCCGCCGTCGGCCTGGCCTTTGAAGTGGAATGCGGTTGCGGGAGTGTCGTTATAAACCGAGTAAACCCAGGTTTCGTCTTCAACGGCAATGAACTTGTTCTGACGCAGGTTGCACAGGGTCAGGGTGATGCCGTTCATGGCGTCGGCCAGCATAGCGTTGGCGTCGGCAATGGTAGCGTCAACCAGCTGATTAACTTCTTCAATGGTGGCGGTTGCGGGGTCCATTGCTTCGAGGTTGGAGATTGCGGAGGTCAGAATCAGGGCAACCATGTCGGGAACGTTGGGCACATAGGCCTTAAGGGTGGCGAGGCCGGTTTCAACGGCTTCTTTAACGCGGGCTTCGTCGCTGGCGTCAACTACCGACCAGATGGGGCAGTCGCCGCTGATCGACCAGTAGGAAACCTTGGTTGAGCCCTTCTGAACGTTGATACCTGCGGTGTTCTGGTTATAATCTTTGGCAATCGGGAAGGCAATGCCATTGAAGGTGTCAAACGAGTGGAGCACGGGGAAAACGACCATAGCGGAGTCGGCAACTGCGGTGGGCACGCAGCCGACATTCGGGTCGTTGAATTTGCTCAGATAGCGTTTGGTAGCTGCATTATAGAGGGTGTAGCCGCCTTCGGTCGAGGTGAACACGAAAGTCGCGGTCGGTTCAGAGAAGCCATCGATGGGAATAATCTTACCGGCAACGGTGTCGACCGACAGGGTGTTTGCAGCGAGGTTGTTGGCGAGCTTATAGAGGCTGCGCACTGCAAGGGTTTTGCCGTCGAAAACGGTTGCGAGTTTGGCGTTGGCGTTATTGCAAGCGGTCTGCCAGATAACGGGAACGATGGTGTCGTAGCCGGCTTTGATTTCGAGGTTTTTCAGTTCTTCGATGCCTGCGTTGAGCTCGCCGGCAACCCAGGGAACATTGTTGATATATTCCTGGAAGTAGCCGATATAGTTGTTGACCATTGTCTTACCGGCTTCGGTTACCATATCGTTCTGGAGTTTGGCGATAGCGTCTTCGGCGCCGTGGCTCATGTCGAGCTTATAGGCAACCCACTTTGTACCGGCGCCGTTGTTGGCAACCCAGTTGCCGCAGAAGTCAGAGCCGCTGGTGGCGTCGAGCGAGTAGTATTGGCTAATCGTGTTTTCGCCCTCGCGGATACTTTCAAAGCCCTGAGTGTTCTTGAGGTTCAGGCTGATAGTGTCGTTGGTCAGATAGGTGGGATAGATGTCGCAGTTCTCGGCTTTAACGGCGGTAGCAACAGCGTTAATGGCGTATGAGCTGCCATCTTTGTTGATGAAGTTCATCAGGCCGCGCGTATTGTTGGTGTAGGCGGCAATATGAAGAGTGCCTTCGACGCTGCCGGGGGTTACTTCCCAGATGTTGGCTTCGCCGAGGTCGTGGGTGCGGTAAATGCGGGTTTCAATGCCATTGCCGGCGCTGATGTAATCGTCGGAATAGGCAAGATAGGGGGTGCCGCGGCCTGCCTTGAATACGTAGTAGTTGGGTGCATCGGCAGTGCCGGCCTCGAGTTTATCGGCTGCGTAAGCATTGGCCGCCAAGGCCAGGGCCGATAAAAGCACAATTGTTTTTTTCATAACGGTTTAACTGTTAATTGTGAAATGATTTGATTCGAAGTGAATTGTGTATGAAAAATTGGAGATTTAAGGTTAGTTAATCACAATTTTGGGCCGCCGCTGCGGGGTGTTGCATAATCTTTTTCATCCAAAACGCACAGGCGATTGAATGAATTTTGCTTGATTATACTGCAAAGTTAAACATTTTTTCACAAATTACCCCCCCCCATACTGTTAAATAATGTTAACAGCACCAAAAAGACACCCGTCGCGGGCTCAAAGTTGTGGGCCGAAGTAGTTTTTCAGGGTAAGAAGGGTGGTTGCCAGTTCGAGCCGCGGGTTGGTGAAGCGGCGAATCCAGCGGTGGTTGTTGTCGATCATCTCCTGCGCCTCGGTGGGGTGCGACAGATAGTAGTCCATCCGGTCGAGCAGGTCGGAATAGTCGGAGGCCACGTTTACATAGTGTTCGCCCGGGCGCAGCAGCGGCTCCTGAAACCATGACTCCATGGTTGGGGCGGGCATTACCGGCAGCGAATTGGAGCTCATTACCCACTTGAGGTTGGTGGCCACGTCGTTGCCCTCGATGCACGCTATGAACTTGTAGTCGAGCTGCTGGTCAACGGTGAGCCGGCCTCGCAGCCACTCGGGGCGGCCGCCGCTGTTGGCGTTGGTCTGGCCCAGGTTGGTGCGCGGATGGCCGAACCAGCGCGCCATAAAATCGTAGCGCTCGGAGCGGTGCACTTCGTTGCGCGACACTATTTCGTTGCGCTTGGCGCCCCAGGGGCGCGGGTCGTGGTCGACATAGCGGAAGTGGCGCACGGCGTTGAGCGGCAGCAGAGTGCCGTTGACGTCGCCCACACAGCGCGCCTTGGCAAGAGTGGGCAGCGCAAAGGGGTCATAGATGTCGCCGGGCGCATAGAGGAACCGCACCGACTGCGGAAAGTAGTTGAGCGCGCGGCGCAGCGGAAAAAAGTAGGTTGAATGGCGCGGCCCGGAGAGCGGAATCTTAAACTCCGAGGCAATCAGCAGCTGAGAGGGGTCGGCCTCGGCGGTATTGAGCGGACGCAGGCAATAATAGTTGGCGCGCTGCGTGGCCGCGTCGAGTTCTTCGGCCGAGAGGGCGTCGATTACGCGGCGCGCGGAGTAGAATGCCGCGGGGAGCACGGAGTCGAGCACCCCGCGGAGCATAAAGGGTATTCTATGTGACGGCGTCAGTTTAGACATTAAAGCGGAAGTGCATGATGTCGCCATCCTGAACCACGTATTCCTTGCCTTCGACCGACATTTTGCCGGCTTCCTTAACCGCGGTTTCGGAGCCGAGGGTAACGTAGTCGTCATATTTGATGACTTCGGCGCGGATAAAGCCTTTTTCGAAGTCGGTGTGGATAATGCCGGCACACTTGGGGGCTTTGGAGCCGCGGGTAAAGGTCCAGGCGCGCACTTCGTCGGGGCCGGCGGTGAAGTAGGTCTGAAGGTCGAGCAGGGCGTAGGCTGCGCGAATCAGTCGGGCCACGCCGCTCTCCTGCAGGCCGATTTCGGCGAGGAATTCCTGGCGTTCTTCCCAGGTGTCGAGCTCGGCGATTTCGCTCTCGGTCTGTGCGGCCACGATGAGCAGATCGGCGCCTTCGGCCTCGATGGCCTTGCGCACGGCGTCGACATATTTATTGCCCGAAACGG
>CAZKPP010000019.1:0-26636 GCA_964554665.1 uncultured Bacteroides sp.
AAGTATTCGCCACCAAACCCGGCGAATTCGACCCCCGCAAATATCTCGGCCCGGCTCGCGACGAAATGGAAAAACTCTACAAGCACAAAATCGTTAACGTTCTCGGTTCGAACGGAAAAGCATAATTTTTCATACTTGTAACCCAAATAAACCGGAGGGTGCGCAGATTGATCTGCGCACCCTCTTTTCACACCCAATTTTGATAAATTGCAATAAATTACTATATTTGTGAGCCCATTGCGAAAAATTCATGAACAACAAACGCACGTATATAAGTGACTACACCGGAGATGACACCATCCCCGCCTTCGTTACATTCTGCATAGAACAATACAAGAATTTAAAGAATATTTCCGGCGAGGAAGCCATGAAGCGGCTATCTGACAGCGGTGTTCTTGAATATCTTGCCGAACACTACGATGCGCTTCACCTTGAAGGTCAACAATGGATTCTCAACGAAATTGACCAGCTGGTCAGCTCCAAGACGTTGCTACAATGAAGATAACGCTACATCACGGCAGCAGCCACATAATTGAATCTCCCGAGATTAGAGAACCCGAACGGACTCTCGACTTCGGTAAAGGATTTTACACCACCACCTCGTCCGAGCAAGCGGCAAGTCTGGTACGAAGCCGTATCGGCAAAAAAATGTGGGCCGACGGCTACGTAAACACCTATCTTTTCGATGCCGACAATGCCCGCAAAATACTCAACATCAAGCAATTTGAGGGTCCGACCGAAGAATGGGTCGATTTCGTACTTCAAAACCGCGTTGTTTATGGGTTCAACCACAGCTACGACATTGTTATAGGCCCGGTTGCCAACGACAACGTTTACCGTCAGTTCGCGCTCTTTGAGGGAGGAATCATAAGCAAACAATCGCTAATTGCAGAGCTAATGACCTATAAATTGGTTGACCAATATCTGTTTCACACCCCGGAGTCGCTAAAATTTCTCGAATACCAAGCGCATAAACCTGTTGAACTATGACCAAGCCCATTACTTCCGACAATCTATATTTGATACTGCCAGCCAAAGTGACTCAAATGGCGCTGCTCTATGCCAAAAAATTCAACGTAAAAGTTATCGACGCCATTCGCGCCATATATCAATCAAACACGTATAAAGCATTAGAGCGCGAAGAAACCAAACTTTGGCACCTCGGGCCGGTTGCGCTTATGGAATATATGGCCGAACACAACTGAACAGGTCCTTTAAATCAACGAACGAAATCAGGCCGCCTGACAATAAAATGTCGGGCGGCCTGCGCTTAAACCTCAGTGGGGGGTTAGTGGGTGGCGGCGAGGTATTCGTCGTGGTAGGAGTCGAGAATCTTGCGCACGGCCTTGCCGATAACTACGTAATCGTCTTTGGTCAGGTTGGCCAGCGACGCGCGCACGCTCCAGTCGGGGCCTGCAAAACCGCTGCCGTTGAGCAACACTACCGAGGTTTCCTTGGCAAGACGCAAAACCACGTCGAGCGGCTGATAGTTGTCGGCCAGCCACTTGCAGAAGTCGTCGCCATAGAACTTCTTGCCCCATACCATAATGTCGATTTCGGAGTAATAGCCCACGCGTTCCTTGTCGGGCACGAGCGTAAACCCGGCCGAATCCCACAGAGCATCAAGTCGCCCGTGAATCATCGACTGCATCTTCTGCTTATAGGCATCCTCCTTGTCGATGAGGCAGAACAGGGCAAACAGCGACATCTGCACCTGCTGCGGCGTAGAGAGGCCGGCAGTGTGGTTCAGGGCCACGGCGCGCGAGTCGGCCACAAGTCGGTCAATAAACGGAATCTTGTCGGGCGCGGGAGTCAGCGAGCGGTAGCGGTTAAACAGGTCCTGACGCTGAATTTCGGGCAGCTCGGCAATCAGCTTGTCGTAGATATTATCCTTGGCAAGACCAATTACCGCCAGACGCCAGCCGGTTGCGCCGAAATATTTCGAGAACGAATAAACGCAAAGAGTGTTGGCCGGTAGCTCATACATCAGCGAGCGGAAATCATTGGCAAACGTGCCGTAAACATCGTCGGTAACAATCATCAGGTTCGGATTATCGTTCTTAACAATCTCGACTATGCGGTCCATGCAATGTTTCGACAGCTTATACGACGGCGGGTTTGACGGATTCACCAGACAGAGCAGCTTAATCGACGGGTCGCGCAGCTTATCGAGTTCCTCGTCGGGATATTGCCAAACGTGGTAGCCGTCGGCATCCATCTGTCTGGCCTCGATGTTCACCACGTCGAATTCATAGCGGTCGAGCTCCGGAATTTCAAGATAAGGAGTGAAAATAGGGGTCATCAGCGCTACGCGGTCGTGGTTGTTGACCAAGTGATTGGCCTGCAGCGAATCAAAGATATAGCACATTGCCGCGGTGCCACCCTCGGTTGCAAACAAATCATACTCGCGGCCCAGGCCGGGAGCGCGGTTGCCCATTTCCTGCGCCATGTAGGCACGGATTATTTCCTGCGCATTGTCGAGAATGCGCACCGGAGTCGGATATTGGTCGCCGATAATCGCCTCGGCCCATTCGTAGGCCAGCGAGTCTGGGTCGATGCCGAGCGTTTCGGTGCAATAGTCAATGGCCTCGGCCAGCATCGTGGCCCCGGGGCGCGTTGAATTCACCATCAAGAAGTGCTTCAGGCGCTCCATGGCGCCGTCGCTTTCGGGAATGCCGGCAATGCCCGGCTCCTCGCGGTTGGTGCGCTCACATTCGGTAATTGCCCATTGCCCAAGCAGGAAGAATGCCTGGCGCGGCTCGGTGGCAATCCAGTCAGGGTTACCGCGGCCGGCGTTGAGGAACTGGCCCGTAGACTTGCGGGCATCTTTCTTGGCCAGCTTTATAAGTTCGTTTTTAATTTCAAACGGGCTCATTTGGGCGAGCTCGCGTTCTTTCTTGGAGATTGAAGAGTTCATATAGCAGGAGTTTATTGAGTTTATTTTACATTACGAATATCATTACCAAGCCGCAGAGAATCAGCAGCGTATTGCCCACGGCGTAGGTTATGGTGTAGCCCATGGCGGGCACCGTTGACTGCAGCGAGTCCTGAATGGCACCGAGAGCGGCTGTGGTTGCACGGCTGCCGGCCACGCAGCCCAGGTTGATTGCCGGATGGAATTTAAACACCTTGTCGCCAATCCAGACGCCCAAAATCAGAGGCACGGTGGTTGCTATGGCGCCCGCAAGGAGCAGCTGCCAGCCAACTTGCTGAAGACCCGAAATAAATGTCGGGCCGGCCGATATGCCGACTACGGCGATAAACATGTTCAGGCCAACATTGTTGAAAATCCACACCGCAGGCTCGGGAATGCGCCCGAAGGTCGGGTGCTTGGAACGGAGCCAACCGAGCACCAGGCCGGCAATAAGTGCGCCGCCGCTCGTTGACAGGCTGATAGGAATTCCGCCCAGGTGGAAGGTAATCGCACCGATCAGGGCGCCGATGGCGATGCCGAGGCCTATAAACACCATGTCGGAGGCGGTTGTGGGCTTATCGGCATAACCGATATAGGCAGCGGCGGCGTTCACGGCGGCAGCCGGGCCGGTGAGGGTAAGCACGTCGCCGCGCTCAAGCCGCGTCTGCGCAAGCACGGGAATATCCACCCCGCCGCGCTTTATGGAGCTGATCATTACGCCGCGGGTGCCGGGCGCACGGCGGAAATCGTCGACCGTGGAGCCTACAACGCGCTTCGAAGCGACCATAACCGGAATCTGCTCTACCGCAAACGACAGCAGTTCTGCATCGGAAATTTCGTCGCCGATCCACGACTCATCGTCGATAATAAATTCGCGGCGCCCCGAGAGCACAACTTCGTCGCTCTGATGCACAACATAGTCGGCGGCAGGCTGCGAAACTATCTCCTTGCCCGAACGCACGCGCTCGATAAAGAGGCGGCGACCCTGTTCCATAAGGTATTTTTCAATTTCGCCTACCGTGCGACCCGGGGCGAAATACTCGTTTTCGGCCTTATAGGCGCGATAAATCACCGGGGCGTAGGCGCTGACCAGTGCAGGGTCGGAGTCGGCGGGGTCCTGGTTCATGCTCCGCTCCAGGTCCTCGGTCTGCTCACGCACCTTTTTCAAGCCGCCGAGCATCATCGGGCCGAGCGTGCCCAGAATCCAGGCCGAACCTATGGTGCCGAAAATATAGGTAACGGCGTAGGCCACGGGCACCAGCCGGGTCCATTCGGCCTTATCGGCCGCCGAGGCCCCGAGGTTCTGAATCGTGTCGTCGGCCACGCCGATAACCGCCGACATGGTCTGCGCGCCGGCAAACAGGCCGGCAGCCTCGCCCGGATTATAGTGGAAGAGCTTGGCAACCACCAGGGTCGATGCCAGCACCAGCACGCACATAACAACCGCAAACGCCACCTGCTTCAGGCCCGAGCCGCGCAGCGATGCGAAAAATTGCGGGCCCACGCTATAGCCGATAGCAAAGAGGAAGAGCAGGAAGAACACCTGTTTCAGCGGGCCGGGCACCGGAATGTCCAGCTGGCCGATTAACACACCCACCAGAAGCACCGAAGTCACCGTGCCGAGCGAAAAAGATTTATACTTGAAGCGGCCGACCCAAAAGCCGATGCCGAGAGTTAGAAAAATTGCTATTGCAGGGTTGTCGCGCAACGTCTGCACAATCCAGTTGATAAATTCCATAGTAAAATAGTTAAGCGGTGATGCTAAAAAGTTAAGTCAATACCTTTTTATAACACCCGCCGCGGCCATAAAGTTAGTCCGCCACTCGAAAAAGAGATAAAAAAGGAAGGGCGCGGATACTTGGTCCAACGCCCTTCCCCTCACGTTTCAACTATTTATTTATGAGAGCCTCTGCACCCAGTTTCCCAACTCAGCTACAGAGGACGAGGGATGCATTTTTCTTTCAGGTCGCATAACTTTCATAGTTGCCTTTAAAACATCCCTACGCCCGAAAAAGTTAGGCGTGTAAATAACTTTTCACGGTTCACTTTTAAATTTTAACCTTTTTTTCGTACCTTTGCGGTCGAAATGATTTCAATCCGCAATCTATCGGTAGAGTTCAGCGCAAAAACGTTGCTCGACAACATAAACTACGTCATTAACCGCCGCGACCGCATAGCCCTGGTCGGCAAGAATGGCGCAGGAAAATCTACCATGCTGAAAATCATTGCCGGGCTTCAGAAACCGACCTCCGGTTCGGTAGACGTGCCCTCGGGAGTTACCATCGGCTACCTGCCGCAGCACATAACCACCGAAGACACCTGCTCCGTTATCGACGAAGCCCGCAAAGCCTTCGGCCACCTCAAGGAGATGCAGGCCCGGCTCGACGCCCTCAATGCCGAGCTGGCCGAGCGCACCGACTACGAATCGGAAGGCTACGCCGAACTCATCGACCGCGTAACAACCCTCACCGAACGCCTGGCCATGGAAGATGGTAGCGGCGGAGAGGCCGAAATCGAAAAAACGCTCACCGGCCTCGGTTTTGTGCGCGCCGACTTCAACCGCCCCACCAGCGAATTTTCCGGCGGCTGGCGCATGCGCATCGAGCTGGCCAAGATTCTTTTGCAGCGCCCCGACGTGTTGCTGCTCGACGAGCCCACCAACCACCTCGACATCGAGTCCATACAGTGGCTCGAAGATTTCCTGATCCGCAAGGCCGGCGCCGTGGTGCTGGTCAGCCACGACCGCGCGTTTATCGACAACGTTACCAACCGCACCATCGAAATATCGCTCGGCAAGATCTACGACTACGCCGTAAACTACTCGAAATACGTTGTTCTCCACCGCGAACGCATCGAGCAGCAGATGCGCGCCTACCAGAACCAGCAGAAGCAGATTGCCGACACCGAAGAGTTCATCGAGCGCTTCCGCTATAAGGCCACCAAGGCCGTGCAGGTTCAGAGCCGCATGAAGCAGCTGGCAAAAATCGAGCGCATCGAGGTTGACGAGGTCGATACCTCCCACCTTAACCTGCGCTTTCCGCCCGCCCCGCGCTCGGGCGACTATCCGGTAATTGCCGATGCCCTGGGCAAGCGCTACGGCGACCATCAGGTCTTCGCCAACGCAACCTTCACCATTAAGCGCGGCGAAAAAGTTGCCTTCGTAGGCAAAAACGGCGAGGGCAAATCAACCCTGGTGAAATGTATAATGGGCGAAATTCCGTTTGACGGCACCCTGCGCCTGGGCCACAACGTTAAAATCGGCTACTTTGCCCAGAATCAGGCCCAGCTGCTCGACGAAGACATTACGGTTTTCGATACCATAGACCGCGTGGCCGTTGGCGACATCCGCACCAAGATCCGCGACATTCTCGGCGCCTTTATGTTTGGCGGCGAGGCTTCCGACAAAAAGGTCAAGGTGCTCAGCGGCGGCGAAAAAACGCGCCTGGCAATGATTCGCCTGCTTCTTGAGCCGGTGAACCTGCTGATTCTCGACGAACCTACCAACCACCTCGACATGGCCACCAAAGATATTCTCAAGCAGGCCATCAAAGAGTTCGACGGCACGGTAATCGTCGTTAGCCACGACCGCGAATTTCTCGACGGCCTCGTTGAAAAGGTCTACGAGTTCGGCGGCGGCGAAGTGCGCGAATGTCTGGGCGGCATCTACGAATTCCTCGAAAAGAAGAAACTCGATTCGCTGCGCGAACTCGAACGCTCAAAAACCGCCCCCAAACCCGCCGAAAAGGCTGCCGAAAAGCCAACCGACGCCAAGCCCGCAGCGCGCAAACTAACCTACGAAGAGAAAAAAGAGCGCGACCGCACCATCAACCGCGCCAAAAAGCGCGTTGCCGAAGCCGAAGCCGAAATTGCCCGCATCGAGGGCGAAATCGCCGCTCTCGAAGAGGCCATGGCCTCCGGCGCCCCGCAGCAGCCCGACGTTTATGACCGCCACGCCGCCCTCCACAAGAAACTCGACAACGCCATGAGCGTTTGGGAACTCGCCCAAATGGAACTCGACGAACTCTTAACCCCCACCGACTAACCAACCAACACGATATGGACGCAATTCTTCAACTGCTATCGCCCGGCAACACCTCGCTGGCATCCACCCTGGTTCTCTATTCATTCGTAATTGCCGCGGGCATCTACCTGGGCAAAATCAAAGTTGCCGGCGTGTCGCTCGGCGTCACTTTCGTGCTTTTCGTGGGCATTCTGATGGGCCACTTCGGATATATCGTCGACGCCGAAGTGCTGAAATTCATCCGCGAGTTCGGCCTCATACTCTTTATTTTCGCCATAGGCCTTCAGGTTGGTCCGGCCTTCTTCTCGTCGTTCAAAAAAGGGGGAGTCAGGCTGAATGTCCTGGCTGTGTGCATCGTTGCCCTCAACGTCGGCATCGCCGTGGCCATCTACTTTATAAATAAGGATGTTACGACTCCGGCAGCCATAGTGGGCGTGCTCAGCGGCGCCGTAACCAACACCCCCGGCCTGGCGGCAGCCCAGCAGGCGGCAACGCAGCCGGGCGCGGCCGACACCATGGCCATGGGCTACGCCGCAGCCTATCCCTTGGGCGTTGTCGGCATCATCGCCTCCATACTTATTCTGCGCAAGGTTTTCCGCGTTAACATTGCCGACGAAATCAAGAAGCTCGACGACGAGGCGGCCGCCGAACAGCAGGCCCCCGCAAAAGTGAGCTTCGAAGTAACCAACGAGCGCATAAACGGTCTGACCCTCAAGCAGCTCCACGACGTTATTCACTGCGACTTCGTGATTTCGCGCCTTCTCAACGCCTATAATGAGGTTGTCATCCCCACATCGCAAACCCAAGTCCACGTCGGCGACAAAGTAAAGGTTATAATGTCGGCCCAGGACGAGCTTTCGTTCTCGGCCATTCTCGGCCCGCAGATTGAAATGGAGTGGGAAGACACTCCCGGCCAGGTCGTTAGCCGCCGCATAGTGCTGACCCAGCCGAAATATAACGGCATGACCCTCGGCAAGCTCCACCTCCACAGCGCCTATCAGCTCAATGCAACGCGCGTTAACCGCGGCGGCGTTGACCTGCTCGCCTCCGCCGGCCTGCGCCTGCAAATGGGCGACCGCATAACGGTTGTTGGCGCCCTTAACGACATCAACCGCCTGGCCGACAAGCTCGGCAACTCCATGCGCCGCCTCAATGAGCCGAACCTCATAACTGTCTTCATCGGCATCCTCTTCGGCATTCTCCTGGGCTCCATAGACCTCGGCTACGGCATGAAGCTCGGTCTGGCGGGCGGCCCGCTGATTGTTGCCATTCTGCTTTCGCGCTTCGGCTATAAGGCCAAGCTGATAACCTACACTTCATCGTCGGCCTCAATGCTCATGCGCGAACTCGGCATCTGCCTCTTCCTCGCCTCGGTGGGCATCGCCGCCGGCAAAGGCTTTGCGGCCACAACGTTTAACCTCACCGGCATGTGGTGGGTAATCTGGGGCTTCATAATCACCGTGGTTCCCCTGCTGGTTGTCGGCGCCATAGCCCGCAAATTCTACAAAGTCAACTTCCTCCACATCATGGGCCTTATGTCGGGCAGCTACACCGACCCGCCGGCCCTGGCCTACGCCAACAACTCGACCCAGAGCGACGCCCCGGCCGTTGCCTATTCAACGGTCTACCCGCTCACCATGTTCCTGCGCGTAGTCTCCGCCCAAGTCCTCGTTATCGCCTTCATGTAAAAAACCATACAAGAGAACAGTAGCCGCAGTGGCCATTGTTCTCCTGTTTTTACTGTGCTCCTGTCTTAAAATTTGTTAAAAATTGGGGGGGGTAATTTTTTTTCGTACCTTTGCAGAAACCTTTAACCAACATAATAATTCATTCACAATGAAACAGTTCAAAAAAATTTCTGCAATCTTTTTCTTGCTGTTCACTATGGCCATTGTAGCCACTTCATGCAGCAAAGACGACGATGATGTTGCCAACACCGATTTGGTTGGCACATGGGTATCCGAAGGCTCTATGTACGACGATGACTACCGTTTACTCCTCATTTTCAAGTCAGACGGAACAGGTAGCTTCACCGCCTACGAAGAAAATGAGGAAGTTGAGTCGGAGAGCTTTACATGGTCTGCCACAAAAGAAACTATTACCGTTACTTATGATTTTGACCCCAAACATCCCGAAACTCAACCTTACAAGATTTCATCAAACGGAAAAGTTCTGACAATAAACGAGATTACATATCACAGACAATAAGCTCAAATCGTAAGCGAAACAAAACAGACAGGAGAACAGTAGCCGCAGTGGCCATTGTTCTCCTGTTTTTTCTGTTCTCGTGTCTAAAAAATTATTCTTCGAAGTCTTCTTCGAAGTCCTCGTCGAAATCTTCGTCGTCGAAGTCCTCGTCCTCGTCGGGCGCCATAGCCTCAAACTCCAGGGCGTCTTCGTCGGCAACGCGATGGTGGCCGTCGAGCGCGCGGTGCGTAATCGACTGCGCCTGCAGCTGGTTTGCCTCCGACGTGATTTCGGTCCAGAGCATATCCTTGAGCTGCTGAATGCCGAGGCCCGTAACCGCCGAGATAAACACGTGGGGCACACCCTCGGGGAGCGTAGGCTCAATTTCGGCAATCAGCTCGTCGTCGAGCATATCGCACTTTGAAATCGCCAGCACTCGCGGCTTATCGGCCAGGTCGGGGTTGAACTCCGTCAGCTCGCGCTGCAGAACCTCATATTGCCCGGCAATATCGTCGGCATCAGCCGGAATCATGAAGAGCAACACCGCGTTGCGCTCAATATGGCGCAAAAAGCGCAGCCCGAGGCCGCGGCCTTCGGAGGCACCCTCGATAATGCCCGGAATGTCGGCCATTACAAACGAGCGGTTGTTGCGATACGACACGATGCCCAGCTGCGGCTCCATGGTTGTGAACGGATAGTCGGCAATCTTCGGCTTGGCGGCCGACACGGCCGAGAGCAGCGTCGACTTGCCGGCATTGGGGAAACCAACAAGACCTACGTCGGCCAGCAGCTTCAGCTCCAGAACCACGGTGCGCTCCAGGGCCGGTTCGCCCGGCTGCGCATAGCGCGGAGTGCGGTTTGTAGAGGTTGCGAAATGCCAGTTGCCCAGGCCGCCGCGCCCGCCCTTGAGCAAAACCACCTCCTGACCGTCGTCGGTCACCTCGGTGATATACTCGCCGGTTTCGGCGTCGAACACAACCGTGCCACAAGGCACTTCGATAATCTTATCCTCGCCATCCTTGCCAAACGAGCGCCCGGCGCCCCCCGATTCGCCGTTGGTGGCGAAAATGTGGCGCTGATATTTCAGCGGCAGCAGTGTCCACATGTTGCGGTTGCCGCGAAGAATTATCGAGCCCCCCTTGCCGCCGTCGCCGCCGTCGGGGCCACCTTTGGGCACATACTTGGCGCGATGAAAATGGCGGGAGCCGGCGCCGCCCTTGCCCGAGCGACACTGAATTTTAACGTAGTCTATAAAGTTAGAATCTGCCATAATTTATTTAGTTGTTAACACCGGGTTGCCCCCATTGGGCAGCCCGGTGTTATAACGTAGGTTTTGGTGCGAAAGTTTAAAATTTCAAGGTCTTGGCCTTAGGAGTGCGCGCAACCTTGGCATTGGTGCGAATATGTTTGCGCACCTGAGCGGGCGAGTCCTCGTCGTCGCCTTCGCCCTCGTCGTAGCCGTCGAGCACGAAGTATTCATAGCCTATACCCCACGGTTCTTCGGCATCATAATACGTAACATTGAGGTAGAATACGCCTTCTTCTTCATCGAAGTAGGAAGGAGCAGAGGCCTCCTCTTCGCCAACATACAATGCAGCGTCGCCATAGAGCTGAGTACTGCAAACATAGATTTCGCCATACTGCGGATGAACCAAGAACAGCTGTACCGGCACAGTGAAGGTCTTGCCGCCATCTTCGCTATTGAAGCTCAAGAAAGTAGACCAACTGGTTTCGTCTTCAGGATCGTCGAGCCACTGGAGCTGATATTTAATCAGGTTAGGATCCGCTTCGTTAACGCTGGTGAGAAGTTGAACCGGATATTCAGCGCCTTCATACAACTGGCCGAACACATAAGCGCCGATGCCCTTAGATTCTCCGGGCAGGGGTTCCCAGTCGCTCCACTTGGCGAGGGTAATCGACAGTTTGGTGGAGTTTACTGCATACTGGTTGGCGTTGGCTTCGGCAATTGCGATGTCGATAATGTAGTTTTTATTCGGTTCCAGAGCTTCCCAGTTGTAGGTGATTTCCACGGGGGCGGAGAGTTCGCCGGCGGGGATGACTACGTTGGCGGGCACGGTGAAGAGCTCGGAGGGATCGTAGGCGATGAGCTGAACGGTCTGCTCGTCGGCCACTTCGGCTTCGGGGCGATAAACGTTGATGGTTACCGACTCGGAGTTTTCTTGAACTTCAAAGCTCTCGGAGGCTTTGGCGAAATATACTCGTTGTCCGGGCGCAGGGGCGTCGGCGGGTTCATAGATGCTGTCTTCCTTGCCGTCGCAGGCGGTAAGGGCCACAAGACCTAATAACGTTGCGGAGAAATATTTTGTGAATCTCATTGTTAGTTACTTTACTTGGTTTGATTATTCGCCGGCGGCAACAGGATTGGGCTGCGGGCACGGAGGATTGTTTGCAGCGCTGTTAAAGAGCTTGTTACCGTTGATTTCGGCATTGGGAATCGGGTAGATGAAAATCTGGTCATCGGCCGGAATATCGTAGGTCCACTCGGTGGGGAAGCCGCCGCCTACGCGGTCGCAACCCTTGTGCAGACGCAGATAGTCGAAGTAGATGCGGCCTTCGCCAAACAGTTCTACGCGGCGCTGCTGGAAGCAAGCTTCCTGAACGGCATCGGCATCGCCGGAAACCGAGAACGACGGGTCGCGATACTTCTGAACGAAGCTATTCAGAATCGAAGCACCGTCGCCACCGGCCTTGGCAGTGGCTTCGGCCAGGATGAGATACATTTCCTCAACGCGCATCAGGGCAATGTCGCAAGCATTGTTCGAGGTGCCGAGCACTCCGGCGTAGGGGGCGAACTTAACCTGGGTGAAGGCGGGCATGCCTTTTTTGTCGCAATAATCTTGCTGAGCCGGGGTGAGGTTTGCGCTGGTCGACTCTTCATCGAGGAACCAGCCGCGGCGAACGTCGCTTTCAGGAATCGAGATGAAGAGCTTGGCGTTGATTCTGCGCCATGCGCCAACCGACGAATAGCCGTAAGAGAACGAACCGAGGTGTGAGGGCTGGTTAACAAGACCGGATTGAACAACCAGGTCGTTTTCGTTGATGGCGATGCCCCACATCCAGTTTTTGTCGTCGATAGAAATGAAGCCGGGCTGCGAAGCCTGTTCCATCGAAAGGGGAGCGCCGTTGAAGTTGCTGATAGCATCGGCTGCATCCTCGGCGGCTTCAGCCCAAAGCTCTTTAACGAGGTTTACGCGAGCGCGCAGGCCGTAGGCGGCAGCGAGCGACACGAAGCGCTTGGGCTTATCGCTAACAACGTCTTCGGGGTCGAGGCCGCTGTTACCGATAAGTTTGATGGCGTCGGTGAGGTCGGTGTTGATCATTTCGTAAACCTCCTTAACGCTCGCGCGGGCAATGCCGTTGGCAAGAACTTCGTCCTGGTTCTTGTCGGTGATGAGCATTACGCAAGGTTCGTTTTCGTGGCCCACGTAGGTGTGTTGAAACAGCTGGGCGAGCATAAAGTAGGCGTTGGCGCGCATGGCGTAGGCCTGGCCGAGATAGAACTGGGTCAACGGGTCTTCAGACTCGGGGTTGAGAGAGCCAACGGCGGTGTTGGCAGCCAGAATCTGATTGTAGTTATAGCGCCATGCCATGTTGCAGCCGTATGAGTTCTCGTTGCAGTCGCTGAATTCAGCGTAGGTCGAGAACCAGTTGTAGCCGGTGTTGTCCGAGGCCATATCGGCGGTGCGGCTGTCGAGGCCGAGCATCAGCGCGGGAATGCCGAAGTCGTTATGTTTGACCGGGGTCCATAAGTTCCCGTAAGTTGAGAACAGGGCGCAGATACCAACAATGCTTGCCTGAGCCAATTCGGGGTTTGCTTCCTTGGCTTCGATTTTCTGTTCCTCGGTAAGATTTGTGGTCATGGGCACGGTGTCCATGTCGTAGCATCCGGAGAGGGTTGAGCTGATAACCGCTCCGGCAATCGCGAGGCTAATATATTTCGATTTCATAATTATCTGCTGAAATTTTGATTAGAATTGAACGCGGATACCGCCGGAAATTGTGCGGATGGGAGAATAGGTGGCATTTGCGGAGGTTGCGAAGCTCTGGCGGGGGTCAAGGCCGCGGCGCTTGGTCCAGAGGGCAACGTTTTCGGCTGCACCGTAAACGCGGAGGCTCTCAATGCCGATAACCTTGGTCCACTTCGAGGGCAGAGTGTAGCCCAGGGTGATGTTGTTGAGCGACAAGAAGTTGCTCGAAACCAGGAAGCGATCGCTGTTGGAGTTGGTGTACTTATCCGCAGCATTCACGCGGGGCACGTCGGTGTTGGTGTTCTCCGGGGTCCAGGCCTTGGTGATGTCAACGTGCCAGTTCTGACCATTCTTGTCAGCGCTGCCTGAGTGCATCAGGTCCTGATAGGTGTAGTCCCAAACGCGGCCGCCGGCCTGATAGGCGAAGCTCATCGAGAAGTCGATGCCGCGGAAGTATAGGTTGGTGCCGAAGCCGCCGTAAACCTTGGGCATGATATTGCCGGTTGCCCTGCGCGAAACTTCAATACCCTTTGCGGGGTTGCCCGAGTAGGCATCGTCCCAGTTGGTAGTGGTGAACTCCTTAGAGGTGATTTCGGGGTGCGAGGCCATCCATTCGTCGGTGTAGTAAGCCTTGTAGAGGGCTTCGCCGGTCGACTTGTCAACGCCGGCATACTGAACCATATAGAGGTTATATATCGATTCGCCTTCTTTATAGATGTTCGCGCCGGTAACCCACTGACCATCCTTAACCAGGTCGGCGGGGAGCTTGATGATGCGGTTGCCTGCGGTGGTGAGGTTGGCGTTGATGCTCCAGGTGAAGTCTTTGGTGTTGAAAATGTTGTAGTCCAACTCGATTTCAACGCCATAGTTGCGCATCGAACCAACGTTGGTGGGGAAGCTCGAATAGCCCAGCGAGGTGGGAGCAGGGAGGAAGAAGAGCATGTCGGAAACCTGACGCTGATAATATTCAACCGAGCCGGAGAGCTTGCCCTGCCAGAGCGAGAACTCGATGCCGGCGTTGATGGCGTTGGATGTTTCCCAGGTCAGGTTGCGGTTACCTTTATAGAAGAGGGTAGCGTCGGTCCAAACGCCGTTGGCACCGTTAACCTTATATTGGTCGGCCCAGGCGTAGTAGTAGGCGGTTTCGGGGCCGAGGTTGTCGTTACCGTTCTGACCGAACGAGAATTTAACCTTGAACTGGTCGAGCCAGGTGGCATCCTGAGCGAATTTTTCTTTGGCTACGTCCCAAGCGGCCGACACGGAGAAGAAGTTACCCCAGCGGTGGTCGGGAGCGAAGCGCGACGAAGCGTCGCGGCGATACGAAGCGTGGAAGAAGTAGCGGCCGTCGTAGTTATACTTGGCGCGACCGAAAATGCCGCGGGTGTTGTAGTCGATGTCGAGACCGCCGTCGAATTCGCGCTGGTCAATGGTGTTGGAAACGTTCCAGCCGGTGGGCAGATAGAGGTTGTAGCCCCAGGCATTGAGGAATTCGCGCTGCAGGCTGTAGGTTTCGTAGCCAACCATCAGGTCCATGTTGTGCTTTTCGTTGAAAGTCTTGTTGTAGGTAGCCATGGCCTGCAGGTTAACCGAACGCTGGTGGTCGAAAGCCTGCTGGGCGAAGCCGCCATATTCAGCCGACTGGCCGTAGAAGGGATTGCTTACGAAGTGAGCGCGGTTGGTGCTTACCCAGTAGCCGGCGTTACCGATAATCGACAGGCCCTCGATGGGGGTGATGGTAACGTTCCACTTGCCGTCGAAAACGTCCGAGAAATATTCGCTGGTGTCATAAACCAGGCCGCCTGCGGGGTTGGAGAAGCTCATCCAGTTGCGGGTCAGGTAAGGTTCCGACGAGTCGGTGCCGAAGTCGTAGATGGGATGGCCGTAGAGGGCGTTGGTCATGATCTGACCCTGGGCGTCGCGAACATACATCGGATAAACCGGAGCAATCTGGTTGATCAGGTAGAACAAGTTGCCCGACGAAGTTGCATAGTCGCGGTCGTTGTCGCCGGGATAGTCGGAGCGGGTGTTGGTGTAGTTGAGGTTCGTGCCGATTTTGAGCCACTTTTTGGCCTGATAGTCAACCGAAGCGCGGGTAGAGATGCGGTTAAACGACGAGTTGCGGATAATACCTTCGTCGCCGAGATAGCTGGCCGAAGCGTAGTATTTGATTTTGTCGGTACCGCCGCTGACGCTCAGCGAGTAGTCCTGGCGCAGACCGGTGCGGAGGCTCTCTTTGGTCCAGTTGTCGGGGGTGTAGAAGAAGGTGCCGTCGTTGTAGCCGAGAGCTGCATTGGGGTTGAGCTTGCCGGCGGGGCTGAAGAGGTATTCGCCGTTGGGAACGGTGAATATCTGATAGCCGGTGGCGATGAGGGCGCGGTTTGAGGCAGAGCGCCATGCGGCGTCGGGCGACATTTGATTCTGGTAGATGTTCTGGTTATAGAAGCCGGTGTACATGGTTTCGTAGTAGAGCTCGGTCTGCTGCAGAACGTTGTAGTTGGGCACGCCGCGGGTGTTTGCACCCCAGCGGGCATCGAAGGTGATTTTTGCGGTTCCTTCAGCACCTTTTTTGGTGGTAATGAGCACTACGCCGTTGGCGCCGCGTGCACCATAGAGGGCGGTAGAAGCGGCGTCTTTCAAAACGGTCATCGACTCGATTTCGGAGGCTGCCAGGTCGGAGATTTCGCCGTCGAAGGGAACGCCGTCAACAACGTAGAGCGGGTCAGCCGAAGCGTTGATAGAACCTACGCCGCGGATGCGGATTTTCGGCGAGCCGCCGGGGCGACCGTCGGCGCTGAGCGACTGCACACCCGAAACTTTACCCTGAAGCACGGAGGTTACGGAGGTTACGAGAGCGTCGGCAATCTGATCGGCCTTAACTACGGAAGCCGAACCGGTGAACTCGGCGCGCTTGGCGGTGCCGTAGGCAACCACCATGACTTCGTCGAGGCGGTTATCGCCGTTGGCCAGATGAATAATCATCGGACCGTCGGTTATGTGAACGTTTTTGGTCTGCATGCCAACGAAACTGATCTGCAGTTCTTTGCAGGTTTCGGGGACCACGAGCGAGAAATGGCCGTCGATGTCGGTTGCCGTGCCTTGTCCTTGGCCTTTGGGCAAAGGAATGACGGTAGCGCCAATCAGAGGCTCCTCATCGGCCTGGGAATAGACCGTACCGGTTACAGTGCGGGTAGCAGCAACTGCCGTTACTGAACATAACATAACCGCAATGAGGAAGAAGAAAATCTTTTTCATTACCGTAATTAAACAATTAAATGTGATGTACTATATATTATGTGAAACTTGAATTCGGCGAACGGCGTGTTAATTATTTTAACACTATTCAGGCGCAAAGTTAACAACTTTTGTTCAAATTTCAAAAAAATCTTCATCTTTATTAAAATTTGTTACAAATAACGCGATTTTGTTTTTTGGCAAAAAAGCCCTAACTTTGCGGAGAATATGAAAGCGAAAATCTTTATATACCTCATTTTGATAGCAATGGCCGCGCCGGGTGCCAATGCGGCCAAGCGGCGCGTCGCCAAACCTAAGTTCACAACCGAGGAACTGACGGTTCAGGCCCGACAGGCGTTTCTGGACTACGACCTCGACACCGCCCGCGAGAAGCTCGCGGCCCTGAGCGCCGACAAGAACGCCGACCCCGCATTCGTGGCGTCGCTCAAGCAGCAAATCGAGCGCATGGACGAAATGATTCAACGCGTTCAGGATATTGCTATTATCGACTCCATAAACGTTGGACGCAAGGAGTTTTTCCGCAACTATCAGCTGTCGGCCGGCGCCGGCAGGCTGCTCTCGCCAGACGAACTGCCCGAGGGTATGGCACACGCAGCTGAAACGGTTGTCTACACCCCCGAAGAGGGCTCGCTGATGATGTGGGGCACCGACAGCGGCCTCGTTGAGAGCCGCCGCATGACCGACGGCACCTGGGACGCTCCCGAAAGCCTGGGCGACAACATAAACGCCGGAGGCACGGCCAATTATCCCTTCCTGCTCAGCGACGGCTGCACGCTCTATTTCGCCACCGACGGCGAAGACTCCCTGGGCGGGCTCGACCTCTACATTACCCGACGCAGCCGCGACGGCTTTGCCCTGCCTCAGAACATGGGCATGCCATATAACTCGCCCTACGACGACTATATGCTCGCCATCGACGAGGAAACCGGCGCCGGATGGTTTGCCACCGACCGCAACCAACTGGCCGACTCGGTTACCATCTACGTTTTCATTCCGGCCGAAACCCGAGTCAACATCAACATCAACGACCCCGAGCTCCGCGCCAAGGCAAAAATCGCAGCGCTGACATCGCCCCTGACTGCCGAGCAGGCCGCAACCCTCAAGCGCATAAGCCGAATCGACAACGGCAATGACTTCGGCGACGCCGACAATACGCCCGACTTTGAATTCGCCCTGCCCGACGGACGCATACTCACCCGCTGGGAGCAGTTTCGCTCGCCAAATGCCCGCCGGCTCATGGAAAACTACGTTGACGCCCTGGCCGAAACCGAGGCCGACAACCTGGCGCTCGACAAACTGCGCCGACGCTATAAGCCGGGCGACAAATCGCTTAACAGCCAGATTCTGAGCCTCGAAAAGAAAGTTGCCGCCGCCCGTCAGTCGCTGAAAAAACTTGCCAACCAAGTAATCCAAGCAGAATCCCGCAAATGATTGAAACATTGAATGCGTGGGACGAGAGCGCGCTGCTTTGGTTTAACGGCTATCACTCGCCTTGGGCCGATTCGCTGATGATGGCCATTACCGGCAAGTGGATATGGGTTCCGCTTTATGTTGCGCTGGCCGGACTGCTGTTTTGGCGCTGCGGCTGGCGCCGGGCAATCGTAATGTTGCTCGGCATTGCCCTGACCATAACCCTCAGCGACCAGCTCTGCGCCTCATATCTGCGCCCGATGATCGGGCGGTTGCGCCCCGCCGACCCCGAAAATCCGCTGTCGGCGCTGGTTGTGACGGTCAACGGCTACTGCCCCGGCTCTTATAGCTTCCCCTCATGCCATGCGGCCAACACTTTTGCTCTGGCAACCTTTTTGAGCCTCGCAATGAAGTGGCGCCCGATGACGTGGTTTATATTCATCTGGGCCACGGTTGTTTGCTGGTCGAGACTATACTTGGGTGTTCACCATCCGGGCGACATTCTCGGCGGCGCGGCCATCGGCTCGGCAATCGCCGCTGGGGTCTACTTTGCCGCATCGAAAATCAAGTGGGGCAAGCGCGGAGCGGTTTCCGCAGTTGCCCTGCTACTCTTCATGGGCGCCGACGCCCAAAAATTTGAATGGGGAGGCGAATTTGCAACAATCTTCGACAATCGCGAGGGCGACGCCAACCACACGGCCGCCCAAACCTTTTTCCTGACGCGGCTGGCGCCGGAAATCGGGCTGTCGTTCGACCATGGCCGGCATCGCGTTATGGGCGGTGTTTGCTACACTCAGCCCATCGGCTGCGAATGGGACGGCCAACGCTTCTCCCCCACCCTATACTACCGCTACCGGGGCGAGCACCTGAGCGGCTCGCTGGGCATGTTTCCGCGCCGCCAGCTTCTGCGCCCGCTGCCGGAATATATTGTCAGCGATTCAACGCGCTATTTCCAGAACAACCTGCGCGGCGCACTGCTGCAATACCAAAGCCGCCACGGATTTTTTGAATTTCTTTGCGACTGGCGCGGAATGCAAACCGACACGCGCCGCGAGGCCTTTGCGGTTATCTTTACCGGCGAGTATGGCCACAAGCTTTTCCGCGCCGGCGGCCTGGCGATGCTCAACCACCTTGCAAAAGCGAAAAATCCCGCCGAGAAACAATACGTGGTCGACAACCTGATAGTCAACCCATCGGTAGGCCTCGACCTTACCGACCTGCTGAGGCCGTGGCGCCACTGGAAGCAACTGCGTATCGATGCCGGCGCGCTCGGCTCGCTCAACCGCGACCGCGAGAACGGTGAATGGCTCAACGCCATAGGTTTGCGAACGGAGCTTACGGCCGAATTCTGGCGACTGAAGCTGCGCAACGTCAGCTGGACCGGCAACCGGCCCTTGTTTCCGCTGTATTCAAAGTTTGCCTATCAGCTTTCGGAGGGGGAAGCGTTTTACGAGGCCAAGTGGTATAACCGCACCGAAATTTCGGGCCTGCTGCTCCAATGGCGCAACATCGTAAACCTGCGTGCGGAGCTCGATTTCCACCTCACCCCCGGCGACTTCATGTTCTACCAGCGCATCCTCCTCTCCCTCACCATTTAATGCCCGGTTAAAGTCCGGCCGATACCGGCCAACATCCTTTTTTACTCAAAAGAATCGAAATCAAGCAGGCCGATTAAGCGGCTTAGCGCAGGTTTCACTACCGGCAGTTCCTGCACTGCCACATCATAAATAATTTCGGCATCGAGGTTGAAATATCCATGGGCAATATGGTCACGCAACCCCTTGATTTCGCGCCATGGAATTTCCGGCTCACGCTCCAGAAGGCCAGGATTGAGTTTGTCTATCTTCTTAACTCCTTCACCAATAGCTTCCAGGAGCATACAAGTAGCTGCCATCACCTGCATTCCTTCAGGCGAACCGGTATAATCATCGGCAGAAGAAATATTTTTGTTCCACCGCGAAATCAAATCGCACGCTTCGATTAACTTGCGAAGGGTATGTTCAACAAGAATATCGCTATTGTAAGACCGGGATGCCATCGCGCGCAATTTCGTTAGATAATAGGTAATCGAGATTAGGATTGCGACGCACAAGATCAACATCACAACCCAACAATTCCTGAAGATACTGCTTCAGGGCAATAACCCTAAAGGCCTTTGGCGGCATGTCTACGCAAATATCAACATCGCTATTGGCTTGATTATCACCTCGCGCCATTGAGCCGAAAAGCGTTAACGACCTTACCCCAAATTCCGAACGAATAAAGGGCAAGGCTGCCTTAAGGCGTGTTATGCATTCCTTACGGTTACACATTGTAATTGCAAAGATATGCAAAAAAATGGAGAAATGAAAATTTTTTCGTAACTTTGCGCATAACCCCTCATAAACCGACATTCACATTATGCAAGATTTGCACCAACTGCTGATTGAGCGGCGCTCAATCAGAAAATACACCGACCGGCCACTGAACCCCGACGATGTTAAAACCATTATCGAGGCCGGACTGCTCTCGCCCACAGGCAAAAACGCCCGCGCATGGCACTTCATAGCCGTTGAAGACCCCGAAATGCTCGAACGCCTGAGCCGGTGTAAAAGCTCCGGCGCTCTGCCCGTTGGCCGCTGCAAGCTGGCAGTGGTTGTGGCCGTGGACGTTACCGAATCACAAACCTGGATTGAAGACGCCTCGATTGCCGCTGCCTACATGATGCTTCAGGCCCGCGAGCTCGGCATCGGCTCATGCTGGATTGAGGTTAACGGACGCCTGGACGAGGGCGGAACGCCGGCCGAAGACGTTGTCAGCGAGCTGCTCGAAATGCCCGAACAGGTGCAACCCCTCTGCATTATTACTTTTGGCTATCCCGACGAAGAGCGCCAACCGCAAAACGTTGAAAAACTCCGCTGGGAGAACGTTCATATCGGCAAGTTCCAATAATGCGCGTCAGCTTCATAGGCCGGGGCAACGTTGCCACTCAGTTTATTGACCGCCTCAAGGAGCAGGGAGTGGAAATCGTTCAGGTGTGTTCGCGCGGCGGCACTCCCGTTTCGGAGCTCGATGCCGATGCGGTCGATGCGGTCATTCTGGCCGTCAGCGACGATGCCATAGCCCCTATATTGCAGCAGGTGCGCTCGGCAGGCAAAGCGGTTTGGATGCACACTGCCGGCTCCGTAGGCCTCGACGTTTTCGACCCGGCCAAATTTCCGCGCCGCGGCATTCTCTATCCGCTGCAAACCATGCTCAAGGGGCACCCGACAGACTGGAGCAAGGTGCCGATGCTGGTTGAGGGCGACGCCCTTTGCGGCGAACTCGCCCGGCTGATGTCGCCGTCCGTAGCCGAGCTCGACTCCGACTCGCGCCGCCGGCTCCACGCCGCAGCGGTTATATGCTGCAATATGGCAATGTATCTGTGGTCGCTGTCGGAGGAATTGACCGATCTGGCCGGCCTCAGCTTCGACATGCTCCGCCCGCTGATAGAAATGACCGCCGGGCGCGCACTGGAAATGAGCCCCGCCCTGGCAATGACCGGCCCCGCCAAGCGCGGCGACCTGCAAACCATCAGCAAACACATTGCCGCGCTCCCGCCCGACATTGCCGATGTTTATAAATTCTTATCAAACAAAATGTTGCAACAATTCAACCATGATACCATATAATCTTTCGCAACTCCGCGCCTTTGTTTTCGACGTCGACGGCGTTCTGTCGCCCAACATGGTGCCGATCGACGCCAACGGCGCCCCGGCCCGCATGGCCAACGTTAAAGACGGCTATGCCTTGCAGTTAGCAGTTAAACACGGCTATAAAATCTGTATTCTGACAGGCGCCGACACCGAAACGGTTTATCTTCGCTACAGCCTGCTCGGCATCAAGGATATTTTTCTGAAAGCGGGCAACAAGCTGCCGATATTTGAAAAATGGGTGGCCGACCAAGGCCTGACCATGGAGCAGGTGGCATATTGCGGCGACGACGTGCCCGACATTCTGTGCATGAAGCGCGCCGGCCTGAGCATAGCCCCGGCCGATGCGTCGCCCGACGCCAAGGAAGCCGCCACCTACGTTTCGCCCATAGCCGGCGGCCATGGAATTGCGCGAGATTTGATTGAACAAACAATGCGGGCCCAGGGTCAGTGGCTCCACGTCGACACGGCCTATGGATGGTAAGCGCTACATCCTCGCCAGCGGGTCGCCTCGCCGCCGCGAGCTCCTGGCGATGCTCAATGTTGACTTCAGGGTTGACACGTCGCGCCCGGTCGACGAGATTGTTCCCGCCGAGCTTCCGGCCGAGGAAGTGCCTGTTTATCTGTCGCGGCTCAAAGCGCAGCCCTATCTTGGCGACCTGCAGCCCGACGAGATTCTCATTACGGCCGACACGGTGGTAATTCTCAACGGCCGCGTAATTGGCAAACCCGTCGACGAAGCCGACGCGCGCCGCATACTCCGCGACCTCAGCGGCAAAACCCACCACGTTGTTACCGGCGTAAGCATAGGCCGCGCCGGGGCTCCGCTCGAAACCTTTGCCGACACCACCGAGGTTGACTTCGACCCGCTGACCGACGAGGAAATCAACTACTACGTTGAGCGCTACCGCCCGCTCGACAAGGCCGGCGCCTACGGAATTCAGGAATGGATAGGAGCCGCCGCCGTAAAGGGCATCCGCGGTTCGTTCTACAACGTTATGGGCCTGCCCATCCACCGCCTCTTTCTTGCTCTTAAAAACTTAATTTAACCATTTGCTTTTCGCTGTTTATGTCATCCATATTCATTGTTCTGCCGATTCTCACCCTGCTGATGTTTGACCTCGGACTGGCGTTGCGCCCGTCTGATTTCTCATTGATATTCCGCCGCCCCAAGGCAATTTTCGTTGGACTGGCAGGGCAGATTCTGCTGCTTCCGATAATCGTTATTCTTCTTTGCCTGATATTCAAGATTAGCGGCGAAATGCAGTTTGGCCTGATGCTTATTGCCTGCTGTCCGGGAGGCAGCTCAAGTAATATTTTCAGCGGCATAGCCAACGGCGATGTGGCCCTGTCGGTAAGCCTTACAGCCCTCAGCTCGGTAGTGACCCTGTTCACCTTGCCGCTTTTCCTCGGTTCGATGTTTGAAATGCCTGTGAGCAACCTGGTGATACAGAATATCGTCATGGTGCTGGTGCCGGTGCTGGTGGGCATGTTTGTGCGCGCCTACTGGGAAAATATCGCCCTGAAGCTCCACGGCATTCTCAGCCGCCTGGCCTTTCCGCTGCTGCTGCTCCTGGCCGCCATATTCTTTGTTAACAACAGCAACGAAATCGCCGAGCACTTCGGCCAGCTCGGCATTGTAATTACCCTGCTGATTATCCTGGCCATGGCCGGAGGCTGGTCGCTCGGCTGGCTCTTTCGGCTTTCGGAGCGCGAACGACGCACTATAGTAATTGAAGTTGGCATGCAAAACGCCGCCCAGGCCATAACCCTGAGCGCCTCGCCGCTGGTGTTCAACAACGAGCGGCTGGCAATTCCGGCCATTGTTTATGCCCTGATGATGAACGTAATTCTACTTTCCTATGTAGCCATAGTCGGCCAATGGAAGAGCTGATGCAATACGTTTGGCACCACCGCTTGTGGATTGCCGCCGATATGCGCACCAACGACGGGCGGCCGGTAGCCGTTATCGACGTTGGCCAGCTCAACCGCGACGCCGGACCCGACTTTTTCAACGCCAAGGTGAAGATTGGCGACGAAATGTGGTGTGGCAACGTTGAAATCCACGTTCGCGCCTCCGACTGGTTTCGCCACGGCCATGACCGCGACCGCGCCTACGACACGGTAGTGCTCCACGTTGTTCAGTTCGACGATTGCCCGATTCAGACTCCCGACGGACGCACGTTGCCGCAGATTGTAATGCCGTGTGCCCGCGATTTTTCGAGTCGCTATGCCGAATTCGTCAACAATCCGGCCAACGCCCTGGCCTGCGCCTCCGAGCTGTCGGCCATGAGCCCGCTGCTGGTTCGCGACTGGCTCGACTCGCTCGCTTTTGAACGCCTCCACTCAAAAATCGAGGCCATAAACGAGCGACTCGAACGAACAAACGGCGACTGGCAGCAAACGGCGTTCATCACGCTGGGCCGCGCCCTCGGTGCCGGCATAAACGGCGACTCCTTTGAGCGCATCGCGGCGTCGCTGCCACTGAAATTGCTGCATAAACACAGCGACTCGCTGCTCGCCCTCGAAGCCTTTATGTTCGGCCAAGCGGGAATGCTCACCGACGCCCACGGCGGCCCATATGTTGACCGGCTCAAAACCGAATATTCTTTTTTAAGCAACAAATTCGGGCTTAAAGCCCCCGGCTCGATAATTTGGCGCATGAGCCGCATGCGCCCGGCATCGTTTCCCCACCGCCGACTGGCCACACTGGCCCAAATGGTTTATGGCGGCTTCAACCTCATGCAGCAGATTCTCGACTGCCGCAGCGAAGAAGACGCGCGCCGGATTTTCCAATTTGAGTTGTGTGGCTTCTGGTCTACGAACTATAACTTCACCGGCATAGGTAATGCCAGCCCGCGGGCATTGGGCGCATCGACGATAGATATGCTGATTATCAACGTGGTTGTGCCGCTGATGATGGCCTACGGAGAGTTCAGCGGCGACCCGGAGCCGGCCGACCGCGCCGTAGACATTCTCGAACACCTGCCCGGCGAAAAGAACCGGCTTACCACCGACTTTGTCAATGCCGGTGTGCCATGTCCGAACGCCTTCACATCTCAGGCCATGATTCAGGCGCGCAGAAGCTATTGCGACGTACGCAAATGCCTGTATTGCCGCCTTGGCCACAGAATTTTAGCCCTCAAAGCCCGCCCATGATTACTCCCGGACAAACATCCAAAGCCATAGGCACGCGCGGCGAAATCCTCGCCATGGAACTGTTAGCGTCGAAAGGCTACGCCATAGTTGACCAAAACGTGCACATAGCCGACGCCGAACTCGATATTATAGCCCAATTCAACGCCCGCCTGGTAATTGTTGAGGTCAAAACACGCAAGTATGACCACGAAGACTCCGACTTTGCCATCGACCGACAGAAGATTAACCGCCTGGCCCGCGGCGGAGCGGCATATCTGAAATCGAAGAACTTGCCTTTGGATTTGCAGATCGATGCCGTGTTGATCGTGAACATGCCCGATGGCTCCTATACCATCGACCACCTCGAAGACATAGCCCTTCCCCCAATGCGCCGCCGCCGATGAAAAACCTAAACTTCATTGATTGCCTGAAACTATTAATGGCTTACGCTGTAATAGCCATACACGTTTCAGCAATAACACACCAAGAATGGCCGGCCATTTTCGAATGGTTCATCAGGCTTGCGGTTCCTTTTTTCTTCATTACCTCCGGCTATCTGCTCGCAAGAAAATGCACAGTGCTACGCGAATCTGATTGCCGCGTGGAACTTCACACCCGTTCACGGAAACTGTTTCGCCTCTATGCGAAATGGCTGCTCGTTTACTTTCCAATTGCCCTCTATTATTTTATTTTTGTTTCAACGCATTCATTCGTTGGCGATGTGACTCGATATGTTTCAATGGTTATCATTGACGGCGAAAGCCCCTACGCATGGCCCCTATGGTTTATCTATTCAATGGCTATAGTGTTTCTGATTCTTTCTTTTTCTTCACAGCTAAAAAGAACGGTAACTATCGGAATGATTGTTTTTTCAGTCATATATCTCATAAATTATATTGATCCGGATAGCTTATCCAATATAGCCGTAATTAAAACTCTTAAAGTTTTCGACAGGCTCACGGTGCGCTCACTCGGCGGAGCAATATACATTTGTGGAGGCTTCCTGCTATTCCAATACGAAAAAAAGATGTCCAAGCAGTTGCCTATGGCAGTAGCTTTACTTGCGATAAGCCTGATTTTATATTCCACAGGGCTTCCTTTTTCCCCATTAACCGGTGGCATAGGACTATTTATGCTCGGTTTAAAACCAGAACTTCGCGATTCAACTACCTACAAGAAATTCAGATCTGCCAGCATGTGGATTTATTATATCCACATGATCGTTTTGTTTCCACTTATAGTTATCACCAATACATGCGAAGCATCCATAAATCCCTATCTAGCGTTGGCCGGCGCAATCGTCATATCCTCCCTTCTTGCAGCGGTCCTTATCAGACTCGAACGTCTGCGCGAATTCAGCTTCCTATCTTCATTGATAAGCTAACATCCATTTTGTTTATTAAAAATTTTTGCGTAACTTTGCAGAAAATATATTATAAACCATTTATCTAAACCAATGATTATCAAAAAACTTGCTTTAGCTACCGCAGCGCTGCTCCTTTCGGGAACCGCTGCTACCGCTCAATCGCTGTCGCCTTCAACCAAAACTCATTGGGACAAAGGCACTCTCGTTGTTGAAACTCCCGAGCGCCCCGCCGGCCAGGAACACGTTCTCGGCCTCACCGCTCCGAAACTCGAAAAAGTGCGCGTTGCCTTCGTTGGTCTGGGCATGCGTGGCCCCGGCGCCGTTAACCGCTTCGCCCACATTCCCGGCGTAGAAATCGTTGCTCTCTGCGACTTCGACTCCGTACGTGCTGCAAAATGCCAGAAATACCTCCGCGAACAAGGCCTCAAACCCGCCGACATTTACTTCGGCGAAGATGGCTATCAGGCCGTTTGCGAACGCCCCGACGTTGACCTCGTTTACGTAGCAACCGACTGGGACCACCACTTCCCCGTGGCCAAAGCTGCCCTCGAAAACGGCAAACACACCGCTATCGAAGTTCCCTCGGCCATGAACCTCGAACAATGCTGGGAGCTCATCGACCTGAGCGAAAAAACCCGCAAGCACTGCATGATTCTTGAAAACTGCTGCTACGACTACTACGAACTCA
>CAZKPP010000020.1:0-26402 GCA_964554665.1 uncultured Bacteroides sp.
GCTAGCGTTCATCCTGAGCCAGGATCAAACTCTCCGTTGTTAGTTATCTTTTTTAGATATCTTCTTTTTGTTGAGTGTTGACCGACCTTATTATCTTTAGGCTCGGGCTGAAGCTTCTCTGCTTCGTAGAATTGACAAGGAACTCCTTAGCACTCGCTCTCTCGTTCTCTTGCACTACTTCTTGTCTATTGTAAGCTTTTTCAATGTCCTTTTCGCCTTACGGGCTTGCCCCGAAAGCGAGTGCAAAGTTACGGCGACTTTTCGACATATCCAAATTTTTCAAACTCCCAAAATTTTATGCTCTACAACATATTTTTCGCAACACCCCCTCCCCCAACCACTTACACCCCACAAAAATTTTTCATCTTTAACATACTTTAACACTAACCCGCCGAACAATTCCGCCGCTCCCTCACCAGAAGGCAACCTACCCCGGGCTGGGGCGGGCGAATTTTTGGCGCCTTCTATGGGCGAGGGGAAGCGGGTAAATTTGTTGGAGTGGGAATTTTTTTGTAAGTTTGCGGGGTATTTTAGTAACCAAAAGCTATACAATATTATATATATGGAAGGTAAAAAGCAGTTCAAGCGCACGCTGGTAACCACAGCGCTACCCTACGCCAACGGTCCGGTACACATAGGCCATCTGGCCGGCGTTTATGTTCCGGCCGACATTTACACCCGCTATCTACGTCTGAAGGGCGAAGAAGTGATAATGATCGGGGGAAGCGACGAACATGGCGTGCCCATTACTATAAAAGCCAAGCGCGAGGGCGTTACGCCTCAAGACATCGTTGACCGCTACCACACAATAATAAAAGATTCGATGGAAGAGCTGGGAATTTCGTTTGATATATATTCCCGCACCACCAGCGACATCCACTCTGATACGGCATCGGAATTTTTCCGCCACCTTTATGAAAAAGGAGAATTTATTGAGAAAAGTTCGATGCAGCTCTACGACGAAAAAGCGGGTCAATTTCTGGCCGACAGGTATGTTACCGGCGAATGCCCGCACTGCCACAACCCCAAAGCATACGGCGACCAGTGTGAGAAATGCGGCACATCGCTTTCGCCAACGGAGCTTATCAACCCCAAAAGCGCACTGACCGACACAACTCCGGTAATGCGCGAGACCTTCCACTGGTATCTGCCGCTGGACAAATGGCAAGAGAAGCTCAGCCACTGGATTCTCGACGAGCACAAAGAATGGCGCAGCAACGTTTACGGACAGTGTAAGTCATGGCTCGACATGGGTCTGCAGCCGCGCGCCGTTAGCCGCGACCTCGACTGGGGTGTACCCGTGCCGGTTGAAGGAGCGGAAGGCAAGGTGCTCTACGTATGGTTTGACGCGCCAATCGGCTATATTTCCAACACCAAAGAACTGCTGCCCGGCAGCTGGGAAAAATGGTGGAAAGACCCCGAAACAAGAATTTTGAACTTCATTGGCAAAGACAACATAGTTTTCCACTGCATAGTTTTCCCTGCCATGCTGAGCGCATACGGCGATGGCTACCAGCTGCCCGACAACGTGCCGGCCAACGAATTCCTCAACCTCGAAGGCGACAAGATTTCGACCTCGCGAAACTGGGCAGTATGGCTCCATGAGTATCTGCGCGACTTCCCGGGCAAACAGGACGTTTTGCGATATGTTTTGACCGCCAATGCCCCCGAGACCAAAGACAACGACTTTACGTGGGCCGACTTCCAGGCGCGCAACAACAGCGAGCTCGTTGCCATTCTGGGCAACTTCATAAACCGCGTGGTTGTGCTCACCGGCAAATATTTCAACGGCACAGTTCCGGCCGCTGCCGCCATTGAACCGATCGACAACGACGCGCTGACCGAGATTTCTGACCTCAAGGTCAAAATGACCGAGCTGCTCGACACTTTCCACTTCCGCGATGCGCTGAAAGAAGCCATGAACATGGCCCGCGTAGGCAACAAATACCTTCAGGACACGGAACCTTGGAAGGTTTGGAAAACCGACCCGGAGCGCGTTGCCACAGTATTAAATACTGCGCTGCAAATCGCCGGCAACCTGGCCATCGCCTTTGAGCCGTTCCTACCCTTCATGTCTGCAAAGTTGGCCAAAACTCTTGGCATCAAGCAGATGAGCTGGTCAATGCTCGGCAGCCGCTCAATAGTTGAGGCCGGAACCGAACTCGGCACTCCCGAGCTGCTGTTTGAAAAAATCGAAGACTCCGCTATCGAGGGCCAGCTGGCCAAACTCCAAAAAGCCAAAGAAGAGAATGCCAAGGCAGCCTGGAAGCCCGAACCGGTAAGGGAGAACGTTGACATAGAGCTGTTTGACAAATGCGACATCCGCGTAGGCACAATCTTGGAATGCTCGAAAGTTCCGAAGGCCGACAAGCTCCTTCAGTTTAAAATCGACGACGGCACCGGCGAACCTCGCACAATAGTTAGCGGCATTGCCAAATATTATGCTCCCGAAGACTTGGTTGGCAAACAGGTTTGCTATATAGCCAACCTGCCGGCAAGAAAACTCAAAGGCGTTGAAAGCTGCGGCATGATTCTCAGCGCAGTAAGCAACGACGGCTCCCTGACCGTTATCGGCCCGACCGGTCCGGTTGCTCCCGGCTCCAAGGTCGGTTAACCCCCACCCTTTTGCAACATGAAACCCAGAATCCTCATAATCTACACCGGCGGCACCATCGGCATGATTGAAAATCAGGCCACCGGTGCTTTGGAACCGTTTGATTTCGACCACTTGATCGACAACGTTCCGAAGGTTAAGATGCTCGACTATTGCATCGACAACATTCAGTTTGCCGAGCCGCTGGACTCCAGCGACATGAATCCGCAGCACTGGTGCGAAATTGCGCGCCATATAGAGCGACATTATGAGGAATACGACGGTTTTGTGGTTCTTCACGGTACCGACACCATGGCCTATACCGCGTCGGCTCTGTCGTTCATGCTCGAAAACCTGCACAAGCCGGTAATCATCACCGGGTCGCAACTGCCCATCGGCGAGGTACGTACCGACGGCGAAGAAAACCTGATAACTGCACTGCAAATCGCCGCCTCGCGCGACGAAAACGGCCATCCGATAGTTCAGGAAGTTGCCATCTTGTTTGAAAACTACCTCTGGCGCGGCAACAGGGCCACCAAAATGAGCGCCGACAACTTCAATGCCTTTAAGAGCAACAACTATCCGTCGCTGGCAAAAATCGGTCTGGGCATACATTTCAACCCCGATGCCCTGATGAGCCACCGCGCAAAACGTCCACTGCAGGTGCGGTGCAAAATGGACCCCAAAGTGATGTTTCTCGACCTGCATCCGGGCATCGACGAAGCCACGCTGCGCCATTTGCTCAACACCCCCAACGTGCGCGGCATAGTGCTGAAAACCTACGGCGCCGGCAATGGCCCTACCGAAGATTGGTTTATCAGCGCTATTAAAGATGCCTGCGACCGCGGACTGGTGATTCTCAACGTTACGCAATGCGTCAACGGCGGCGTTCACTCCAAACGCTACGTAGGGGCCAACCTGCTTGAGAATGCGGGGGTTATATGCGGCTACGATATGACTTCCGAGGCCGCCATAACCAAACTGATGTATCTGTTCGGAGTAGGACTCTCCGGCGAAGAAGTCAAGGAATATCTTGTTTACCCGCTTGCGGGCGAAATGACCGTTGAACAATGAAATTAAAAAACATCACCCTTGTTGCCGCCGTGGCAGCCGTAGGCTTTAGCGGCTGCAAAACAACGAAAACCGAAATGCCCGAAACCGCTCCCGAACTCGTCAGGACAACCCTTGCGCCCTCCCAACCGGTAAATGCCATTCCCAAGGCCGTTGTCTACAAAATGGAAGGCGATGCAGGGCCTGAAAATGTTCCGGTTACGGTTAACACCTCAACCGGCGAACTTATCAGCTTCCCCGGGCCGCGCGACGTAGTTGACCAGGAGCCGATTGCCCTTGGCCGGGGATGGTATCTCGACCGCCGCGGCATTAACGAAAACTCACGATTCACCCGCTGGACATATTCGGAGTATCAGAACCTCGAATCGGTGCCGTCAACTGCAGAAATCAAGGCCAACATCATCCCCGGCGCGCGTGCCGTAGATATTCGCCGTCTTCAGATGCCTGCATGGGAAGCTGCGGCCGACACCGCCGCCGTGAAAAAAATTTTAGGCATAGATTAAACCTTTCGCCGAAATGAAAGTCTTATTGGTAACAATAGGACAACTATTTTCTCATTTCATGTTTCAACGATTATTTAATGTGATTACATTGCTGCTGGTCGGAGCGCTCGGCGCTTCGGCCGCAGTTGTTAAAGGTGTGGTTACAGACCTCACCGGCGAGCCCCTGCCGCAGGCAACAGTTAAACTCCTGAAAGCCAACAAAGACTCAACATTCGTGCAGGCCACGGCAACCGACTTAAACGGCCGTTTCAGCATGCAGGGCGTAGGTCAGGGCAACTACATTGTCAGCGCCACCTATTTAGGCTACAATCAAACGAACCTCCCGGTTAAGATAGCCTCGGGCGCGCGAACAGTCAACGTCGACACTCTGCGCCTGTCGGAATCGTCGATAGTTTTGAAAGAGGCCGTGGCAATCGGTATCGCAACGCCCGTAAAGGTAATGGAAGATACCATTGAATATAATGCGTCGAGCTACACAACCCCGCCCAATGCCGTGGTTGCCGACCTTTTGAAGCGCCTGCCCGGCGTTGAAGTCGAAAGCGACGGCTCCATCAAGGCCCAAGGCGAATCGGTTAAGAAGATTCTTATCGACGGCGAGGAATTTTTCAGCGACGACCCCAAAGTCGCCTCCAAAAACATTCCGGTCGACATGGTAAAATCCGCCCAGGTAATTACCCGCAAGAGCGACCTTGCGCGCATGACCGGCGTTGACGACGGCGAAGATGAAACCGTTATCAACCTCACGGTGAAACCCGGCATGAAGAAAGGCTGGTACGGCACCGTTGGCGGCGGCTATGGCATCGGCATTAACGAAGAAGGCACCGTCGACCCCAACAAATACAAAGGCTCGTTTATAGTCAACGGCATGTTCGGCAAAAACTCCGTGACGATTCTCGGCAACGCCAACAACGTTAACGACGAAGGCTTTACCGACAACAACGGCCAGCGTTTCCGCCGCTTCGGGGGCACCAACGGCATCAACACCACCCAAAGCCTCGGCGTAAACTTCAACCTCGGCACCACGAAGTTCCGCTATGGCGGCAACATCATGTATAGCCACAACAACCGCCACAACTGGAAGAAATCGCATACCCAAAATATTTTCCACGACGGCACCAGCACCTATGAAGATCAGGAGAGCGACTCGCGCGACCGCGGCCACAACATCAATGCCAACCTGCGTTTGAAATGGGACCCCGACTCGTTCAACACCGTTGACTTCCGCCCGAACTTTTCGGCGAATTTCAACAACAGCGAAAGCAACTCTTTCGGCGTAAACTACAAGCGCACCCTATCCGACCCCACCACCAACTCGCGCACTATCAGCGACTCCCACGGCAAGAGTTTCAACTTCGACGGACGCCTTATTTATAATCATAAATTCGCTTCCCACCCCGGCCGTTCATTCTCGTTCAGCGCCAACTACTCGCTGAGCAACACCCACGAAGACGAGCGCAACTGGAACCGCAACGCTTTCTGGCAGATGAGCGATTCGCTCTACGAAGACTACCAGGAGATTCACAACCACACCTGGAACAACAACGTGGGCGCCCGCCTGAGCTGGACCGAACCTTTAGGCAACGTTAAAAACGGCAACTTCATGGAGTTTGCCTACACCATGAACTACCGTTGGAACAACGCCGACAAAACCGTTGAAAACGAACCTATTAAACAGATAGGAGGCGCCGATCCGGCCTGGAAAGATTATGACTGGAGCCTGTGGGACTTCGCCGACAGCATGACCGGAGGCGAACTCTCCTATGATGCTCAGCTGAGCAACTCGTTCCGCAACGCCTACTTCAACCAGCAGATGCGCATCGGCTACCGAAAGGTCACCTCAAAAATGAACCTCAATGTGGGCATCAGCATCAACCCGCAAATGAGCCGCTCCACTAACCTGACCAACAAGGATAAAACCATTCCCACCCGCTGGGTTTGGAACTACGCTCCGTTCTTGCGCTTCCGCTACAAGTTCACCAAGCAGACAACGCTCAATGCCTTCTATAACGGCCGCTCATCGGAACCGTCGATTACCCAATTGCAGCCCGTTCCCGACTACTCTAATCCGATGAACATAGTTTACGGTAATCCGAGCCTTAACCCGTCGTTTGCTCATAACCTGCGCCTGCGCTTCCAGACCTTCAACCCCGACAACCAGCAGTCGATAATGGCCATGGCCTTTGCCGGATTCACCCAGAACGCCATCGCAACCAACGTAATCACCAACCGCGAAACCGGCGCACGCGAAACGCACTACGAAAACGTTAACGGCAACTGGAACTTCGGCGCGTTCACCATCTACTCGCGTCCGTTCAGCAACAAGGCCTGGACATTCAACAACAACCTCCACTTCAACTACCGCCAGACGGCAGGCTTTACCGACGGCCTGGCATCGCGCTCAAACCGCACCGAAATCGGCGAAAGCTTCGCCATAGCCTTCCGCCCCAACGACCTGGAACTGGAAATCCGCCCCGACTACAACTTCCAATACACAACCTACACCAACCAGCAGACCGCCAATAAGAGCATCCACACCTATGGTGCACGCTTCAACGCAACCTACTATACTCCGTTTGGACTCGTTCTGTCGAGCGACCTGCGCTTTTCAAACGCCACAGGCTATTCCGCCGGCTACGATCCGCAGCAATGGCTGCTCAACGCATCGCTGAGCTACATGTTCCTGCGCGGCAAAAACGCCACTATTGCCCTCGAAGGCAAAGACCTGCTCAATCAGGTCAAGAGCATCAGCCGAAGCGAAACCGCCCAGTCGATTGCCGACGTTCAGAACCTGGTTTTGGGACGCTACGTAATGCTCACCTTCACCTATAAGTTCTCCACCTTTGCCGGCGGCAAAAACCCTGCCAGAGAGGACGACGACTTTATGCGCGGCCCCGGCATGCGCGGCCCCGGCGGCCCGGGAGGTCCCGGTGGCCCCGGCGGTCCCGGTGGCCGCTAACCGAGCCGGGGGCGTGCGGCGGTTACTTCTTTTTGGGTTGGATATTCAGGCGGTATATTACGTGGAGCATCGCGTAACGCGGCAGGGTGTTGTAGCGCGTTTCGGTACGCCCCTGGGAATTCATGGTGAGGCGAACGTTGCTGAGCCGGCCGAGGATGTCGAAGCCGTCGAGGGCAAAGGTGAGGTTGCCCTGGAGGATGCTCTTGGCCAGGCGCGCGTTCCAAACAAGGTCGTTGGTGTTGAGACGCGAGTCGGCGTAGCCGCGGCGCGAGTGCATCATCAGGTCGGTTGTGAAGCTCAGGTTCCAGGGGAGTTTGGTGGCACGATAGGTGATGCCATAGTCGAAATCAAAGGCGTTGATGGTCAGGAAGTCGGCCAGCCGGGAGGTGGCGCGTCGATAGTCAAGGGTGCCTTTGGCTGCGATTTCCATGCCGTCCATTATCTTGTAGGTCAGGGTTAGTTTTTCGCCGGCGTTGAGGTTATGAACCGTGCTTTCGGTCAGGTTGATGATGTCAACGGAGTTTTGGTAGCCGAAATTGGTGCTTGATGAGATGCGCCATTTCTTCTTTTTGTCAATCCTGCGGTTAATGTTGACCGAGGCCGATGCGTCCCAGTTGCCGTTAACGTTGACGGGACGGAAGGTCGTGATGCCGGTAGTAGTGTCGTAGATAGCCGATTGCGCTATCATGTTTTCATACTTATTAAAGGCAGCATAAATCTCTACTCCTTTGCTCATGAACCACCAGCTCATAAGGTCAATTTTATGCACGCGGGCTAATTTCAGGCCGGGGTTGCCGGCATAGATAAAGAGCGGGTTGGCGGAATCGGTTACGTCAACGAGGTCCAGCAGATTGCTCAGGCGGGTTTCATAGGTGTAAGAGCCTCTGAACAGTCCGAGGTTGAAATCCACTTTCGGCTCAAAATACCATGGGGCGCGCCTTGCGCTGATTATTTCGTTTTGATAGTGGTAGTTAATATGGCCGGGCGCGTAGGTAGAGTTAAGCGAGAGTCCGAGGCTGAACTGCTCCCGTTTGCCGAACATGGTAACGTGAGGGAAGAAGTTAAACAACATTAGCTCAACGCTATGGAGGTTTTGAACGGCAAGGTAGTGAAACGACTTGGAGGGGATGAGCGAGAGGTTGCGCTCATAGGTTGAGGCGCCGAGCGCTGCGGTTTCGTCGTAGTAGTTACGCGTGCTGTTCAGTTTATCGTGGGCAAAGGAGTACTTTATGGAGTAGCTGGGAGTATGGTCTTCGGCAATGGGAATATCTCCGGAGAATTTGATGCTCTCCTTTATATTGAACCGCCGTTCGGGCAGGAATTCCTGAGGCGTCTGGCGCTCAGTAAGTTCGGGCTGCAGGGGGAAGAGCAAGCTGCGCGAGGTCATGCTTTCGTAGCGCCGGTCGGTCCAGCGGAATGAGAAATTATTTTCCAACTTATTGGTAGAAGCCGGAAGCTCCCAGTTACCGTAGAGTTCGGAGCCCACGTCCCAGTTGCGGCGGTAAGTTTCGGAGGTTTCATTAAGAGAGTTCAGAAGGTTGGAGAGAGCGTCGGAGGTCGTTGACGAATTGGAGTCGGTGACCTTGGTGCGCACAAATGAGGCTTTCGGCTTAAGTTCCACGGTTAATCGGGGAATATGGAAGGTTACCTTATCGTCGGTAGTGAACTTCCACTGGCGAGAGCGCGAGGCGCCATCGGCGGTGCCGAGCAGGTTGCCGCCACTGATGTAGCGCTCCGATACCTGCTGAGTTTCCAGGTTCCCGCGCTTATGTTCAGCCAAAAGGTTGGTTTCTACCTTCCAGTTGCGCAGCCTGGAGTTCCATATATAGTCGATACCGGCCTTTACGATGTCGGCCCGGCCGGCGGTCTGCCAGTTGGGGTTCCACGTATCGGTTTGGCCCGGTTTGCGGTCGTCGTTAGTGTTATTGGCGTTAGCCACTATAGACAGGCGCGAGTCGCGGGTAAACATCAGGCCGAAAAGGCGTCCGAGGTAACTGTTGGAGGTTCCGTAGCCGGCTTCGGCATTAGCAATCCATCCGGTCTGATACTGCTTTTTCAGGGCTACGTTCATTACCAACGGCAGCTCCTCCAGGGGCTTGCGATCATTGTATTCATTGCGATGAAATACATGCACGTCATTGACCATATATGCCGGCAGGTTTTCGAGTGCAATCTTAGGGTCACCCTTGAAAAAGCTTTCGCCGTTGACCAGCAGCTCGTCAACAAACTTGCCGTTGACGTAAATCTGTCCGTTACCCTTGAGTTCAACTCCCGGCAGCTGGCCGATAAGGCCGTCGAGCATCGAACCCTCGGCCAAAGCAAAAGCATCGGCATTATATACGATAGTATCGCCTTTCATAACCATTTTTACGCGCGATGTCGTAACGGTCACCTCTTCGAGCTGCCTGGGCTGATAAAACGGTATGCGGTTCATTCTTATGGGATTCAATTCAATACTCCACTCCAGCTTGCCCGGTCGCTTCACATTCATTGACTGCGGATAATAACCCTCGGCCGTTACATAAATGATGAAGTCAGATTCCGGCAAACTATCAATACGAAGATTCATCTGCTGATTATAGCTATACATTTCACGAGGGAAATAAGACTTGATAAGCGTAGAGTCGGGGCGCAACAAATCCGCCTGAAAATCTTTCATCAACTCTCGGGTATAGCTATCCACTACTTTGCCGATAGCATACTGCTCCCGGCCAAACGCCGATGAATGAGCAAACAGTACGCCAAATATCAAAATCAGCAACCTTTTTCTCATGTAAGTACCACCCTGCGCGCAGGCCAATGATTTAAGGTTAATTATTCTCATAATGCGTGAATTTTGATGAATGCTATTCCGCAAAGGTATGGTAAAAATCGGGAAATTCCAAATATTCGCCCTCGCAAAATCCGGGGGGGGGGTAACTGACCCCGGACTAAAGTCCGAGGTTTACCACATTCACGGCTCTCCGAGCCTTTTGGCCGCTATGGCGGCGTCCCGGGAGTGTGGGCAGCTCGCCCACAGATTCCTCGACGCAACGCGACGGCGAGCCGCCGTCGCCCCCGGGAAGCACAAAATTGGCGGCGGGGAAAAAAACATCAGTCAAAATTCCAAATTCAAAATTATTTGCGTAACTTTGCCGTGTCGACCGAAACGCGAAGCCCCGGTCTGCGGGCGAGCGGGTGGGTCGGCAACTTACATATTGAAAAGCGTTACTTTGCGCTTCGTCACTTGACGACTTGAAATCTCGCAAATTTCACTAACCAGTCAAGGGCAAAGCAGCGGGTTGCGCCACTTGGATGTGACATCTTCCTCCGCGTCTTGTTAAGACGGCGGAGGCAATGTTCATATTTGCGTGGGCTTCGCCGTTGCCGTCCAACTGGTTAGGGCAAATGCGAGAGCCTCAAGTCGTGGGACGGCAACGAGTCAGATTCCCGCGCTTTTTGTTTACTAACCAATCACTTAACCGCCAACGAGGGGAAGACCGCGGCACCACAAATCATCTCAGATGAAAAAACATCTACTCCTACTGCTCGGCGTCCTCGTCGCCCTCCCAACCCTGGCCCGCGACTTTGAGTACACCTACGAAGGCCAAACCATCACCTACACCGTCATCGACGAAGCCGCCAAAACCTGCCAAACAAAAGCCGGCTCATCATTAGATTCACCGGGGAATAACATCACCGGGAAACTAATACTCCCGTCAAACCCTAAAGATGGCGACACAGAGTTTACACTCACAGCGATAGGCGTATATACCTTCGCTAGCAGCAGCGCCCTGACCTCAGTTACTATCCCCAACTCTGTAACCTCAATTGGCAAGTATGCATTCTCCGGCTGCAGCGGCCAGACTGGTACGGTTACCATACCTAGCTCGGTAACTTCAATAGGAGAAGAAGCTTTCTCTTATTGTTCCAAGTTATGGTCATTCATTTTCCTTCCTACTAATTATAATAACGTACCCTCATCAATCCTTAAAGGTTGCACCTCGCTAACGAAGGTAGTTCTTGTAAGCGGGTTCAAAATGTTATACGAAGTTCCAACTAATACTAAGGTTCATACATTGCCGAGTCTTTTTTCCTCTGTGTCTAGTGTTAACTCTAAGCTATCATGTGTTGCGCTCCCAGGTATTTTTGGTTATACCACATCAGGATCTTACGACAGTGCTAGAGTCACAGTAAGATGCGATACTGGTGCTGAAGTAACTAAACTTTCCTGCAATGGCAACGAATATACACCAATAGATAATGAATTTGTTATTGACAATCTTGAGCCTAAGTGCAAATATTATTTTACATGTACCTACAAGAATGAATATTTCGATAATCTCACAGAGGAAAACTCTGTCAACACATCGAGCTTTTTCAAACAAATGACTAAAGTTAATGCTACGCAGTCTACCATAACAGTAAGAGCAAACACTGTTAACGACAGTAGAATTACGAACTTATCTATAAATGGTATAAAGTGTGATGATACAGGAGCTGTAAAATTTACAGGTCTAAATTCTAACACGACTAAAACTTTTTGGGCTACTGCAGAATTTAAAGGTAAGACATATTACTCATCTGAGGATTCGTTCAAGACACAAAAGGTTGACCCAACCATTGAAGAATTGGAGATTACGCCTACTATCATTACATTGAACCCCTCCTTTACTTATATAGATGCGATTATAGACTTGATCGAATTCACAATTAACGGAAAAGAATACGAACCGATAGAACAGACCATAGCAGGTCTTGCAGCTAACAGCACCGTAAATGTTTTTTATAGAGTTGGCTCGGAGTCAATTACTCGATCTATTAAATTGCCCCAATTGGAGTTGAAGACTTTGGCGGCGAGGGCTGCGTCGAAGGATTGCGCGATTATCTGCGCGGAAACGAACATGAGCGAGGAAGAATATGGCGGCGGCTTTGAGTGGCGCCGCTATGACGCGCCCGACATGGTGCCGTCGACGTTCTCGCCCTGCCCCGTGGCTAACGGTCACCTCGAAGGTCGCCTCAAAGGCCTGAGCAGCAACACATATTATAAATATCGTCCTTACTATGAGGATTGCAACGGCACCCGCACTTTCGGCGACTGGACGGCGTTTATAACGGCCGATGCCGACGTGTATTTCGAGCCGACGGTCTATACCTACACCCCGAACACCATTACCATGAACTCGGCCAAAATTGTGGGCTACGCCATGGGCGGCTCGGAAGATATCAACGAGCAGGGCTTTGAATATTGGTCAGTTGGCGGTTCGCGCGCCGACGTTGAGGTTAAAAAGGTGTTGGTAAGCGGTCAGCGCATGATTGCGAGCCTGAGCGACCTCGACCCCTCGACAACCTATAAGGTTCGCGCTTTTGCCTCGACAACCACCAAGACCACCTACGGCGCCGAACAGGAGTTCACTACCGCCGACGACCCCGATGCCTCAATCGAGGAAACCATTGCGGAGGTTGGCGAAAGCGAATTGTTTGACATCTATACGCTCAACGGCGTTTGCGTTCGTCGGCAGACCAACGATTTCAGCGGTCTGCAGCGTGGCATCTACATTGCCAACGGCCGCAAAGTCTTTGTGCGCTAACCCAAAACACACACATCCCTCCCTTGAAAATCCCGCTTCGGCGGGATTTTTTTGTTGGCGGCAGGTGGAGGATTTTGCTCGCACTCGTAGGGCTTCACCCTACGCTACATTTCTACCGGTCCTCTCCGCGGGCCTTTGTGGGGGAAAGGGACGTCAAAGACCCGCGGACGCGGGTCGGTGGATTGGTAGCGTGGGGCCTTGGCCCTACGACCGCGCGCAAGTCACCCCACCCATTTGGTCGCGAAGCCTCCCCCGAGCCGCCAGGCGAGCGGGAAGAGCTGAGCGAACAAAAAATTTTGCACATTTTATGATTTACCACACGGCGCACCCACCGGATTTACCTGAAACGTGGCTCAGCTCTCCCAACTCGCCTGCAGCTCGGGGAGGCTTCGCCTCGTTTTTGGGATATGCTCCGCGCTACACGTAGGGCCAAGGCCCTACGCTACATTTCTGCCGGCCAGCTCCGCAGGCCTTTGTGGGGGTGTGGGCAGCTTGCCCACAGGAGGCCACGACGCTGCGCGACGGCGAGCCGCCATCGCCCCCGCAATATGCGCCCGCGAAGCGGGTTCCTGACCTATGGCTGCCGGCCCGCTATGCGCGCCTTTGTGGGGGAAAGGGACGTCAAAGACCCGCGGATGCGGGTCGGTGGATTGGTAGCGTGGGGCCTTGGCCCTACGACCGCGCGCAAGTCACCCCACCCATTTGGTCGCGAAGCCTCCCCCGAGCCGCCAGGCGAGCGGGAAGAGCTGAGCGAACAAAAAATTTTGCACATTTTATGATTTACCACACGGCGCACCCACCGGATTTACCTGAAACGTGGCTCAGCTCTCCCAACTCGCCTGCAGCTCGGGGAGGCTTCGCCTCGTTTTTGGGATATGCTCCGCGCTACACGTAGGGCCAAGGCCCTACGCTACATTTCTGCCGGCCAGCTCCGCAGGCCTTTGTGGGGGTGTGGGCAGCGTGCCCACATGATGCCTCGATGTTGCGCGACGGCGAGCCGCCATCGCCCCCGCAAGGTGCACCTTAATTCAAAATTTTTGGGAGAGGTGGGTAGTTTTCGGAAAAATTTCGTAAATTTGCCACATTATAGAGCATCACAATATGATACAGCAATATCCGACCAACCCCGACCTTCAGGAAGAAGACCGCATGATTGAAGCCGCATTTCAAGATGTGCTTCAGGGCTACCTGAACTCCAACCACCGCAAAAAAGTGGAGATTATTGAGCGAGCCTATCGGTTTGCCAAGTCCGCCCATGCGGGAGTTCGTCGTCGCTCCGGCGAGCCGTATATTCTTCACCCGATTGCTGTTGCGCGCATAGCGTCGCAGGAAATCGGCCTCGGCTCGACGAGCATCTGCGCCGCCCTGCTCCACGATGTTGTTGAAGACACCGACTACACGGTCGAGGATATCCGCTCCAACTTCGGCGACAAGATTGCGCAGCTGGTAGAGGGTCTGACCAAAATTTCGGGGGGTATTTTCGGCGAACACGCCTCGGCGCAGGCCGAAAACTTCCGCAAGTTGCTGCTGACCATGAACGAGGATATCAGGGTTGTGCTCATAAAAATGGCCGATCGCCTGCACAACATGCGCACCCTCGGCTCCATGGCACCGAACAAGCAATATAAAATCGCCGGCGAAACGCTCTATATCTACGCCCCGCTTGCCCACCGCCTCGGCCTCTTTTCAATCAAAACCGAGCTCGAAGACCTGAGCTTCAAATACGAGCATCCGACGGCATATCAGGAGATTGCCGACAAAATCGAAGCCACAGAGCGCAAGCGCCGAATGGTTTATGAGGATTTTGCGGCTCCCATAACCGCCAAACTTGCCGAACTCGGCATAAAGTTCCAGGCCAAATACCGCCTGAAGAGCGTTTATAGCATCTGGCGGAAAATGGAAACCAAAAAAATTCCGTTTGAGGAGGTTTATGATCTCTACGCCATGCGCATTATTTTCAACTGCGACGACCCCGCGCAGGAAAAGGAAATCAGCTGGCGCATATATTCGGCCATCACCGACCTCTATAAGCTCCACCCCGACCGTACGCGCGACTGGATCAGTGTGCCGAAAGCCAATGGCTATCAGGCACTGCATCTGACAGTTATGGGCGCCGACGGCAACTGGGTGGAAATTCAGATACGCTCGGAGCGCATGGACGACATTGCCGAACGCGGATTTGCCGCTCACTGGAAATACAAAGATGGCGAAGGCGAGGAAGAAACCGAGCTGAGTCAATGGCTGGAAACCATCAAAGATATTCTGGAGAGCCCCGAGCCAAGCGCGCTCGACTTCCTCGACACGGTGAAGCTGAATCTTTTTGCCAACGAAATCGTTGTGTTCACCCCAAAGGGCGAGCCGATAACCCTGCCGGCCAAGGCTACGGTGCTCGACCTTGCGTTTACGCTCCATAGCCAGCTCGGCATTCACTGCATCGCCGGCAAAGTGAACCACAAGTTGGTTTCGCTGTCAACCCCGCTGCAGAGCGGCGACCAGATTGAAATCATAACCTCGCAGACCCAGCAGCCGCAGGAGGAATGGATGAAGTTCCTGGCAACCGCCAAGGCCCGCACCCGCCTGCGTCAGGCCCTGCGCCGCGACCGTCAGCCAATGATCGAGGAGGGCAAGACCCTTTTTGAGGCCGCACGCAAGCAGGCCGGAGTTGAAGAGAGCAACGAGCTCTTTACCAAAATGATGGGCTACTATCGCGTAAACTCGCGCGAAGACATATTCATCGGCATCGCCAAAGGCGAAATCAACCCCACCGACACTTTTGCCGCGCTGCGCAAGACCGCCAAGCCGCAAAGCGCCGCCGCCCAAACCTCGGCCCTGTTCAAAAAGCTGCTCAACCCCTTCAGCACCCCCAAGAAAAAGCCGCTCGACAAGTGGAAGGCCGACGACGAAGAAGTGGCCATCAACGTCAAGGAAATCTATACGCTAAAAACCGCCAAGGGCAAGGAGAACTACCACCTGGCGGACTGCTGCTCACCGCTGCCGGGCGACGACGTTATGGGCTTTATTGAAGACGACGGCACGGTTACCGTTCACTCGCTGAACTGCCCGCGCGCCGCACTGCTCCGCGCCACCTACGGCCACCGCATCCTGATGACCCGCTGGGAAGAAACTCCCGAAACGCGCTTCAAGGCCGAAATTCAGATTGAAGGCATTGACCGCCGCGGCATACTTCAGGAAATCAGCTCGGTAGTCAGCGGCGGAGCAAACATCGACCTCCGCGAATTCTCAATCGAAGCGACCAACGAAGTATTCAGCGGGCATCTGACCGTAAAAGTTACCGATGCCGAGGCCGTTGATGTTCTTTGCAACCAACTCAAGAAAATTTCAGGCGTAACTTCCGCAACCAGAATATGAAAAGCCGCTATACTACCCAAATTCTGACCCTGATTCTGGGCATAGCCATTGTTGTTTGGCTGCTGCCGCGCCATTCGGCATCGAGCTACATTTATCAAATCAACCGCCCGTGGAACTACCAGCTGCTCACCGCGCAGTTCGACATTCCCATCCGCCCCGACTCAATGTCGGTTCAGGAGGCCATCGACTCCATAAACCGCAGTTTCGTGCCGGTTTACAAGCGCCTGCCCTCCGTAGAACAAAACGTTAACGCTCAGCTCGCCAAGGCTCTCAACAGCGTTGATGTTTCCTCATCGGTGCGCTCGCAGTTGTCATCGCGGGTAAAGGAAGTATATGCCAAAGGCCTGGTAGATGAAGAAGTATTCAACAGCATCTCTACCGGCCGGTTACCGGCAGTGAGAGTAGTTAACGGCAACTCCCTGCAGCGCAAGACCACCAACCAGCTGCGGTCGCCGCGCCGCGCCTACGAATGGCTTAAAGAGCAGCTTGACTACGACGAAGCGCACTATGCCATCGAGCAGTCGAAACTTGCGGCGCTGCTCGTTCCCAACGTGGTTCTCGATACCGTTATGTCGGAGCGCATGCTCACCGACCTCAAGCAGCGCGCCACAGCGCCCATCGGCGTAATCCAGCAGGGCGAACGCATTATCGACCGCGGCGAAGTAGTTACGCCTCAGCTTTATACCATATTGCGGACATACGAAGCGCTGCAGGCCGAACGTGGCAACGGCGCCGACGGCAACGGGCTTTACGCCTGGCTGGCCAAGAGCATTTACGTTGGCATTCTGTTTACCCTGCTCGGCGTTTTCCTCTATTATTTCAGGCGCAGACTCTGGCGCCAGCCAAAGGTTGTGGCCTATCTGGTAGGCCTTATTGTTGCATTCTGCATATTTGCCTTCCTTATGTCGAAGACCCTTGATTCGGGCCTCTACATAGTGCCGTTCTCGATGGTTGCGATTATGATAATCGTGTTCTTCGACGGACGAACAGCCATGTTCGCAACCCTAACAACAACCTTGCTGTGTGCGGTAATCGCCAACTTCCCGCTCGAATTCATAGCCCTGCAATTCGTGGGCGCATCCATAGCCATCAACTCGCTGAAGGAATTGAGCCTACGCTCGCAGCTGCTCCGCACCGCCCTGCTGATTTACCTGGGGTCGGTGCTGACCTACGTTGCCATCAACGTTATGCTCACCGGCACTTTTGCGTCGCTCGCGCCGAAAATGTTCGGCTTCCTGGCCATCAACATTGTGTTGGTGTCGTTTGCCTACGTTCTGGTCTTTGTGTTCGAGCGGTGGCTCGGCTTCACCTCCACCGTTGGCCTGGTTGAACTGAGCGACATTAACCACCCGCTGCTGCGCGAGCTATCGCGTCAATGTCCGGGCACTTTCCAGCACGCCATGGGTGTGAGCAATCTCGCAGCCGAAGCCGCCGGCAAGCTCGGGGCAAACGTTCAGCTGATTCGTGCCGGCGCCCTCTACCACGACATCGGCAAAATCGAAAATCCGGCATTCTTCACCGAGAACCAGCATGGCGTTAACCCGCATTCGGCCCTTTCGCCCGAACAGAGCGCACGCATAATCATCAACCACGTGCAGGACGGCCTGCGCCGCGCCGAAAAAGCAAACCTGCCGTCGGCTATACGCAACTTCATTGCCGAACACCATGGTGCGGGCGTTGCCAAATACTTCTACATAACCGCCTGCAACAACGCTCCCGACGGCGAGACCGTTGACGCTGCGCCATATACCTATCCGGGCCCGAATCCCTCAACGGTTGAAAGCTCCATAATAATGATGGCCGATGCGGTTGAGGCCGCATCGCGCTCGCTGACCAATTATTCACCCGAAGCCATTAAAGACCTCGTAAACAAGATTATCGACTCGCAGGTTGCCGCCGGTCTCCACAACAACTCGCCGCTGGCCTTCCGCGACGTTCAAACTATCAAAGACTCGTTTATTGAACGCCTGCTGACGATTTACCACTCGCGCATTGTCTACCCCGAAAAGAAATGACACCGATTGAGCTGACAAACGAAAACACTGCCGGCATGCGGCTGATACTGCGTGTCGACAACCGGCGTCTGTCGGCGCTGATTGTCGGCTCGGAGTCTATCGACCCGGCGGTTGCCTCCGTAGTTGAGGAACTGCCCGAACACTCGGTCAAGGCCTTTGAGAATGCGGTTTACGACAATCCGCTGCTGCTCGGCGATTTTGCTTCAATCGACATTATATTCTCAACCCCGGAGATTTTTCTGATTCCGGTGTCGGCAAACGAATTGGCCGAAGAAATTGCCGAGGCTATGCTCCCCGACTCGTCGGAGCTGCGAACCGTTATGCTCGACAGGGCCGGAGAGACAGTAACGGTAGGCTACGTGGTTGAGGCCGAACTGCTGAACTTTTTAAAGCGCACGTTTGCCTGCGCCGAGTTTCACCACTCGCTCAGCGTCACAGCCCGCTGGCTGCTGAAAAATGAACCGGCCGGATTCTACGGGCTGGTCAACGGCCCGTGCGACGTGGCTCTCTGCAGCATAAACGCCGACGGTGCAATCCGTTATCTGAACTGCCCGCAGGCAGCCGGCGCAAACGACTGCGCTTATTATATTCTTGCAACTGCCGCAGACGAACCGGTAACAATCATGACCGTTGACCCGGAATTGCGCGCTGCAATAACCGACACAATAACCAAAGTTAAAAATTCAACGCAACTGACCGCTCCTGCCCTGCCGGAGAGTTTGCTGAATTTGCGCCGCCGCGCGCCGAAAGTTGCGTTCGACATGCTCTTTATTACGCAATTATGAGAATTATCCGCGGAAAATTCGGCCGTCGACGCTTCGATGTGCCAACAAACATATCAGCACGCCCAACTACCGACTTCGCGCGTGAAAATATCTTCAACGTGCTCGAAAACTACCTGGATTTCGATGGCATCGCCGCCATTGACCTCTTTGCCGGCACCGGCGCCATATCGCTCGAAATGGTTAGCCGCGGCGCAGCCTCGGTAGTGGCCGTTGAAAAAGCGCCCACCCAATACCGGTTTATCGAAAAAGTGCGCCAGCAACTGAATTGCACGGAGCTGACGGTTATTCGCGGCGATGCCCTGAAATATATTGAGAGCACCGTTTCGCCGGTCGACCTGATTTTTGCCGACCCGCCATACGATATGGAGGGTTTCGACGCGGTGCCGGAAACCATATTGGGCTCCGGAGCGTGTGGCGACAACACCATAGTTGTTGTTGAACACTCCAAGAAACACGATTTTTCCTCTCTTCCCGATTTTCGTCAGCACCGGGCCTACGGATCGGTGAATTTTTCAATCTTCTGTAAGTCGGAACTCTAAATGAAGGAATACAGCCCCGAATATCTCGAAAAAATTCGCGAAATAATCGCCAAGGGCGACGTTGACGCAGCCCGTCGTGAACTCGACGAACTGCACCCCGCGGATATTGCCGAACTTTATCAAGACCTCGACATCCAGCAGGCCGAGTTCCTTTATAAGCTGCTCGACGAGGAAACCGCGGCCGACGTGCTTCTGGAACTCGACGAGGACGAGCGTCACAAGCTGCTCGAAGCGCTGCCCAACGATGTGATTGCCAAGCAGGTCGACCACATGGACACCGACGATGCCGCCGACGTGCTCCAGGAGCTCGACAAAGAGGACCGCGAAGAAGTGCTTGCGCAACTCGACGACTTTGAGCAGGCCGGTGATATTATCGACCTGATGAAGTATCCCGAGAACACCGCCGGCTCGCTGATGTCAACCGAAATGATTGTTGTCAACGAAAACTGGTCGATGCCCGAGTGCATCAAGGAGATGCGCCTGCAAGCCGAGGAACTCGACGAGATATATTACGTTTACGTAGTCGACAACGACGAGCGCCTGCTCGGAATCCTGCCGCTGAAAAAAATGCTCACCCACCCCTCGGTGAGCAAAATAAAACACGTTATGGAGGCCGATCCGGCATCGGTGAAAACCGACACCGACCTCGACGAGGTTGCCCAGGACTTTGAAAAATATGACCTTGCGGCAATGCCCGTAGTCGACGCCGTTGGCCGCCTGGTAGGGCAAATCACCTTCGACGACGTGATGGATACGGTCCGCGAAAGTGCCGAACGCGACTACCAGTTGGCATCAGGTATTTCGAGCGACATTGAAACCGACGACTCCTGGTTTGCGCAGGCCAAAGCGCGCCTGCCCTGGCTTTTGATCGGCATAGCCGGCGGCATCGGCAACTCAATGATTCTCGGCAATTTCGAAGCCGGTTTTGCCACCAACCCCGCCATGGCGCTGTTTATTCCGCTTATCGGCGGCACCGGTGGCAACGTCGGCATCCAGTCGTCGGCTATCGTGGTTCAAGGTCTCGCCAACGGCTCGCTCGACATACGCCACTCGTCGAAGCAGGTGCTTAAAGAAATCGGCGTGGGCATGCTCAACGCAACCATAATCGCCGCCATGGTGTTTATCTACAACTGCTTCCGCCTGGGAGCCACACAGGTAACCACAATTGCGGTAGCCCTGAGTCTGTTTGCCGTAGTAATTTTTGCCAGTGTCTTCGGCACGTTCGTTCCCCTCACCCTCGAACGTCTGAAAATCGACCCTGCCTTAGCAACCGGTCCCTTCATTTCGATTACCAACGACATTATCGGCATGGTAATCTACATGACCATATCTTCGGCCCTGCTCAGCGCTTTCGGCCTGAACGTTTAAGGCTATTGCGGGGAGCGGAGCAGTGAAACCAGGCGCCGGGTGTTCTCACGAACCCCGGCGGCATTGAGATGATGAACCGAGTCAAACGCCATTGAGTCGGGCACGACGAAATAATCGGGCGCCGCAGCCGGCTCTATGCCATATTTGCGGAACTCGGCGCCGAGCCGTTCAATGCCGGGCAGACTTTGGCGATAGTATGAGTCGACACACGTTGACCAAAGCACCATCACCCGGCAACCCATAGCCTCAAGCCCCTCGATTTTGCGCTTAAAATCGGCCAACGCCGCATCATCAACAGTGCCGTCAAACGGTAGCCGGCGCAGATCGGCGGGCTTCGGCGTGCAGGTGAGGTGCCTGACCTCATCGCCGATTTCGTTGAAGTTAGAGCTTTTATATCCTTCGGGCGGAACTGAATGATTGAGCCGCAAATGGCCCGGCACTCCCGACAGGAAGGTCAACCACTGCTTAAAATCGAGAGATTTCAGCGCCGTTGGTCCTGAATAGACAACGGCCGACGTCAGCGCCTCTCCATAGCCGTAATATTCGTCGGTAAACAGTTCATATTCAGGGATTAAAACAACCATATCGCCCGGGCGCAGACGGTCGCGCAGGTTGTCAACCATAAAGCGCAGACCCATGCCCGAGTGCAAGCCGGTGTTTACAACGTTCACTCCGAGCTGATTACCCAACTCGCTGCCATCGAACCCAAAAGCAGCCGAACTGCCCGCAACCAACACCAGCCGCGGCCCGGCAACGGAATCGAGGCGCGCCATTTTGCGGGTATAGGCATACATATAAGCATCACGGTTCGGGGGCTCAACAAAAGCATAGACCGTCAGCCCGGCAATCAAACCTAAACAAATCAGAAGAAACAAGCCGACGCGAAGCAAATATTTTTTCATATCAGAATTGAAAATAGATGAAGTTGCCTTGATGGCCGCGGAAAATAACGATTATTGCAATCAAGACAATGTAGACCGCCCAGCGCATGGCGCGAAACTTCAGCAGACCGTGGCCCGCAAAGTCAAGCGCATGGCCGCGCTTGCGTCCGAGCCACTCAAAAAACATCATCACCGCAATCCACAAGAAGATGCGCTCCGGGAAAAGCCCGACCCACTGGAAGTGGAAGTCGGTAAACATTCCCTTTAGAAACACACCGATATGGCGCAGATTATTGGCGCGGAAAATCATCCAGCCGATAGCCACCAAGAGGAAAGTCCACCCCATCAGCAGCGATTCGCGCATGGGTGGCATCGGCCGGTCGCTGCGCTTGGAGCGCCCGGTAAGCATCATCGGCACCACGAGAACAGCATTATAGGCCCCCCAGGCAACAAAATTCCAGGCAGCGCCGTGCCAGAGTCCGCTAAGCAGAAAAACCACCGTTGCATTTCGTGCCGTCTTGGCCTTGCCGGCCCTGCTCCCCCCCAGGGGGATATAAACATAGTCGCGAAACCAGGTGTTGAGCGAAATGTGCCAGCGACGCCAGAACTCCGCCATGTTCCTCGAAAAATAGGGCAGATTGAAGTTCTGCATCAGGCGGATGCCGAAAAGGCGAGCCGTGCCGATAGCGATATTCGAGTAGCCCGAAAAGTCACCATAGATCTGAAACGTGAACAGCAAAACCGCCAACCAAAGATTGATGCCCTCAAAAGCTTCCGGAGCACCGAAAACCAGGTCGACATAGTCAGCACAGTTATTGGCTATGACCATTTTCTTAAACAATCCCCAAAGAATGCGGCGACTGCCGTCAACGGCCTGCGCGTAGTCAAACCGCCGGCGAAGCTGAAACTGCGGCAACAGGTTGGTTGCACGCTCAATCGGGCCGGCCACCAACTGCGGGAAAAAGGATATGAACGCAAAAAAGGCCGGAATATCGTTGGTCGGGCGAATGCTGCGGCGGTAAACGTCGATAGTATAGCTCAGGGCCTGAAACGTGTAGAACGAAATGCCCACAGGCAATATCAAATCGAGAGTCACGTTGTCGAGGCCAATACCTAAAGGGGCGAGCAACGCCTGCAGATTTTCGGCAAAAAAGTTATAATACTTAAAGAATCCCAAAATGCCGAGATTCAGACCGACGCTGGTCCATAGCACGGCTTTACGTTTGGCCGTTGACGTCGTGCGACCGAGCATTTGGCCGGAAGCATAGCTGAATACCGTCGTCAGAAAAATCAGCACCAGAAAACGCGAATCCCACCAGCCGTAGAAAACATAACTGCCTGCAACCGTAATCAGATTCTGAGCCAACGCCCCACCCTTTCCGCGAAACGTCAAAAACCAGTATGTCAGAAACATACATGGCAGAAACAGCATAAAGGCCAAAGTGTCGAAACTCATTATCGCTTGCAGTTATTAACCCCCAAAGTTAGCGATAAATTTTGAAATAGCAACAATTTACTCAAATGTGGGTATTGCGCAGGTCGCGTAAAATTGCGAACTTTGCAGTCGTTAAGAATTAGAAAATGAGATTGAATGACCTTCCGGAAGGACATGAAGCGTACGTGGTCAAGATTCTTGGCCACGGCGCCTTTCGTAAACGCCTGACCGAAATGGGGTTTGTACGCGGCAAGCTGATACGCAAGGTTTTATCGGCTCCGATGAAGGACCCCGTTAAATATTCCATACTTGGTTATGAAGTTTCGCTGCGACGCAGCGAGGCGGAAATGGTTGAAGTGGTAGATGCCGCCGAAATGGAGCTGCCGCGCACTGCCGACTCGCAAGCGCTGACCCACCCCAACGAGGCCGACGAGCTTTTGCCGGAACTTCACAACCATGGAGCACACGAAATCAACATAGCCCTGATCGGCAACCCCAACTGCGGCAAAACTTCGATGTTTAACTCGCTGAGCGGCGCAACGGAGCATGTTGGCAACTACTCCGGGGTTACCGTCGAGGCAAAAAAGGGCTCCTTTAACTATGGAGGCTACCATTTCAACATCGTAGACCTGCCCGGCACATATTCCCTGGCAGCATATTCGCCCGAAGAGCTGTATGTGCGCCGCTATTTAGCGTCGGAAACGCCCGACGTTATAGTCAACGTAGTTGTTGCGTCGAATCTTGAGCGCAACCTTTATCTGACAACCGAACTCATCGACATGGACCGCTCGATGGTTGTGGCCCTGAACATGTTTGACGAACTTCAGGAATCGGGCGCACGGCTCGACTATGAGTTGCTCGGCGCCATGACCGGAGTGCCTATGGTTCCGACCGTGAGCAAAACCGGCCAGGGGCTCCACGAGTTGCTCGACACCATAATCAGAGTATATGAAGGGCGTGAGCCTAAGGTGCGCCACGTCCACATTGCGCTATCCAACGACCTGCAGCAGGCCCTCGACCCTATAAAGAATCTCATAAAGGGCGACACCTCCATTCCGCCGAAATTCGCCGCGCGCTACATGGCGGTAAAATTCCTTGAGGGCGATTCGGAAATCGAAACGCTGTTTGCCGACCGACCCTATTATCAGCAAATGAAAGAGATGAGGGAGTCGGCCCGGAAATTGATAGAGGAACGCACCGAGCAAGACATATCTTCGGCCATTGCTGCCGAGAAGTATGGTTTTATCGACGGCGCCCTGGCTGAAACCATGAGCGGCGAGCGCCGGTCGTCGACGCGCTCAACGTCGATTATCGATGCGTTTGTTATCAACCGCCTGTTTGGCATTCCGCTGTTTTTAGGCATAATGTTCCTGATATTTTGGCTCACGTTTACCGTAGGCCAATATCCTATGGACTGGATTGAAACCGGAGTTGCCATGCTGGCGGAATTCGTTGGCAACACGATGCCCGACGGCCCGCTCAAAGACCTGATTGCCGACGGCATTATCGGCGGCGTCGGCTCGGTAATCGTTTTTCTGCCGAATATCCTTATATTATATGCGTGCATATCATTTTTGGAAGACTCCGGCTATATGGCCCGCGCGGCTTTCATCATGGACCGATCGATGCACCATATAGGCCTGCACGGCAAGAGTTTTATTCCGCTGCTGATGGGATTCGGCTGCAATGTTCCGGCAATCATGGCCACAAGAGCCATTGAGAGCCACTCGTCGCGACTGATTACGATTCTGATAAACCCGTTTATGAGCTGCTCGGCGAGGCTGCCGATTTACGTTCTGCTGATCGGCACATTCTTTTCGGCCCACGCCGCCCTGGTGTTTTTTGGCATATACGCCATCGGTGTTTTGGCGGCAATGATGACCGCCAAGCTGCTGAGGCGCTTTGTGTGGAAAACGGATGAAACGCCGTTCGTTATGGAATTGCCCCCCTATCGCGTTCCGACTCCGAATGCCATTCTGCGCCATACATGGGCCAAGGGCGAACAATATCTGAAAAAGATGGGCGGCATAATTTTAGTTGCCTGCATCATAGTTTGGGCGCTGAACTACTTCCCGATGGAGGGCGACTCATATCTGGAGATGCTCGGCAAAGGCCTGAGCCCGGTTATGGAGCCGATTGGCATGGGTTGGCGCGCAACGGTTGCCGCCATTGCCGGCATTCCCGCCAAAGAAATCATTGTCAGCACCCTCGGAGTACTCTACACGGGCGACGAGGCCGTTACCGACGTTGCCTTAGGGGCTCGGCTTGGTGCAGAATTTACCCCAGCGTCGGCTCTGGGCTTCCTGGTGTTTGTGCTTCTCTACTGCCCCTGCATAGCCACGCTCGCCGCCATAGCCCGCGAAACCCGCTCATGGAAATACGCGGCTTTTTCGGCCGTTTACAACACTGTGCTGGCCTGGCTTATGGCATTTATAGTCTACCGTCTGGCGCTGCTGATAGCCTAACGCAGCAGCTGATGAAGCACCGCGGGTGACTTCAAGTTTGTCAGCGGCGCATAGTGCATAGAATAATACTCCAAAATCTTATCGAGGACCTCGCGACGCTCCGCCGACGAGAAGCGGAAGAAGCGCTGGTTTTGCCAGGTCATGCGCATCAATCGCGCTGCCACAGCAGAATCGGCCGCCGAAAGCGAGTGGCCGTGCAGAGCCGCCGAATGGCGGAAACAGCCGTCAATCATGTCAAACAGCATCCCCGGGCGGAACTCCTGACAATCCGGTTCAATTCCCAAGCAAACGGTCAGCCCTTTCATAAACATCAGCGCGAAATTCGCAACCGGCACCTGCGGGTCGTTTAGCAGATCAACGGAACGCTCTATATAATAATAGGTGGAGGAATCGGCATCGGCCTGCTGCAAAAGGCGCTGAAGCACCTCGGCAATAAACATTGCCATAGCGGCCCGCTCCGGGTGAGTAAGTATGGTGTGAATTTGGATGCGCGCACGCGGCTCGCGAAAGGTATGGAGCTCGCGGCCGGGATAAATCTGCGCCTCAACTTCGAGCGGCGTCAGCGGCTGGAGCAGCGCACGGCGGCGCGCGGCACCGCCTCCGGAGCCGGCCGGCACGGCAAAGCTAACTGCGCCCATTTCAAGCGAGTAAGCCTGCAAAATAGAGGTGCGATCAGAATGAGGGGTGAGCCGAAGCGGAATGATGTTTAAAATTTTTCGCATAAATTTTTAGCAAAATTACAAGAAAATTTGCACAATTCAAAAAATTGTTATAACTTTGCAGTCGCAAAACCGCGATATGGCCCATTCGTCTATCGGTTAGGACGCAAGATTTTCATTCTTGAAAGAGGAG
>CAZKPP010000021.1:0-2261 GCA_964554665.1 uncultured Bacteroides sp.
CGTAATCGCCGACAGCAGAGCGCCACGTGATGGCAAATTTATCGAGCGTATTGGTTCGTATAACCCGAACACCAATCCTGCCACGGTAACTTTGAACTTCGAGCGGGCTCTGTATTGGCTTAATGTAGGTGCTCTTCCCACCGCAACCGTTCGCACCATCCTTTCTGAAGAAGGTGTGCTTCTGATGAAGCACCTCCAGGGTGGCGTTAAGAAAGGTGCTTTTGACGAAGCTGAAGCTCAGCGTCGTTTCGAAGCCTGGAAGCAGAAAAAGCAGGCTGCAGTTAACGCTGACAAGACTGCTATGGCCAGCAAGCAGCAGGAAGCCCTCAAGGCTCGCCTTGAAGCAGAACAGGCTGTGAATAAGGCCAAAGCTGAAGCTGTTGCTAAAAAGAAAGCTGAACTCGCTGCCGCTAAGGCCGAAGCTGAAGCAGCTGCCGCTGCCGAAGCCGCTGAAACCGAAGCTCCTGCAGCCGAGGAAGCTCCCGCTGCTGAATAATCAGTCGCCGGTAAGCAACCCCATTAAAAAGTCCGCTTTTAAGCGGGCTTTTTTTAATAAGATTACCAAGTAGATTATGGAGATTCAAACTTTATATTCCGTTGATCAAAGAGCTATTGACCGCGCCGTTGAGCTGATGCGCGGCGGAGCGATAATCGTTTATCCTACCGACACTCATCCTGCCTTGGCTGCCGATTCTTTGAATGTCGATGCCATTCAGGCTTTATGTCGGCTCAAAGGCGTAAATCCCGAAAAGCATACCCTGACGCTCGTTTGCGATTCAATCGCCACTGCTGCCCAGTATGCCAAGATTGACAACCGCGCCTTTGCCATCATTAAGCGCAATACTCCCGGCCCGTTCACCTTTATTCTGCCGCCGGCTCTTTCGCTGCCGAAAGTATATAAAGGGCGCAAAGAGGTGGGAGTCCGCATACCCGATAATGACATTGCCCGCGCCTTGGCCGCCGAACTGGGACATCCGCTGCTTTCCGGTTCGCTCGGAACCACCGACCCGATGGAGCTCGATAACGACGTTGCTCTCCAGATTATAGATGGCAATCAGGAATATGAAGTCGAGGTCTTGAGCTCTACTATTGTGTCTCTTCTGGATTCCGCCGAACCCGAATTGCTTCGCGAAGGCTCCAGGCAGCTGCAATGACTCCGAAATTCTTTGCCGCTCCGCTTCAGGGGCTGACCGAGGCCGTTTGGCGGCGACTTCACCGCAACTCTCCGTGGGCTGCCGACCGGTATTTCACGCCATTCTTGCGCCTTGAGGGCGGTCAACCGCGCCCCAAGGATGTGCGAGACCTTGACGCTGACCCCGAAGCGGTTGCGCAGATAATATTTCGCGACTTCAATGAGTTTCATGCTTTGGTGGAACTGCTTGAAGGCAAAGGGCATAAGGCAATAGATTTAAACCTCGGCTGTCCGTTTCCGCCACAGGTCAAAAAGGGGCGCGGCGCGGGTCTGCTGCTCAACCCGGCTGTTCTTGCCGAGGTTGGCGAATATATTACCGACCATTCCGAGCTGACCTTTTCTATAAAAATGCGTCCCGGAGTAGAGTCGGCTGATGACTGGCGCCGCATTTCGGCAATTATAAATTCAGTGCCACTGAGCCATGTGGCAATTCATCCGCGACTCATACGCAACCCATACGATGGCCCGCTGCTCGTTGACGAATTTTCGGCAATGTTGGCAGAAATCAATCATCCGATTCTATATAACGGTTCGTTAACAACGCCGGCCGACATTGACCGGGTTCTTGAAACCCACCCCGGAATGGCTGGCGTTATGATAGGTCGGGGCCTGCTTGCGCGCCCGACGCTCATCGAAGAGTGGCGCGGCGGCGCGGAGATGTCGCCGGCCGAACGGGGTAGGGCGCTCAGGCGCATAAACGGCGAAATTCTTAACGAAATGTGCCAAAACCTGTGTGGCGACACGCAAATCTTGCAAAAAATAAAACCCTACTGGGAATTGGCTCCCGAAGAGCTTATGGGCCGCAAAACGCTTAAAGCCATAAAGAAAGCAACAACGCTCGAAAAACTTGCCGCGGCGTTGAAATAAAGCCGCAAAACTTTTTTATAAAATATTTTGGCGGGATGGAATTTTTTTTGTAATTTTGTATATAAATTTCAAAGAAAGGTACAAAATATAATTATGGCAAATTTCAATCCCAATGACTTCAGAGCCTTTGCGACCAAGCACTGTGGTATCAACCCCCTTGTGTTTGACCAGTACACCGCAAAGGCAAATAACAGCCTCGTAA
>CAZKPP010000021.1:2361-26350 GCA_964554665.1 uncultured Bacteroides sp.
ATGCAGTATATTTCGAGCGACGTTGCCACCATCTGCACCGGCATGGCCGCCTCGATGGCTGCCGTTCTGCTCGTTGCCGGTCAAAAAGGCAAACGTTTTGCCCTGAAACACTCGCGCGTTATGATTCACCAGCCTATGGGTGGTGCACAAGGTCAGGCAAGCGATATCGAAATCACCGCTCGCGAAATCCTGAAACTCAAACACGAGCTCTACTCCATTATTGCCGACCATTCCGGACAGCCCATCCAAAAGGTTGAGCGCGACAGTGACCGCGACTACTGGATGACTGCTCAGGAAGCTGAGCAATACGGCATGATTGACAAAGTTCTGATCAAGGCCAAGCAGTAAAGTCTCAGATGGCTAAGAAACAGCAAATGGGCGACCACTGCGCATTTTGCGGCGGACCGACAAATCCGGGTGCCGCACTGTTGCCGTCGCCTTTAAACCCGGGCGTATGCATCTGCTCCGAATGTCTGGGGCAGATCTACGACCTGTTTGGTGATGAACTGGGCATTGTCGGCAGCAAGAGCGCGCCTAAGCAATCCAAAAAAGAGAAGTCGGAGCCGAAGGGTAAAGTGCCTACACCGCGCGAAATCAACGATTTTCTGAACCAATATGTTATCGGCCAGGACGATGCGAAAAAATATCTGTCGGTAGCGGTTTATAATCACTATAAACGCCTGAACCAGAGAGATTCAGAGCTCGACCCTGAAGTAGACATTGAAAAAAGCAATATCATAATTGTCGGCCCGACTGGCACCGGCAAGACCTTGCTTGCCAAAACCATTGCGCGCTTGCTCGATGTGCCGTTTACTATTGTTGACGCTACGGTGTTGACCGAAGCCGGCTATGTTGGCGAAGATATCGAGAGTCTGCTTACCCGCCTGCTCCAGGTTGCTGACTACGACGTTGAGCGCGCCCAGCGAGGCATTGTCTTCATCGACGAAATCGACAAGATTGCCCGCAAAGGCGACAATCCTTCTATTACCCGCGACGTCAGCGGCGAAGGCGTTCAGCAAGGCCTGCTCAAACTGCTCGAAGGCTCGATTGTCAACGTTCCCCCGCAGGGTGGCCGTAAACATCCCGAGCAGAAAATGATTCCGGTTGATACCAAGGATATTCTGTTTATCTGCGGCGGCGCATTCGATGGTATCGAGCGCAAGATTGCCCACAGGTTAAATACCCATGTTGTTGGCTACTCAACCGATTCGGCAAAGCAGAAAATCAAGAGGGAAAACTACTTGCAGTATGTTGCCCCTCAAGATTTAAAGTCGTTTGGTCTGATTCCGGAAATTATTGGCCGTCTGCCGATTTTAACACATCTCGATCCTTTGGACCGCGATGCGCTGCTGCGCATCTTGACCGAACCGAAAAATGCAATTATCCGTCAGTATGTCAAGATGTTTGCAATGGATGGTGTAGAACTTACATTCGAACCGGATGCTCTCGAACTGATAGTAGACAAGGCAATCGAGTATAAGCTCGGAGCCCGCGGGCTGCGTTCAATTGTAGAGTCAATAATGGTAGAAGCGATGTTTAACACCCCCGGAACCGACACCAAGAAGCTAAATATTACCCGCGATTATGCTTTAGAGCAAATCGAAAAAGCACATTTTGAAACAGATATAATCAAGTAATACAATCATTTAATCTCCTCATCCATTATGGCTACCCACGCAGAACTCGTTGCTGCACTGAAAGAACACTTTGCTTTCGATACCTTTAAAGGTAATCAAGAACAAATCATCTCTGCGCTACTCGATGGCGAAGATGTGTTCGTGTTGATGCCTACAGGCGGAGGCAAATCGCTGTGCTATCAGCTGCCGTCGGTAATGATGCCCGGTGTAGCCATAGTGATTTCTCCGCTTATTGCGTTGATGAAAAATCAGGTCGATGCAATGCGCAACTTCAGCAGCGATGACGGGATTGCCCATTTTCTCAACTCGTCGCTCAACCGCGCGGCAATCGATTCGGTCAAAGATGATATTGTCAGCGGGCGCACCAAGTTGCTCTATGTAGCTCCCGAGCAGTTGACCAAGGTTGAGAATATAGATTTCTTGAAGTCTGTTCAAATCTCATTCTATGCCATCGACGAAGCCCACTGCATTTCGGAGTGGGGTCACGATTTCCGCCCGGAATATCGACGCATTCGACCGATTATCAATGAAATAGGCCAGCGCCCCGTGATAGCGCTAACAGCAACTGCCACTCCCAAGGTTCAACACGATATTCAAAAGAACCTCGGCATGAGCGGCGCACGCGTGTTCCGTTCCTCGTTTAACCGTTCGAATCTCTACTATGAGATTCGTCCGAAAACCGAGAACGTAGACCGCGAAATTATCAAATACATAAAAAACAACGAAGACAAAAGCGGCATTATCTATTGTCTGGCCAGAAAAAAAGTAGAAGAGTTGGCAGCTCTTTTAGTGGTAAACAACATCAAGGCCCGGGCATATCATGCCGGCATGGACTCCGCAACCCGAAGTGCCAACCAGGATGCCTTTCTGATGGAAGAAATTAACGTCATAGTCGCTACCATAGCCTTCGGCATGGGTATCGACAAACCCGACGTTCGTTTCGTAATTCACTACGATATGCCCAAATCCCTCGAAGGATATTACCAGGAGACCGGACGCGCCGGCCGTGATGGCGGCGAAGGCCAGTGCCTGACCTTCTATTCAGCCAAGGACCTGCGCAAAATGGAAAAATTCATGCAGGGTAAGCCCCTTGCCGAGCAGGAAATTGGTAAACAACTCTTGGCCGAGACAGCCAGTTATGCCGAGTCTTCCCTATGTCGTCGCAAAACCCTTCTCCATTACTTCGGTGAGAAATATGAGACGGAGAATTGCGGCAACTGCGACAACTGTTTAAATCCGAAAAAACAAGTGGAAGCAAAGGAAGAACTATCAGCAATTATCGAAATCATAGCCACCCTCAAGGAAAAATTTAAAGCTGACCATATTATTGACATCGCTCTTGGCCGAACTACGGCCACCGTAAAGTCTTATAACCACGATGAACTCGAACAGTTCGGTTCCATGGACTCCAGCGATGCGAAAACTCTCAATGCCGTTATCCGTCAGGCAATAATTGCCGGCTATCTGTCGCGCGACATTGAAGATTTCGGAGTACTCCACGTAACTGAAGCAGGCGAAGAGTTCCTGCAAAAACCGAAATCATTTAAGATAACTAAGGACCACGAGTTTGACGAAGACCTCGACGAAGACGCAACCCTTAAAGCCAACGGCACTGCTGCCGTTGACCCCGAGCTCTTTTCCATTCTCAAAGATTTGAGGAAGAAAATCGCCAAGCAGCATAAGTTGCCCACCTACGTCATATTCCAGGACCCGTCGTTGGAACAGATGGCTACCACCTATCCCATAACGATGGAGGAACTGCAGAATATTACCGGTGTCGGCCCCGGCAAAGCCAAACGCTTCGGTCAGGAATTTCTCGACGTAATCAAAACCCATGTCGAAGAAAACGAGATAGAGCGCCCCGAAGATCTGCGCGTAAGAACCGTTCCTAACAAATCGAAGCAGAAAATCGCTATTATTCAGGGTATTGACCGCAAGATTCCGCTCGATGAAATGGCCAAGTCAAAAGACCTTACCTTTGATGAACTGCTCGACGAGATCGAAGCCATTGTTTATTCAGGGACCAAGCTCAATATCAACTACTATATTGATTCTGAAATCGACCAGGATATTCAAACCGAAATCTACGACTATTTCATCCACGAGAGCGAGAACGGCGATGTTGAACAGGCCATAAAAGAGCTCGGCGATGATTATAGCGAGAACGAAATCCGGTTGGTTCGCATCAAATTCCTCTCTGAATATGGAAACTGATAATTCAAAACCAATAGTCAGGTACTCCGACGTTGAGATATGGCGCAAGGAACTCATAGTTATGCGCCATGTCAATTTTGAACTCAATCCCGGCGACTTCGTCTATTTTATCGGCAAGGTCGGCAGCGGCAAATCCTCCATTCTCAAAACGATTTATGCCGAGGTTCCGATTGCCAACGGCAACGCGCAAGTTTTTGATATCAATCTATCGGAACTGAAGGCAAAACGCGTGCACCTGCTGCGCCGCCGCATCGGCATAGTGTTTCAGGATTTTCAATTGCTTACCGACAGGTCGGTGTTTGAAAACCTGCGCTTCGTATTGGAAGCTACCGGTTGGAAAAACAAGGCCGACCGCGACAAACGCATCGAGGAAGTGCTTCAACAGGTCGGCATGGCTACCAAGTCATATAAGATGCCACACGAACTTTCAGGCGGCGAGCAGCAGCGCATAGCCATAGCGCGTGCGTTGCTTAACCGCCCCGAACTGATTCTGGCTGACGAGCCTACCGGTAACCTCGATCCCGAAACGGCCGAGCAGATTGTTGAGATGCTTCATTCGATTTCGCGAGACGGAACCGCCGTAATTATGGCTACTCACAATATCGGTTTCACAGAGCGTTATCCGGCAAAGGTTTATCGCTGCGAAGAAAAGGCCCTGAAGCTCGTTGAGCAGGCAGCAGCCCCTGAAGAACCAACCCCTGAAAATGAAGTAAACGGCGAATGAAGGTATTAAAATTCGGAGGCACCTCGGTAGGCTCTGCCGAGCGCATTAAAGCGGTTGCGGAACTTATTTCTCACAAAGGAAAGAACATAATTGTTCTTTCTGCAATGGCGGGAACTACCAACACGTTGGTTGAAGTTTCCGACTATTTGTATAAAAAGAATATCGATGGTGCTAAAGAAATCATCAACCGCCTTGGGTCAACCTATCAGTGTGTGGTTGAAAGCCTTTTTGAAACCGAAGCAGCCCGCGAGGAAGCCCGCGCAGAATTAAAACAGATATTTCAGTCACTGCGGTCGCTGGCCAAAGATATTTTTACCCTTTTCGAGGAAAAAGAAATTTTGGCGCAGGGCGAACTGATGAGCACCGCGCTGATGAATATTTATCTGCGTGAGCATGGCGTCAACTCCGTTTTGCTGCCGGCTTTGGATTTCATGCGAACCAACAGAACCGGCGAACCCGACGCAAACTATATCCACAAGCATTTGACCGAACTGCTTGAGCGTAATGCCGACGCTGACCTCTACATAACCCAGGGATTCATTTGCCGCAATGCCTACGGCGAAGTCGACAACCTGCAGCGCGGCGGCAGCGACTACACTGCTTCGCTTATAGGCGCGGCAATTGGTGCCGAAGAAATCGAGATCTGGACCGATATAGACGGAATGCACAATAACGACCCTCGCTACGTCGACAACACTCACCCGGTTGCCGAGCTTCATTTCGAGGAAGCCGCCGAGCTGGCATATTTCGGGGCCAAGATTTTGCATCCGACATGCGTTCTGCCCGCCAAGCTTAACAATATTCCCGTCAGGTTGCTCAACACCATGCAACCTGACGCCAAAGGCACGGTGATCTATAACTGCCGGCCCAGTCATGCGATCAAGGCCGTTGCAGCCAAAGACAACATTACCGCTATCAAAATCAAGAGCGGGCGCATGCTGCTTGCCTACGGCTTTTTGCGCCAGGTGTTTGAAATTTTTGAATCCTATCAAACCTCAATTGATATGATTACTACCTCAGAGGTCGGTGTTTCGGTAACTATCGATAATCAGCGCAATCTCCAATATATTGTCGACGACCTCAAGAAGTTCGGCACAGTTACGGTTGAACCGGATATGGCGATAATCTGTGTGGTTGGCGACCTTGAATGGCACAACCGCGGATTTGAAACCAGAGTGCTTGATGCGCTGCGCGAAATTCCCGTGCGCATGATTTCCTACGGCGGCAGTAATTACAATATTTCACTGCTCGTTAAACAGAGCGATAAGGTTGCAGCGCTGAAAGCCCTGCAGTCAACGATTTTTCAGGCATGAATTTCCCGATAAATAAGTTTAGAGATAAAGAGACTCCGTTTTATTTCTATAATCTCGGATTGCTCCGGCAAACGCTCAATCGGGTGCTTACCGCTGCCGGAGAGGCTCATGTTCACTATGCCATAAAAGCCAACAACGACCCGCGGGTATTGCAAACAATCGCAGCTGCAGGCTTGGGCGCTGACTGTGTCAGCGGCGGCGAGATTCAAGCCGCGCTCGATGCCGGCTTCCCGTCTGATAAAATATTTTTTGCCGGGGTAGGGAAGACAGATAAAGAAATCAATCTTGCTCTCGACGCAAATATCGGATGCTTCAATGTTGAATCTATTCCCGAACTGGTAGTTATTAGCCAACTGGCGGCGATGCGAAATCGGGAGGCCCGTATAGCTCTACGCGTTAATCCCAACATTGACGCGCACACCCATGAATACATAACTACCGGTCTGGAAGAAAATAAGTTCGGAATAAATCTTGAACAATTACATGAGGCGTTGGAACTCGCTCAATCCCTGCCGAATATTGAGCTGACAGGGTTGCATTTTCATATTGGTTCGCAAATTCTTAATATGGAAGCGTATGAGCATCTGTGTAAGCGAATCAAAGAAATTGAGGCCGAATTTCCGAATGTCAATTTTAAGATTTTGAATGTCGGCGGGGGCCTCGGCATCGATTATGACCACCCAGACGAAAATCCGATTCCGGACTTCAAGGCCTATTTTGACGTGCTCCGGAGCAATCTGCCCCTCAAATCCGGTCAGGAGCTGCATTGCGAACTGGGTCGCAGCATAGTAGCCCAATGCGGCAGTTTAATAAGCCGTGTCGTTTACGTTAAGGCAGGCACTAAAAAGAATTTTGTGATTATCGATGCCGGAATGACGGAGCTGATTCGCCCCGCACTCTACGGCGCTTATCATCTGATTCAGAATATTTCTGCGCCGACCGCCGAGCCCGTAAAACTATATGATGTCGTAGGCCCCGTTTGTGAATCAAGCGACGTTTTTGCCACGGATCAGTTGCTTCCCGAAACTCATAGGGGCGATATTATTGCGATTCGTTCGGCCGGTGCCTATGGAGAGACAATGGCATCGCGCTATAATTTAAGAAACTTAAATTCAACCATATATGAAGAGTAATGCAGCTAAATGGATTTATATCCTTATTATTGCGGTAATTCTATTTCCGATCAGCTACTTGTCGGGCTCGGCCGAACCGATTTCGCCTGCGTTCGCATTGTTTTTAGGCCTGATTTTCGCCTTTACTTTCGAGAATCCGTTTCCCAAATTCAATAAGAAGTGTTCAAAGTACCTGCTTCAGGCCTCAGTTGTAGGCTACGGTTTCTCGATGAACCTCCAGGAGTCGTTGAAATCAGGTGCTGAAGGCATGACCTTTACCGTCGTTTCGGTTGTCGGTGTTATGGTGCTTGGTGTGTTGCTTGGCTACTGGCTGCACCTTGAGCGCAAAACCGCCTATCTGATTTCTTCGGGCACTGCTATATGTGGCGGCTCGGCAATTGCCGCCGTTGGTCCGGTCGTTAAGGCTAATGAAAACGAAATGGCAGTTTCCCTGGGCGTTGTATTTATCCTCAATGCCATAGCGCTGTTCATTTTCCCGCCGTTAGGCCATTTAGCGGATATGACTCAAACCCAGTTCGGCACTTGGGCTGCAATTGCTATCCACGACACCTCGTCGGTTGTAGGTGCCGGCGATGCCTACGGTCCTGAAGCCCTTAAAGTGGCAACCCTGATTAAGCTTACACGTGCGCTGTGGATTATTCCCTTGGCGCTTGTAACCATGGTTATTTTCCGCGACAAAACCGCTAAAGTGTCAATACCCTGGTTTATCTTCCTGTTCATTCTGGCAATGATTGCCAATACTTATGCCGGTCTGCCCGCTGCTTTTGGCAACACGATGGCATTCTGGGCTAAAAAAGGCATGGTGCTGACCCTGTTCCTCATTGGCGCATCTCTGTCGCTCAAGAGCATCAAGGCCGTCGGCGCCAAGCCTCTGATTCTTGCAATACTTCTTTGGTTAGCAATCGGCATAAGCAGCTTCTTTGTTGTAATCAACACGATAGACTAATTATTTAATGGGGCGCGTTCCGCTGTCGATTCCGCTCGCGGTGCTTGTTGCCATTATCCTTATAGGCGACTCCTTGGGACTGAGAAGTCCGCAGGAGCCGCCTGCGTTTGGAAATATAACCTGTTGTGCCTATCTCCTTTCGGTTGATGAAGCGAGTAGTCACGGATACTTGGCGGTAGCGGAGATAGACAGCGTTGACAATCGCGCCGTAAGGAGCTTCAAGGCTCGCCTTCAGATTTTGGGGGAATCCCTCGAACCGCTTGCCGGCGAGAGGTTTAAGTTCAAGGCCCGGATGATGCCGCTCGCTCCAAAACCGCATGTCCCCGACTTTATTGATTTGCAGGCCGACTTGCGGCGGCAGGGCGTAGTTGCGACTGCCGTTATAGCCCCCGACAACATTATATATCATTCCGCCACTCATTCGCTGCGCTATTATTGTGCCGTTGCCCGAAATGCCGCACTGCAACGGTTGATGCGCAGCGGACTGAATGACCAAGCCGTTAATATACTTGCCGCCATTCTTTTAGGGCAGTCGAAAATGCTATCAAATCCCACGCGTGAACTATATTCAGCGGCAGGGCTGTCGCATGTACTCGCTTTGAGCGGAATGCACGTTGCTATTATTGCCATGATTTTTTCAGTGGCACTTTGGCCGTTATACTTCGGTCGCCACATCAGGTTGCGCCTGGCAATTACTATGCTTGCTTTGATTGCATACGCAGCCCTTACGGGGTTTATCCCTTCGGTAACGCGCGCAGTTATCATGGCTGCGGTTTACATGTTTGGCCGTATTATTCAGCGGAAGTCACCGCCGTTAAATTCCCTTTGTCTTGCGGCTATATTGATTCTCATAATAAATCCGTCAGATTTATATTCCGCCGGATTTCAGATGAGTTTCGCAGCGGTTTTGGGAATCATAATTTTCTTTCCGCTAATTGATAGGGTAAACCGCCGTGCGCATCCTTGGTTATATGGTGCGGTTTCATATCCGGCCCTTTCGATTAGTGCCATTATTCTTACAGGAATTGTCAGTGCCTATCATTTCCACTCTTTTCCGGTGTATTTCCTGCCGGCAAATCTGATGATTATTCCGTTGGTGCCGCTTGCTATAGTGTCGGGAGTAATATCCTTGATATTTCAGGTGCCGTTTTTATCCGGATATTTTATTCAAGCCATAGATTGGGTTGCCGAGTTTTGGTCAAACCTGCCCGGCGCAATGGTTACAAATTTGTATCCTACTGCCTGGGAGGTGCTGTTTCTCGTGGCGGCTATTACTTTTTGCGGGCTGGCGCTCACAGCGACGAGTCGTTTCTGGATATATGAATCGCTTATAATTTTGGCCGGAATAATTACCATTATTGCAGTGCGCCCCAAACCTATATACCCCGAGTCAGAGGTATATTATGTTAAATCTCCGCGCTATGAACTGAATATAACGGTAAATAATGGCGAGTGCAAGATATTGACCAACGCCAAGGCTCAGGCCGATCTTGAAGCAATAATTGATTTATACTCTATCGTGTTGCGCGATTTTATGGCAAAACGCGATGTTAACACACTGATTGTCACAAATGGACACGAACAACGACGCCGAATTATTTGACGAAGATAAATATCCGGTTTTCGATTTGTGGGGCGAGGATATTACTTCCGACCACCCAGATGACTTGCTGGCGCGAATCATTACCGACGATGAGGAAGATTACGAAGACGAATTTTTCGACTCCGACGAATTTGAATAGGTCGGTAAATTTTCGTAACTTTGCAAGCAATAAACACAGACACCAATGAACGTTTTAATCACCGGCGCAAACGGACAGCTCGGAACAGCCTTGCAAAAGGTTCTTCCTGAAAGGCTTAAGGCCAGATTGTTTTTTGTTGACCACTCCCGGCTCGACATCACCAACGCGGAGCTGGTTAACCGCTTCATATCTGAAAATGATATTTCGCATATTGTAAATTGTGCCGCATACACCAATGTCGACCAGGCCGAAGAGGACAAGTCGACCTGCTCGGCCGTAAATTCCGAAGGTGTTAAGGTGCTCGCTCTCGCTGCAGATAACTATGGCGCGAAAATCATTCATATTTCAACAGATTATGTGTTCGACGGCCGCTATTATCTGCCCTATAAGGAGAGTGACAAGGTAAACCCCATTTCTCATTATGGAGCATCGAAGCGCGCGGGCGAAACGGCCCTGTTGGCGCTTGCTCCCGAGAGCATAATTATTCGCAGTTCGTGGCTCTATGCCCCCGGACACAAGAATAACTTCGTTTACCGCATACTTCAAAATGCCGCCAAGGGCGGTTCGCTGAAGGTTGTTGCCGACCAGATCGGTTCGCCTACCAATGCTTATAATCTCGCGTCGGCTATTGCAAAGATATTGTCAACCCCGCAGTGGTTCCCCGGAATCTACCACTATTGCGATTCAGGAGTTTGCTCCCGTTATGATTTCGCGAAGGCAATAACTTTGCTGGCCGGTTTAAATACCCCGATCGAGCCAATTTCGACCGATACGAACTTCTTGAACACCACTGCTGCCCAGCGCCCGCATTTCAGTGTTCTCGACACTTCTAAAATACGCCTGACCTACGGCATTACAATCCCTCACTGGTTTGATTCGTTGCGCCAGTGCATATCACAGTTTAGATAAATGGCAACATTAACTGAAGAAATTCAACGCAGACGCACGTTTGCTATCATATCTCACCCTGACGCCGGTAAAACTACCCTTACCGAGAAACTGCTGCTTTTCGGCGGCGCAATCCATATTGCCGGAGCAGTTAAGAGCAACAAGATTAAAAAAACCGCTACCTCCGACTGGATGGAAATTGAAAAGCAGCGCGGAATTTCGGTGGCTACGTCGGTTATGGGTTTCAACTATGGCGACTATAAAATCAATATTCTCGACACCCCCGGTCACCAGGATTTTGCCGAGGATACCTACCGAACCCTCACGGCAGTTGATTCGGTTATCATAGTCGTCGATGTTGCCAAAGGTGTTGAACAGCAAACGCGTCGACTGATGGAAGTTTGCCGCATGCGCAACACTCCGGTCATTATCTTTGTTAACAAGCTCGACCGCGAGGGCCGCGACCCCTTTGAAATTCTCGATGAACTCGAATCGGAGCTGAAAATTTCCGTCCGTCCGCTATCGTGGCCTATAAATATCGGCGCCAAGTTCAAGGGCGTTTATAACATTTACGAGCATTCACTCGATTTGTTTACTCCCAACAAGCAGAAGGTTAGCGAGCGAGTGGAAATCGACAACGTTAATGACCCGCGTATCGATCAGGCGGTAGGCGAAGCCGATGCCCGCAAGCTGCGCGACGACCTTGAGCTGATTGAGGGTGTGTATCCGGAATTTAATGTCGACGACTATCGCGCCGGCTTGGTAGCTCCTGTGTTTTTTGGCTCGGCGCTGAACACTTTCGGTGTTAAGGAGTTGCTCGACTGCTTCGTTAAGATTGCTCCTTCGCCCAAACCTATTGAGGCCGAAGAACGCAAAGTTGATCCATCGGAAAATCAGTTCAGCGGCTTCGTGTTCAAGATTCATGCCAACATGGATCCTAACCACCGCTCGTGTATAGCATTCGTTAAGATCTGCTCCGGCAAGTTTGAACGCAATGCACCGTATATCCACATCCGCTCGGGCAAAACCCTTCGCTTTGCTGCTCCAACCGCCTTTATGGCGCAGAAAAAGAGCATTGTCGACGAAGCATATCCGGGTGATATTGTGGGTATTCCCGACACCGGGACATTTAAAATCGGCGATACGCTCACTCAAGGCGAAACCCTTCACTATAAAGGCCTGCCCAGCTTCTCGCCGGAGATGTTCAAATATATCGAGAACACTGACCCCATGAAGAGCAAGCAGCTTGAAAAAGGTATTCAGCAGCTTATGGACGAAGGCGTTGCTCAGATGTTCATCAACCAGTTCAATGGCCGTAAGATTATCGGCACCGTGGGTCAGCTGCAGTTTGAGGTTATTCAGTATCGCTTGCTTCATGAATATGGCGCACAGTGCCGCTGGGAACCGATTTCGCTGTATAAGGCTTGCTGGATTGAAAGCGATAATGCCGAAGCGCTCGCAGCGTTTAAAAAGCGTAAGCATCAATTCATGGCGATTGACCGCGAGGGGCGCGACGTGTTCCTGGCCGACAGCAACTACGTGCTGACCATGGCTCGCCAGGATTTTCCTGAAATTAAGTTCCATTTCTCCAGCGAATTCTAATGAAACGCTTTATTCTCACTCTGGCTGCTGTTGCCGCGTTAGCCGCTAATGCCGAAGTCTACACTTTCGATTTCAATAAACCCACAACGTTGGTGCCGGAGGTTATTGAACCCGGCTTGAAAGAATATATCAATATTGCCCGTCGTACGTTTACTTGCGGCCCCGTAACCGCAACCTTTACCGCTTCGGACTATGGTAATACCCACGTAAGAATCTATCATTCATACGATGCCGGTATTGACCTTCGTCTTTACGACGGCGATGCACTGACCGTGAGTGTTCCCGACAATATGTTGCTGAAATCCATTCAGTTCACTATGTCGCTCAGCGGCGCTGCCTCCGGCTCCAACGATATAAATTTCATTTCCGACAGCGGCGATTTCGTGTGGGAAGATGAGCGCTGGACCCCTGATGCAGACTCTGCAGTGAGCACGGTTGAACTGACCTCGGCTGAGCAGAGCCGCATTTACACGATGAGCGTTGACGTAGAAGAGTCTTCCTCGATTAGCGAAATAACAGAAACCGCCGCGCAGGTGCGTTACTATTCCCTGTCGGGCATTCCGGTAGTCGCTCCTGCTGCTTCCGGGGTCTATATCAAGGTTTCCGGCAATAGGGCAACCACTATATTTGTCAAGTGAAAGATCTGATTTGGCCGGCCATTCTCTTCTTATGTGCTTGCGCGCATAATGAGCCGGAGGTTCCGGACCGTAGTAATGCCATTGACCGCAACAAACCTGACTCAACGGCAACCTCGGCCCCAGCAGATACTATACCTGTCACTAACGAGTATCCCACCGGAGCTGTGGTTCCTGACGTGCTGCGATTTGGCTGCTCGCCGTATACTCCCGGCGTATATAAAATCGATTTTTGGATTGAAAATCCCAACGAATGTGGCATGCTTGGTGCAGCCATATTCTACGGGGCCGATCCGAATAACTTACAGCCGGCTAAAACGGAGTATTATCCGCAAAATAAACATATTATGGCAACTGTGTATGATCTGGCGCCCAAGACTAAATACTATATTTGTTGCCATATCATAATGGCCGATTGGTTTTACCAAACTGAACTCAAGTCATACACCACCTTATAGTTCCCCATTCAACTTGAGGATTCGTTGGTTGGAGGAGCCGCGGAAGGGCAGGGATGTGTCGCGCAGCGATTCTATGAAGGGGCCGTCCACTATGGTGTCAATTTCATCCAGTATCGGTTTAATGGCTGCTATCTGCCGAGCTTCTTCGAGTGTGTAACCGGTGTATAGCCAAACGTTTAATCCGGCAGACTTAATGCGTTTGATTAAGTGAAGCAAAGCCTCGGGGTGAGGGGTCTGCAGCGGGTCGCCACCGGTCAAGGTAACGTTAAATTCATGGGAGATTACGATGTCGGCAAGCTCGTCGACATTGTAAAGTGTACCTGCATTGAAATCCCATGAAGCGGGGTTATGGCATCCCGGGCAGCGATGCGTGCATCCGGCCAGGTAGATTGAAGTGCGAAGTCCCGGGCCGTCGACCGACGTGCCCGGAACTATCTGAAGAACATTGAGTGTCATTTGTGAACTACACGGTCGCGCAATTCGGCGAGTTTGGCGGAGTTCCAACGGTCAGTGGTGCCGACCAGATAGCCGGTTATGCGCTGCAGGCGGTCGATATTCGTGCCGCTACATTTGGGGCAGGTTTCCAGGTCGGCCGACGCATCTTCGTAGCCGCAGTCCATGCAGCGGTTGCGGTTGTGGTTAACCGAGCCGTAGCCGATATTGTATTTATCCATCAGGTCAACAATGTCGCTGATTGCCTGCGGGTTGTGGGTGGCGTCACCGTCGATTTCCACGTAGAATATATGGCCGCCGCGCGTCAGCTCGTGGTATGGAGCCTCGATTTGCGCTTTATGGCGCGGAGAGCAGTGGTAATACACCGGAACGTGGTTGGAGTTGGTGTAGTAGTCGCGGTCGGTAACACCGGGAATAACGCCAAAAGTCTTTCGGTCGATGCGGGTAAAGCGGCCGCTCAAGCCTTCAGCTGGAGTTGCCAGCACTGAGTAGTTGTGGCCATACTTTTCGGAGTATTCATTGGCACGCGAACGCATGTGGCTGATAATTTTCAGACCCAGAGCCTGGCTGTCGGCATCCTCGCCGTGGTGTTTGCCGGTGAGGGCTACCAAGCATTCGGCCAGACCGATAAAGCCGATGCCGAGTGTGCCCTGATTGATAACCGGCTCGATAGTGTCGTTGGGGCCGAGAGCTTCCGAGCCGTTCCAAAGGCGCGACATGAGCAGCGGGAACTGCTTGGCCAAGGCTGTTTTCTGAAATTCAAAGCGGTCGTTGAGCTGACGGGCGGTAATATCCAAAACTTCGTCGAGGCGTTCAAAGAACCGCGCAATGCGTTCCTCTTTATCTTTAATCGCCATAAGCTCAATTGCCAGGCGGACGATATTGATTGTCGAGAACGAAAGATTGCCGCGACCAACTGAGGTTTTTTCGCCGTAGCGGTTTTCAAATACGCGGGTGCGACAACCCATAGTGGCCACTTCGTAAAGATAGCGCTTGGGGTCGTTTGCATCCCACTTTTCGTGTTGGTTAAATGTTGCGTCGAGGTTAACGAAGTTGGGGAAGAAGCGTCGGGCTGTAACCTTGCATGCGAGCTGATAAAGGTCGTAGTTCTTATCCTCCGGCAGATAGCTTACGCCGCTTTTCTTTTTCCAGATCTGAATCGGGAAAATTGCCGTTGCGCCGTTGCCTACGCCTTCGTAGGTTGAATTGAGCAGTTCGCGTATAATGCAGCGACCTTCGGCCGAGGTGTCGGTGCCGTAGTTGATAGAGCTGAAAACTACCTGGTTGCCGCCGCGCGAGTGAATAGTGTTCATGTTGTGGATAAACGCTTCCATGGCCTGATGAACACGTGCGGCCGTGCGGTTTATGGCGTGTTGCAGCAAGCGTTGTTCTCCTTCCAGGCCATCGAGAGGCTTTTTGATGAAATCGTCAATTTCAACATTGTAGAGATGCGAAAGGTCGGAACCGGTTACCTGCTCAAGATTTTTGAGTTCCTCAATAAACGAGCTGCGCACAAATGGTGCCAAATAAAAGTCAAATGCCGGAATGGCCTGACCGCCGTGCATTTCATTCTGGGCGGTTTCCAGCGATATGCAGCCGATAATCGACGCGGTTTCAATGCGTTTGGCCGGACGCGACTCGCCATGACCGGCAATAAAACCATATTCAAGAATGCGATCGAGGGGATGTTGAACACAGGTCAGTGACTTGGTGGGGTAGTAGTCCTTGTCGTGGATGTGAATGTAGTTATGGCGCACTGCGTCGCGTGCTTCGTCGGAGAGCAGATAGTCGTCGACAAACGGCTTGGTGGTTTCCGAAGCGAACTTCATCATCATGCCGGCCGGCGAGTCGGTGTTCATATTTGCGTTCTCGCGGGTGATGTCGTTATTTTTTGCCGCGATGATTTCCATGAACAGGTCGCGGGTTTTCGCGCGACGGGCAATGGAGCGCTGGTTGCGATATGCAATGTATTTGCGGGCCACCTCCTTGCGGGGCGACTTCATAAGTTCAAATTCTACTGCATCCTGAATCTCTTCAACCGACATCTGCTCTTTGCCTGACATGCCGATGCGGTCGACGATGCGTTGAATCAGGGCCTCGTCTTCGCCGAGGTCGGTGGTGAGCATGGCTTTGCGGATTGCAGCCTTGATTTTTTCTTCGTTGTAGCCTACTACGCGGCCATCGCGTTTGATTATTGTCTGTATCATTGGTTTATTATGGATTAGCGGCGATATTGGTCTTTATATATGGTGGCAATCTTGATTGTCATGGTCTTGGGGCCGAACTGAACGCGATATGGGGGTAGAGCCAGGCCGTTTTGCGACCATGTGTCGATGCCGCCAACTCCGGCCATTTCGCTGTCAACGAGCAGGTTTACATAGTCAACCGGCTTAACCTGTTGGAAGTGGCGCTGATCTTTGCGGTCGCCGTCGTCGAGCGATTCAATCGAATAGTTGGTAGCCGATGCGTAGAAGGGTTTGTTGGAGGTAATTTCAACGCCGGTGCCACCGATATTGGTCTGACGCCAGTAGCGGATATCGCTCTTGGTACCGGTTTCCTGCGGACGGATATAGGCGTGGGCCTGCTCTTGTGAGGTTTGAGTATAGAGGCCGATAAACTGACTGTCCTTGCGGTCGGGGTAGTTTTCAATCGGGCCTCGGCCATAGTAGTTGCTAACGTTATATTCCGGGGCCATGGGGAAGTCGATGCCGAAGCGCCACATTTCCGGAGCCGTTGCGTCGGCGTCTGGTGTAAGGGTCTGGGTCAGCACAATCTCGCCGGTGTTGTTAATTATATATCTTATTTCGAGAGTGGATTGTACCTCGGGCAGGTAGTATACTGCTACTACAATCGGGCAGCGGCTTGGAAAGTCCTCCTCGTTGTAGCTGAACGATTTGAGCTGCATTTCCGGGTTACGCCAGACTTTGCGGCGCGCGGGAGCATCAGCACCGTAGTCGTTATCGACGCCTGCGCGCCAGAAGTTGGGTGTTATCTGCATGCCGCTTTCAAGAAGATTTTTACCGTTGCTTTCATAGCGCGAAATCAGGCCGTTGCTGCGGTCAAATTCAATGCGGCAGTAGGGCGAGTGGATGACCAGACGGTTCTTGTTGCTGTCGTCAACAACCGGCGGAATCTGAGGTGCACCTCCTGAAACGGCGTAGTTGAACGTAAATGGCTCTGGCATGTGGAAATTGCTCAGCTGAATCTGATTGCGGGCTGCCACATGGCCGGCATTTACCAGGCCGTCGGTTTTGCGGGTAACGTATTCAATATTGAGCATGACTTCGTCACACTGGGGTGCGTAGACACGGTGGTTAGCTAAAATAAGGTCAGACATTATCCGGTCAATGTCTACCGCCAACGTTATCAATGCCGAATCCGAGGGAGCAACGTCGATTTTGTCAACTATTCCCGATTCAAAAGGTACGCCGTTGATCAGCAGCGTATAGCGCATGAAGTAATTGTCGAGGTTCTTGAAGAAGTTCTCGTTCTTGACTTTCAGTGTAAGCGGCGATTTAGATGCGAGCGAGGTGTGGATGTCCTGCATGTGATATGCGGCATCAATCATGTGGGGATGAAGCTCGCGGTCGGGCGAAATCAGGCCATTGTCGCAGAAGTTGTTGTCCGATGCGTCGTAGGCGTTCCAATCGCCGCCGTAGCCATAGATGGTAACGCCGTTCTCATCCTTGGTGCGCAGGCTCTGGTCCACGAAGTCCCAGATAAAGCCGCCCTGATATTTCGGGTAGGCGCGGATGGTGTCCCAATACTCCTTGAATCCGCCGCCGGAATTGCCCATGGCGTGAGCGTATTCACACTGAATAAGCGGCTTTGTGTTGGCCGGGTTCTTTGCGTAGCGTGCCGCAGCGGCCTGCGAGATATACATCGGGCAGTAAATGTCGGTGTTGCGGCCGGTGCCTGCGCGTTCGTATTGCACAGGGCGCGACGGGTCGAGTTGCTTAACCAGGTCATATGCGGCGGTGAAGTTGGGGCCGTCGCCGGCTTCGTTGCCAAGGCTCCAGATTATGATAGACGGATGGTTGAAGTTGCGGGCAACGTTGCGCTCGTTGCGTTCGAGATGCGCTTTTTTGAAGGAATCGACATTGGCGAGCGACGATTTGCCATAGCCCATGCCGTGGCTTTCGAGGTTTGCTTCTGCAACGATGTAGAAACCATATTTATCCGCGAGTTCATAGAGATAAGGGTCGTTGGGGTAGTGGGAAGTGCGGATGGCGTTGATATTGTTCTCTTTCATTATCTGCAAATCCTGCACCATGCGGTCTTTGCTCACAACATAGCCGCCGTCGGGGTCGAGCTCGTGGCGGTCAACGCCCTTAATCAGAATCGGCTTGCCGTTGACCAGCAGCTGGGAGTCTTTGATTTCTACCTTGCGGAAGCCGACTTTCAGCGGCACTATTTCTATCTTATTGCCGTTTTGTGAGGCGGTCACGGTCAGATAGTAGAGGTTGGGCGTTTCTGCGCTCCATTTTTCGGGATTTTCAATGTTGAGAACAACTTGATTTTTGGTGCGCGATGCCTCCGTAAACTGAACTTCGTTGCCGTTGGCGTCGCGAAGCTCAAAGTCTATGGTCGGGTTACCGCGCAAGTCCAGGTCAATGGTCAGCGTTGCGTCCTTATACTCCTTGTCTAGGTCGGGAGTAATGCGGATGTCGTTGATGCCGGCCGACTTGTTGCGGGCGTAGAGGTAAGTATCGCGTGCGATGCCGCTGAGTCGGAAAAAGTCCTGGTCTTCGAGATAAGTGCCGTCGCACCAGCGGAACACCTGCAGGGCGATTTCGTTTTCGCCCTTCTTTAAATAAGGTGTGATGTCAAATTCGGGCTCAAGCTTAGAGTCTTCGCTATAGCCCACGAATTTGCCGTTGACCCAAACGTAAACATTAGAGGTTACCGAGCCGAGGTGCATTATAACCTGCTTGCCGTCCCACTGTTTCGGAATATTGACTTTCCGGCGGTAGCTGCCGACGTGGTTGTTCTTATCGGGCACTTGCGGCGGGTTGGTCTTGAAGTCGTTGCGCCAAGGGTAGCCGATGTTAACATATTGAGGGTCGCCATAGCCCAAGAGCTCCCAGTTGCCCGGAACAGGAATCGAGTCCCAGCCGGCATCGTTGAACCCGGGTTTGAAGAAGTCGGTGGGTCGGTCAGATGCGTTTCTGACCCAATTGAATTTCCAGTTGCCGTTTAGCGACAGGTAGTTGTACGATTCCTTTTGGACGCCGATAACATCGTCGTTGTCGTATGCAAAGAATGTTGAGTGCATCGGCAGACGGTTTACCTGATTTATCGTGGGGTCTTGCCACTCCTTAAATGTTTGCGCCGAAGCGGAACAAATGAGCATCGAGGCAAACAGCGACGCGAAGATTCTATGGCTCATGGTGTTATATGATTATTGGATAATTTTGCGGATTGCTTGGACTGCAAAGTTAGCAATAATCTTCCATGATGACAAACTTTTTAGATAGAATTATGAAAGAAATTTTTCGTTTTGGAAAACTTTTAGCACTTCCAAAATTTTCAACTACCTTGATATTAGGTGTTTATCAGCTCGGTTCGGAAAACTTTTTAAAATTGACCACTGCATAACTTAATCCGGCGGCAATGCTTGCAGGCAAAAGTAGTGGCGATGCTTCCGTCATTTCTATTACTATAAAAATTGCCATAAGTGGTGCTTTTATAGTGCCGGCCATAACTGCAGCCATAGCTAAAATCATGAAATCTCCGGCAGGGATGCTTTCCCAACCGGGAATGTAGGAAGCACCCAAGGCGAAGAGCGCGCCAAACATGCCACCGGCAAAAATTGTAGGGGCAAACTCGCCGGCAACACCGCCGCCCGCCTTGGTGGCGTAGGTGGCAAAACTTTTTATCAGAATGATGCCGCCAAGCACTGCCGCCATGGCTGCCGGACCTTGCACGTCGCCGCGAAAAGTTCCGGCCAACAGCGGCGAGCTATCGCCATTGACCAGCTTGCCCAAAACTCCGAAGCCTTCGCCATAGAGCGCCGGAAAGAGAAACAGACAAAACCCGACGGCCAGGCCGCCAAGCAGGTTTCGCTTCCATGGTGTTGAGATTTTCGTGAACAGGTTTACCGTTTTGTCGCCGCTCCAATTATAATATAAGGAGTAAAATCCGCATATCAATCCGAGCAAGATTGCGGGCAGGTACCATTTCAGGGCGAATGGTTGCGCGGTGAGAAACACCATGTCGGTGTTGAAGCCCCCTGCTGCGTATGCCGTCAGTCCGGCGAACAGACACATCACAACGAGCAGCATGATGTTGGGAAGCGACATTTGAAATGCCAGCACTTCCAGCGTGTAGAACACGCCGCCCATTGGGGCCTTGAAAATCGCGGCGATGCCGGCTCCGGCACCACACGCCAAAAAAGCGAGCATTTGCTCGTGGGTTAGATGCAGCCGCGACGCAACTCGCGAAGCTATGGCCGCGCCTGTGTAGGCAATCGGGCCTTCGGCGCCCGCAGAACCGCCCAAACCAAGGGTGATGGCATTGACTCCGACGGGCGCCACCATAAGACGGCGGGGCAGTGGAGTGATGCCTTTGCGCAGGTCTGATTGCAGGCGGCCGGTGCTATGGTTGAGCGGCAGTTTGACTACCTTGCGGACAATCAGGCCGCTAAGCATGATTGCGAGGATCGCCAATAGTATCAACCACCAGTTTGAGTGCTCGGCGCTGAACCCCGAAGTAGCTATCCGGGCAATAAAAGCAATGAGATGCTTGACCGCGTAGGCAACGCAGCCAATGATTATGCCGGCTATAGCTGCGGCCGTGAGTAGCCGCCATTTGGGTGGTTGAATTGTTATCATATAAAGATAACGCCGCTACGCACCAATGGTTTACTCAACATCGAATACTCTCAGCAATACCCAAACAATTATCAGGGCAACTATCGAGTAGGCAAACCAGGCGATTATGGCTTTACGAAGCAGTCCGCTTCTTTTTTTACGCCATAGAATGAAAATATAGATAGCGGCCGACACCGCCCCGTAGGCCAATGCAGCCGCTATCCATATAAGTTTAGAGCCCATTAATTCCAGGCGTCAACAATGCCCATGAAGTCGGCTGCTGCAAGCGATGCACCGCCAATCAGGCCGCCGTCAACGTCGGGTTTTGCAAAAAGAGCCTTGGCGTTAGAGGGTTTGCACGAACCGCCATAGAGAATAGAGCAGTTATCGGCAACTTCTTTGCCATATTTGTCGGCGATGACGCCACGGATGAAAGCGTGCATTTCCTGAGCCTGGTCGTCGGTAGCGGTTTTGCCGGTGCCGATAGCCCAAACGGGTTCGTAGGCGAGGATGAGTTTGCCGAAGTCTTCAGCCGAGAGGTCAAACAGAGCTTCTTCGATCTGAGCCTTAACAACGTTGAGGTAGCTGCCGTTTTCGCGTTCTTCAAGAACTTCGCCGATGCAGAAAATCGGGGTCAGGTTGTTTTCGAGGGCGAGGTTAACCTTGGTTTTGAGGGTTTCGGAGGTTTCGCCGTAGTACTGGCGACGTTCGCTGTGGCCGAGGATAACGTAGTTGGCGCCGGTGGATGCTACCATCGGAGCGGAAACTTCGCCGGTGTAAGCGCCTTTAACGTGGTCTGCGCAGTTTTCAGCGCCGAGACCGAGCTTATTGGAGTCAATAACGGCAGCAACGGAAGCGAGGTGAGTGAAGGGCACGCAGATGATAACGTCGCAGTTGGGTTTGCGGGTTGAGAGTGCTTCATTCACGTCTTTTGCCAGGCCTACGCCTTCGGCAAGGGTGGTGTTCATTTTCCAGTTGCCGGCAACAATTTTCTTTCTCATAATTGTGGTTATGTGGTTTAAAAAGTTTTTTGAGAATTTTTCCGCTGCAAAGTTACGAAAATAATTAGAAATTTGCAATTTTGAAAATTGCGGGCTTAAAGACTTAAATAGTTACTTTCGTTGTCTTAGATGGCGTTTTGACGATGTAAATGCCATGGGGGAGGCCGTCGGTGGTCGTACCGACTTTCACACCTCGCAGGTTATAGACTTCGGTTGGGCCATCGGCTGAATTACGAACCTCCGAGATTGAGTTGAAATCAGCGTCACGCCCAATGCGGTTTTGGAATAGACACCACGGTTCTGTCGCAGCAATCTTATCCTCCGCTGACTTTAGGTAGTTCAGTGTCGCATTCTGATAAATAGCCTCATCAAAAATGTACGTGTCTGTCTCTAACGGCTCTTCCGAAAGGTATGTAATCCAAGTAAGGCTATCACAATTACCGAATGCTCTACCACGTATGCCTGTTACGGAATTTGGAATTGTCGCAGACTTCAAGCTGCTGCAGCCATTAAATGTATTATCCAAAATTATGTCGATCAAATTTGGGATAACAATGGCTTTCAAGGCACTGCAGTTACGAAAAGCGTTAGCACCTATGGAAATAACGGTATTTGGAATATCAACGGAGATTAAATTTTTAGCACTATGGAAAGCATCGGAGGAAATTATTTTTACCGAGCCGGGAATAGTGTATTCTTTATTCATTTTAGCTGCCGGATATGCCATAAGTATGGTTCTATCAGCGTCGTATAATACCCCGTCCTCTGAAATATACATTGAGTTTAACGGTGAAACTTCGATTGTCTCCAAATTCTCACAACCACTGAAGTTCCATCCTCCGATAGTTCGTACTGCCGAGGGAATGGATATAGATTTTAGACTGCTGCAATTTTCAAAAATTCCATCTTTCATCTGAAGAACAGAGTTGGGAATGGTAACTGATTCGAGACTGCTGCAACCTGAGAAAGCGTACGAATCGATTAAGTATACGTATGCGGGGAAACTAATTGTTCTAAGGTTACTGCATTCGGAGAATGTCCTTTGTTCAATTGTTTCTAAGTAATTAGGCATCGTGACTTCAGTCAGTGCGGTGCAGCTTCGGAAGGCACCATAGCCGATTGAGTATACGGAGTTGGGGATCGAAACCGAAGTTAATCCGCATCCGAAGAATGCGTTGTCACCAATTGAAGTAACGGAGCTTGGAATATCAATCGATGTTAGAGCGTTACAGCTCATAAATGCTCCATCACCGATAGATGTTACAGAGCTTGGAATTACAGCCGAGCTAAGATTGCTGCAGTTTTGGAAGACGTATTCGGCAATTTCGGTAACGGAACTGGGGATTACAACCCCAGTCAGAGCCGTGCAGCCACTGAAAGCAGCTTTGCAGATAGAATTAACCGAGTCAGGAAGGTTAATTTCAGTCAGTCCAGTGCAACCCAAGAATGCTAACATGCCTATGGTATTCAGAGAGTTGGGTAGAGACAGTGAGGTAAGACCAATGCATGAGGCAAAAGCATACTCACCGATAGAAACTAAAGCGTCAGACATAGTAATAGATGTCATACCTTGACATCCAAAGAAGGCCCAATCGCCAATTTCGGTAACGGAGTTTGGTATGGTTACGGACGTGAGATCGAAACATCTGCTAAAAGTATTGTCGTTGACTTTAACAAGTGTGAACTCAATGTCGCCGTCTTGAGGATTGGAGGGCAGAATCAGATTGCCGGAGATATTGAGGCTACTTCCGCCGGGCATCCCGCTGTCTCCTTCTTTGGTCATGCAGGTTTTGGCGGATTCGTCGATGACGGTGTAGGTGATGGTTTGGCCCTCGTAGGTGTAGGTGAAGTCGCGGGCCATAGAGGGTAGGGCGGCGAGAGCACCGAGGATCAGAAGCAGATGCTTTTTCATGATGTGATGATTTAGTTTCTGCGCGGCCCCATAAGCAGACTGTTAATTAGATAGGAAAAAGCGCGAGGACCTTATCTTTCTGTCCGCTCCACTACTTGAGGCCCTGGAATTGCCTATCACAATAGAACGAACAGAGCAGATGCCTCACGCAGGTTTACGTGTTTATAACCACATAAGGCGTCTATCTCTGACTCTTTCTTGATTGTGATTTGAAATTTTCCAGGTTTCAAGTAGTCAAGAACGAGCGTTAGATACACGCTTTTAAAAATATGTCGGCGTCAGCCCCGCCCTCAACGCCCGCGACCGGGCATCTGCAAACGGTCTGACAGCGCAAAGTTACGGAAATAATTTTGAATTTGGAATTTTGAATGTTGAATTTTTTGTGAAGCGGGGCAATGGCGAAAAATCGTTGGAGAAATTTTTGGATAGGTTTGGGAAATTTGGTAACTTTGCAGCGTCTTTGAGGCGCACGTGGCGTAATGGTAGCCGCGCCAGACTTAGGATCTGGTGTCGAAAGAC
>CAZKPP010000022.1:0-26154 GCA_964554665.1 uncultured Bacteroides sp.
CTCCCCTTCAACAAGGAAGCGCGACCCCCGGCCGCGCTTCCTTTATTTTTGGTTTGGGGGTTTGGGAAATTTTGAGTAAATTTGCGTTTTAAAAATATCAGATGAAGAAACTTTTCCTGCTCGATGCCTACGCGCTGATCTATCGCGCTTATTATGCCCTGTTTCGCAACCCCCGCGTTACCAGCGCGGGCATGAACACGTCTGCAATCTTCGGTTTTATAAATACTCTCGACGATTTGCTGAAGAAAGAAAAGCCGACCCACCTGGCCGTGTGTTTCGATCCGCCGGGGGGCCGCACGTTCCGCCACGAAATGTTTGCCGACTACAAGGCCGGGCGCGAAAAGCAGCCCGAGGATATAACCGTGGCCATTCCATACATCAAGCGCGTTTTGCAGGCAATGTGTATTCCGGTAGTGGAGATTCCCGGCTACGAGGCCGACGACGTTATCGGCACTCTTGCAACAAGGGCAGCAGCGGAGGGTTATACGGTTTACATGATGACCCCCGACAAAGATTACGGCCAACTCGTTACGGACTCGATTTTTCAATATCGGCCCGCACTGAAAGGCCAGGGCTTTGAGGTGCGCGGTCCGCAGCAGGTTTGCGAACGCTATGGCATTGACCGGCCGAATCAGGTTATTGACCTGCTGGCGCTCGAAGGCGATGCCAGCGACAACATTCCGGGCTGCCCGGGCGTCGGCGAGAAGACCGCCGCGAAACTCATAACCGAGTTTGACTCGGTTGAGGGGCTGCTCAGCAACACCGACAAGCTGAAAGGCAAACTCAAGGAAAGGGTTGAAGAGAACCGCGAGCAGATAATTCTGAGCAAAGACCTGGCAACCATACGCACGGCGCTCGACATTGACCTGCGCATTACCGACCTGAACCGCTGCGAGGCCAATAACGACGAGTTGCGCAAAATCTACGAAGAGCTTGAGTTCCGCTCGTTTCTGGCCAAGCTTCCGTCAAAATCCGACACCCCCCGGGCCGCAGCTCCGGCGGAGTCCTCGTTAGGTGGGCTGTTTGACATCGAACCGGCCGAAGAACGCCCAGCAGCTCCGCTCGGTGACTATTCGGCCGACGCTGCCCCGCTGCTTGAGCGCGCACTGAAAGCCGAGCGCATCGCACTGGCAATCTATGCAATAGGCGAAGAAGCAATGACCGCCACTTTGCGCGGCGCGGCGATAGCCATCGAAGCATCGCAGGCAGGATATATTCCGGCAGAACGAATCTCGGAACTGGCGCCGATTCTTGCGCGACCCGACCTGACGGTGATTACCCACGACTTTAAGCGCGACATGTTGCTGTTGCGGCGCCACGGCGTAGAATGGAAAGCGGGGCACTACGACACGTCGCTGGCCCACTACCTGCTGCAGCCCGAATTGCGCCATTGGCTACCCGACGTGGCCATTGAGATTCTCGGGCTGGAGACACTCGACGCCGATGATCCGGCGCTTGCCCGCAAGTTTAAGGAGATTCCGGCAGAACTGGAGGTGAACCTGGTTTGCCAGCGCGCCGACATGGCCCTGCAGCTCTATGAGCCGCTGAAAGAGGCGCTGCGCAAGGCCGAAATATCGCCCGAGCTTGAGCAGCTTGAACAGCAGCTGGCGCCGGTGCTGGCCGAAATGGAGTGGACGGGCGTAAGAATCGACCCGACGATACTTGCCGAGCGCGGCCGGGTGCTTTCGCAGCGCGTAGCGGAAATGGAAGAAGAAGCCTACCGCATGGCCGGCCATCCGTTTAACATCAGCTCGCCGTCGCAGGTGGGTCAGGTGCTTTTCGGCGAGCTGCTGCTCGACACCAAGGTTAAACGCACCAAAACCGGCGGCTATTCAACCACCGAGGAAACGCTCGAAAAATATCGGACGGCCCACCCTATTGTCGACATTATTCTGCGCATACGCGGAATACGCAAACTGCTGGCCACCTACATCAATGCCCTGCCGGCGCTTATCAATCCGACAGACGGAAAAATTCACACCACGTATAACCAAACCGGCACCGCCACGGGACGCCTGTCGTCGACCAACCCGAATCTGCAGAATATTCCGATCCGCACTGACGAAGGGCGCGAAATTCGCCGCGCATTCATCGCCGACCCGGGATGCTTGCTGCTATCGGCAGACTATTCGCAGATTGAACTGCGACTGATGGCCGATATTTCGGGCGACGAAGCAATGATTGAAGCATTCCGCGAGGGCGAAGATATTCACCGCGCCACAGCGGCGAAAATCTACCACGAAGCTATTGCCGACGTTAGCGACACGCAGCGCCGCAACGCCAAAACAGCCAACTTCGGCATCATCTATGGCATATCGGCCTTTGGCCTGAGCGAACGTCTGAAAATTCCGCGCGCCGAAGCCAAGATGCTTATCGACGGCTATTTCCGCACATATCCGGCAGTGAAACAATATATGGTCGATACCGTAGACCACGCCCGCGAAAAAGGCTACGTAACCACGGTTATGGGCCGCCGCCGAATGCTGCCCGACATCAATTCGCGCAACGCGGTTGTGCGCGGCTATGCCGAGCGAAATGCCATCAACGCACCGCTTCAAGGGTCTGCGGCCGACATTATTAAGGTGGCAATGGTGCGCATTGCCACGGAAATGAAAAGCCGCGGACTGCAATCAAAAATGATTATGCAGGTCCACGACGAACTGGTGTTTAACGTCGTTGCGGAAGAGCTTCCGGTTCTTGAAGAAATCGTTATCAAAGAGATGGAAGGAGCCTATTGCGGCAAGGTTCGCCTAAGTGTCAGCGCCGGCACCGCCCCCAACTGGCTCGACGCCCACTAACCCACCTCGCCAATCAACCGATTATGGGAGGTCCTCCCAGGTGATGTCGGTGATTTGCTGTTCGGTTTCGGTGGAGACGGTGGTTGTGTTGCCGTCGGTTTCGGTGCGGGTTACGGTGGTTTCTGTGAACTCAACGTATTCGCCTACGGTCGGGTCAATCTTCTTCTTTGGTTTGGGCGGCTGCTGCGGTTGCCGACGTTGGCGGCTTTGCTGCTCAGCAGCCCGCTTCCACGAGCGCGAAACGCGTATCAACCTGACGAACGGGCCGATAATCATGGCCCAAACCATCAACAAGATGCAGATGACAATAAATATAGTCATTGGCGGCGAGTGAAGTTAGCGTCGACCGGTGAGGGTTGAAATAGCGCCGTAGAGGAAATAGAGGGCTATGGCAACGGCGAGGCCGGGCATTCCAATCCAGCAAACCAGAGTAATGGTAATGAGAATAATCAAAAAGCGGGGGTTATTCTCGCGGCCAGGCTTGAGGTTATGGAATTTTAGCGACGGCAGATGTATGGGCGACACCATCGACAAGGCTACCAGCACAACCATAATGGCATTGGACCAAACGGCAGCTTCCGACGGCTGCGCATCGCTCCAGAGCGAGGCCATGCCAATCCAAAAGAGGGCGTTGGCCGGAATGGGCAAACCGATAAAGCCCTCAACCTTAGATGTTTCAACATTAAAGCGGGCCAAACGGAGCGCACCGCAAACCGGAATTACCAAGGCAAAATACGATGCAGGCGCCGGCAGCAACGTGTAGACCAACGCCGCCGGAGCTACGCCGAAGCTTACAACATCGCAAAGCGAATCGAGTTCGGCACCTATGGGAGAATAAGCCTTGAGGGCGCGGGCTGCAGCGCCGTCGAGAAAGTCAAACAGCGCGGCGGCAATAATGGCCAGCGAGGCACCCATAACGTTTCCGGCAAAGGCCAGAGCTATGGCAACGGAGCCCGAAGCAATGTTCAGGCAAGTAATGGTATTCGGAATCGACTTAACGATTTTATTCATCATTTTTCGGGGGATTTAGGCGGCCTACTATTGTTACGCCACCAACTGTGCGGTCGCCGATTTTGGCGAAAATTTCTGTGCCCAAGGGCAGGAAGATGTCAACTCGCGAGCCGAACTTAATGAAGCCCATGTGGTCTTCGATGTTGGCGGCGGTGTCGGGCTCTGCGTAGGTTACGATGCGGCGGGCCATGGCGCCGGCAATCTGACGCATAAGCACGGTCTGGCCATCGTCGGTGCGGATAACCACCGTTGAGCGCTCGTTTTCGGTCGACGACTTGGGGAGCCATGCCGACATGAAGCGGCCATCGTGGTGTTTAACATAGATGACTTCACCGTCAACCGGAAACCAGTTGGCATGAACGTCAAACAGATTCATAAACACGCTGAACTGAATGCACTTACATTTCAGGTATTCGGGCTCGTAGACCTCTTCGAGGGCAACTACTTTGCCATCGACCGATGAAACTACAACATTTTTCCTGTCGCCCACAAAATTTCGCTTCGGCGAGCGGAAAAAGTTGACCATCACTAAATAAAGAAGCGCAGACAGCACTGTAACCACAATGCCGGCGGTGGATGAAATCCACCATATAAGCACATCAAGCACCGCCAAGAAAGCAGCCGTAACAACCAATAGGTCAATGCCTTCACGGTGGAGTCTAACGCGTTTCAGAGTTTTTCTGACTTTTCCCATGTTAAAATATTGATACGCAAAGTTACGAAAATTTTCTTAAAAATAAACAATGATTGCAAATTAGATGATATTTTTAGAAAATTTTGAGGGCACCAAGGTAGGTTGCAACTATGGCGGCCTTGTTTTTGAAGCGTACACGTGGATTAAGAAGCGACCGGCGACGATTGCGGCGAATTATGCGTCGGCAGCGGGTGGCGATTTCCGGCTCATGCAAACCGTTGGAGTGCAACAGCTTGAGAATATTGAACGCGGCGCTGAGCGAACGGTCGCGGGCGGCAGGGAGCAACTGCGGTCTGCGGGCAGCCATATAGTCGACCATTTCGTCAACAACGTCGAGCACAACAGCCCGCGCAGGTGTAAAACGCTGGATATAGCTGGCGGGGTTAACGGTGTAGACATAAAGCGGCTCGGCGGTCCATGCAACGCGGCGTGCCTTGAGGAATATGCGGTAGAAGGTGCGCAGGTCCTCATACCACCCGGGCATCCACGGCTGCGCAACGCAGAGCTCGCGGCGATATATTTTGCCACAAGCAGAATGATTCAGCGTGCCGGTCTGATAAAGGGCCTCGGCGATTGCATCATCGGGCTCGGCAGTTGAAAACTCCGCGTCGCCACGGGCCGCGTCGGGAAACAAGGCTCCGGGCGGCAAGCGCAGAAATGAGCATGCGGCAATGTCTGCCCCGCTCTTTCGGGCAATCTCCAGCAGTCGCTCAATCATTGTTGGCAGCATGCGGTCGTCGGCATCAAGGAAACTGACCCAACGGCCGCGGGCAAGCTCCGTGCCGGCATTGCGCGCCCCCGACAGACCGCGGTTCTCGGGCAAATTGACAACCCGGAGCCGCGGGTCGGTAAACTCGGCGGCAGCAGCCATAGTGTCGTCGGTCGAAGCGTCATTGACCACTATCACCTCCAAGTCGGTAAATGTCTGGTCCAATGCCGAGGCGATTGCCGCGCGCAGCAACGCGGGGCCGACGTTGTAGGTCGGCACCACGATGCTCACCGTTGGAGAGGCATTGCTCATAGTTTGCGTAGCACCATGGCCGTTCGCGGCGGCAGATAGAGTTTCAGCCATTCGCGGCCGGCAGGCGCATAGAGTTCGTCGAATTGCGTCAGATGATGGGTGTGAAGGTCAATGTTGTCGTAGCCGCCAAACTCGGGCTGATCGGTCGACAACACTCCAACATATTCTCCGGCGGGGGCAAGAATGCCGTAGCCGTCGTAGGCATTGGTCGGCGAGAAGTTGAACACGAACACAAGGTCGCCGCGCATAAAGGCGAGCACCTGGTCGGAGTCTTTTTCCCAAAGCTTAACCACAGGCTCTTTTTCGAACTTTTTCTGCGCGCTGACCAGATGAATCATTGCGTTGTCGAAGTTGTTGAGCATGAAATACTTCAAATAGTCGGCGCGCATCAAATCCCACTGGCGGCGGGCATATTTATAGCTCCAGCCATTCCCTTCGCGGGGGAAGTCAATCCACTCTGGATGCCCCCATTCATTGCCCATGAAGTTGAGATAGCCGCCATTGATGGTGGCGAGCGTAACGAGGCGAATCATTTTGTGGAGGGCCATGCCGCGGGCAATCACCGGCGAGTTGTCCTCGCGGGCCATGTGCCAATACATGTCGGCATCCATCAGTCGGAAAATCACCGTTTTGTCGCCAACAAGAGCCTGGTCGTGGCTCTCGACGTAGCTTATGGTCTTTTCATCGCTGCGGCGGTTTGTGAGTTCCCAGAAAATCGACGTCGGATGCCAATCCTCGTCTTTCTTTTCCTTGAGGGTCTTGATCCAGTAGTCGGGGATGCCCATGGCCATGCGGTAGTCGAAGCCTATGCCACCATCTTTGAACGGCACAGCCAGGCCGGGCATACCGCTCATTTCCTCGGCAATAGTTATTGCGCGCGGGTTAACTTCGTGAATCAGTCGGTTAGCCAGAGTGAGGTAGGCAATTGCGTCGGCATCTTGCGAGCCGTTATAGTAATCGTCGTAGGAGCCGAAAGCCTGACCCAAACCGTGGGAATAATATAGCATCGAAGTTACGCCGTCGAAACGGAAGCCGTCGAAGTGATATTCCTCCATCCAATAGCGGCAGTTGCTCAAAAGGAAGTAGAGAGTATTGTTATTGCCATAGTCGAAGCAGAGGGAATCCCATGCCGGATGCTCGCGACGCGAAGGATCGGAGTGGAAATAGAGGTCGGGGGTGCCGTCGAAGCGTCCGAGGCCTTCAACCTCATTTTTAACCGCGTGGGAATGAACAATATCCATAATAACGGCGATGCCGCGATTGTGTGCATCGTCAATCAGCGCCTTTAGTTCCTCGGGGGTGCCGAACTTGCTCGATGCGGCATAGAAGCTGCTCACATGATAGCCAAACGAGCCGTAGTAGGGATGCTCCTGAATTGCCATAATCTGAATGCAATTATAGCCGTCGGCAGCGATTTGAGGCAAGATATTGGTGCGGAACTCTTCGTAGGTGCCGATGCCCTCTTTTTCCTGGGCCATGCCTATGTGGCATTCATAAATCAGCAGCGGATCAACGTTTGGCTTAAACGTTTTCTTGGTCCACTTAAAAGGCTCGGCCGGCGCCCAAACCTGGGCGGAGAATATCGGCGAATTTTCGGCCTGAACCACCCGGGTTGCGTATGCCGGAATGCGCTCGCCGCTGCCGCCGGGCCATTCTACGAACAGCTTAAAGAAGTCGCCGTGGCGCAACTGTTTGGCCTTTAGTTTGATTTCCCAGTCGCCATACGTTCCCTTAACCTTTTTCAGTGCGTATGCCTCCGAGGGCTTCCAGTCGTTAAAGTCGCCGATAAGATAAATTGCGGTGGCGTTGGGAGCAAATTCGCGAAACACCCAGCCCTTGTCAGTGCGGTGCAATCCGAAATATTCGTATGCGTTGGCAAACTCCCGCAGAGTCTTGCCGTTAGCCGTCAGTTCGGTCTCTTTGCGGATGGCATCCTGATGGCGCCCCTCAATAGCGTCGGTAAAGGGTTCGAGCCAGGGATCATTCTTAATCAGTTTCAGGCGCGATTTGCGCTTGGCTTTAGGTGCAGTCATGGCAGATTTGAGTTTTGGTTTTCGCAAATTTACTCTAAAAATCCGAAACCACCAAGCAAATCGCCCAAAAACCGCCAAGCACCCGCAAAATTACCGGCGCCCGCAGGCTTGCCTGCACCGAAACCAACATTGCTGACCGACATCTGCGACACCCTCAAGGGCCGCTACCCCAAAGACTTCAAGTTCACCGGGTGGCATCCCCACTGCCGCTGCCACGCCGTGACCATTCTCAAGACCGAGGACGAGATGCAGGAGGACACACAGCGCATACTCGCAGGAGAGAAGCCGACACAGGGCTCTGTGAACACCGTCGACAGGGTTCCCGCCGCTTTTAAGGACTGGGTAGAGGAACACTCCGCCCGGATTGAAATGGGCGGGAATTTGCCTTATTTCATCCGCGATAACCAGAGACGCGTCAACAACATCCTCGGCTTAACGACAATTGGTGTCGGCAACGACGAGTACTTCCTGAATGACCTGATAGCGCAATGCGAGGCCGTTGAGACCACAAACGGCAAAGTCTACCTCCACCCCAACCATGGCAAGGGCGAGCTCGCCGAGAACTTGGAGTTTGCCCGCTGGCGCGCCGAGCAATTCGGCGAGGAAGTTATTCTTTTACCCAACCCGCAGGGCGTAAAAAGCCCTGACAGCTACAACATTACCCGCGAAGTTCTTGAAGAATATAAACGGGCTCAGTCGACTAAATTTAATGCATTAGATAGGCTGATTCGCGAAGGGGCAAAACAGGCAGATTATTTAATAATTGAACCGCAACCCATGCTGCCGACAGTTCTTGCCGATGCTATGACCGACCGAGTAAGGCGAACTAACTTGAAAGAGATTCGAATCAAGATTGGCCAGTGCGAAGCCGTATATACACGAGAAGAAATCTGCAAAAAGGGATTTAAAATTAAACCGGAAGATTTCCGCAATGCGTCAATCTCCCGGAGTCGGGGCACGTACCCAGCGGGTAACGAACCTGGCCATATCGCTATGGTTGATGCAAAGGTAGCAAAATTCTTTGGATTAGACAAGAAATTGCAGCAAGAAAATGCTATCGCCAAGATTCAGGAGGCGGTAAAAGCCGGACTGCTGCCAAAAGAAGCCGCAGCAGGGCTCAAAGAGATGTCGTTTGACGCCTTCGAGCGGCGAAACGCATTCTTGCAGAAACGAGTCGCAGAACATGCCAAGCGCACTCCCCTGGACATCCAAAACATCAAGGACGCATGGGCGAAGAACCTCGCAGAGAAAGCCTGGACAAAGCGCAGTGCAGACCGCGTCCTTGCATTGGCGAAAACGTGGAACGAGGTGGACTACTCCGCGCTTGAGAGCCTGATAGCGCAGGGCAAGCTGACAGGAATGGAAGCAGAGACGCGCAAAGTAATGGAGGCGCTCAAGGCAAAGAGAGCCGAAGAGAAAGTCCTTGCAGACCTTATCCCGAACGTTCATGGGTGGCACAAGGAGTTCTCCCTCGCAGAACTCCGGGAAGCCCACGCGAGCATTCAGAGTACCCTGGACTTTTGGAAGACCAAGTTCGGCGCAGACCTCGCCACCGACAGCAATCTCGCCAAGCTCAAGACGGAACTCGAACAGAAGATCAAGTTCGTGGAGAACCCCGGAGCCTTCAAAGCCGGAGCGGTGCAGAAGAAGACGTGGCAGGTCATGAAAGACTCCTACACGAAGATGCTCGACCAAGTGGAGAATCGCATCGAGATAATCAAGTTGATCCCCGAATACGAGAACCTCCTTATGTTCAAAACCACGAGCAAGGACTTCAAAGAGTACATGGCGAAAGCCAAGGCCGCGCTGGATGCAGGAGATACTACCGAAGCCAAAGCGTTGCTACACTCCGCCAATATCAAGAAGGAAGCCCTCGAAGCTCGCAGGGGCGGAGGTGGCATCAAGTTTGAAACCATGGCGGAAGAGAAGATAGAAGCTCTTATCGACCAATTCGGGACCAATACGGTAGCCAGACAGGACAAATGGTTACGTGCATGGACCGAAAAATCCTGGGCAACCCTAACCGAAGAGGAACGATTTATTGTGACGAAATATACACAGACCTATAGCTACCTCAATGAACCGCTTCGTGGCATTCCATATTGTGGGGACAGACCCAAGACCGAATTCGACCATGACCTCCCAATCCTAACAAGAGCACTCAATAAAATCAAAACCCCAAGAGATATGGTTGTAAGGCGCGGAGTGAAGAATTATCCCGTCAAGGATCTGGATAAAATGCTATCTGAAGTAGTGGAGGGCGATGTGATGACCGACAAGGGATTCCTATCGACGGCCTGCCACAGAGAGAAAGGTTTCTTCCAGCCAATTGAGATGATAATCCTTGTTCCCAAAGGAGCGCGAGGTATTTATGCCGAACCATTCTCCCATTACACGGACAGCGGATGCTACGATTTTGAGTGGGATAAGATATGGGATGGCGAGAAAAAGCAAACTATTGGTCGCGAATTTGAATGGATAGGTCAAAGAGGTTGCCAATTCAAGGTTCTCAAAAAGACCGGGAACAGAATTATCTTGCAGCTGATAGGGCAACTTAAATAACAGAAGGGGGGGGCATCTTCGCCCCCCTTCTGTTAGTAATACTTTTTGAAGAACTCCTTGAACGGCTCAACGGCATCAGCCATCGATTGACATGTTCTTGCATAACGATTGAATAGCAAGGCTTTCAGCGTTGTCGGAATACCATCCATCGGCTCAAACCTACCGAGGCCAACTCTTGCGTAATCCCCAATCATTTCATTGAATCCATCGGTCTGGCCTCGCTTCCAAGCAGCCACCCAACAACACTCATAGAACCAAAGCATTGCCTTATTCTGATCCTCACCCTCCCTTTCGTAAGGATTCTCTTTTTCGCCATGGTAATAGCGGCAGTATTTCATCATATCTTCACTCATAATCGAAGCGTTTACTAAATTCAACAATTACGTTCAGCATTTCGTTCGGGAGCATAGACAGAGCCTCGTCCCGGATTTCCGCAGGAATACCCCACCGAGCCTCGGCAAGCGAACCGACAATGGCAGCGAGGGTGTCTGAATCCCCACCATACAGGACAGCCTTACGGATTGCATCTTCAAAGCTGTCAGACTCGGCGCAGATAAGGAACGCAAGAGGAACACAGCCCTGACACGTCTCATCAAAGACACCGCGAGGTGGAACACGCATACTCCAATGCTCCCCATAGTGCGATGCCACGAGATTGACGACTTCTCCGTTGAGAAACGAGGGGTGGTTCATAGTGCGGAGCAGATAGATGGCACGAGCCACGACAGAAGCACCGATGAGGCCCTCCACATGGTTATGGGTGGGAGCAGCCGAAGCAAGAGCAGCGCGGAGCGTTTCCGCTTCCGTCTTGAACGCCCACCCGACAGGAGAGACACGCATAGCCGCACCGTTACCCCACGAGTTGTAGGGCATGGGATTGGCAGCATGAAGCCACGCATTGAACGAGCCTCCATAAGCCCCCTTCGGATTGGGATATTTCAGACACCAGCGCCGGAGCGCAGATCCGAAGCTCTCCCCGGTCAGCAGGGCATCAGCCACAGCAATCGTGCAGATGGTATCGTCAGTAAATTCGCTTCCCTTTCCGAACAGATGAAAGCGAGGATTTGAAGTGTTGTTGAATTCATAAGGCGAGCCAACGATGTCGCCGATAATTGCTCCTAACATAATATGATAGAGGTTTTTATGATTAGCATCGGGTGCCTATCGCGGCGCTTTCGTCGTTGACTGGCGCTTGGAATACACCTTCTCGCGACGGATTATGCAGCGCTTGCCGGAATAAGTAGAACCGTCAGGCACTTTAAGGTTGTAGAGTCGGCCAATGCCGCAACCAATCTGCTCGGGCGAGAAAATCTCGAAAATCGCAGCGAGCGAAGAGAACAGAAAGAACTTCTGATGCGGCATTTCCGGGAACGGAGGTCCAAAGAACAGCACTGAGTAAGCGTATGAAAACGACACGCGGGGATTAGCATGGTTAAACATGGTGCAAAGATACATTAAATATTTTACATATACTTAAATTTTCCAATAAAAAATAAATATATCGCCATTATTTAACCTTACTTAATATTTAAGTGTGCAGGGCCGAGGACACGCAGCGCATCCTGGCGGGTCAGGAGCCGACGCAGGGCTCGGTCAACACCGTCGACAGGGCTCCTGCCGCCTTCGCCGACTGGGTCAGGGAGCACTCGGCCCGCATCAAGGACGGAGACCCCCTGCCCTACTTCATCAGCGACAACCAAAAGCGAGTCAAGGAGATTTTGGAGAATCCGGTCACTGTCGTCAGCGATTCGAAGTCGGAATATGAAATTGCACGAATAGAAGCCAACCGCCGTGAGTATGAGCGACTAAAAGCTGACCCGAACTACAAAGACGTTGCTTTCAATCCTGACAATGGCGGCTTAAAAGCAACGCATATAGGTCATAATTTTGACCCAGTAGATGGACATTGGGAAAAAGAAGTAGTTGATGTTGGGTATAATAATGGAAGATGTGTAATTCTTGGCAATGAGTACAGCACAATTATTGGAGAGCGCTTCACGGAGGGAAGCTGGGACGGACTTCAATTTGAAATTGCTACAAGAAAAACGGCAACCGAAAACAATATCTTGCGTGGGTTGAAGCACTGCGCAGATAAAAGAACAACTGAAATCGCAATACTATATTTCCCAAATGGGGGCTTTGATATTGACAAATTACAAAGGGGAATCTGTCGATATCGCGGATACTCAAAATTCTCTGAAAGAACCTACGTGAAATTCAAGAAAGTGATATGTTTCGAATTTGACAAAATTGTGTATGAGAAAGCATTCTAAAAGGGAGCGGGAGGCTCCGGTTTATCGGTACACCCCCCGCATATAATCTTTCTGTAAAAAGCTTTGCAAAGATAGCAATAATTTTAATACCAACCAAATAAATTTATTGGAGATGGAGGGCGGAGCAGGCGGTGAAGAGGGCGCAGACGGCGGCAATGGCTGCAATCGAGGCAATGGCGGTGGCGGTTATCCATTTCCAGTCTATGGGGTTTCGGAGCGAAGGGTTGGCAAGGAGGTAGGCGGTGCCGAACTCAGTCAGGCGCGCATCAACAACGTCGTGGCCACACTCCCACGCCACCTGAATCAGCCCGAGCCGCTCAAGGGCGGTTTGAAAACAATAATTATCGGTTGATTGTTAAATATTAGACTTTGAAACGAAATCAACACGACAATGAAAGTAATTGGAATAAACGGCAGCGCCAGAAAAGACTGGAACACTGCGACTCTTGTAAAGAAAGCACTTGAAGGAGCAGCCTCGGAAGGTGCTGAAACCGAATACATTGAACTGTACGCCGAACCGATAAAGGGGTGCCTTGAATGTTTCGCCTGCAAGCGAAAAGGAAGCAAAACAAATGGCCTCTGTGCTATCCGCGATAATCTGCGGCCTTTGCTCGAAAAGGCTCAAGAGGCTGACGTCATAGTAATTGGCTCACCGAATTTCTTCGGCTATCCGTCGGGTATGGTGCGCTCATTTCTTGAGAGATTCCTGTACCCGCTTTCGTCATATCAGATTGAGGATGGAAAGTTTGTAAGGATTCTCGGCAAACGCATTATTCCTTCAGGAATCATATTCACAATGAACTCCGATGAGCAGTATTATAAGGTTGGTGGATACGACATCTCGCTGGGCATGACTCGCGGAAATCTTGAACACGTGCTCGGTTATGCCGAACAATACAATTCGTATAACACCCTGCAGTTTGCCGATTATTCAAAGATGGATGCGAATTTCTTTGACCCTGATGAGAAGCAACATCAGCACGAAACACAATTTCCCATAGACCAAAGCAACTGCTTCGAAATGGGCAAACGCCTGGTCGAAAAAGCCCGCGCCCTTAACATCTAATCCACTTTTATTGGATTTTTTTGTAACTTTGCAGGGTGTAACTAATTTATCTATTGAATATGAAAGTTTTGCTTATCAACGGAAGCCCTAGACGCGAGGGCAACACCTACCGCGCGCTGAGCGAGGTTGCCGGCGCACTGAATGCCGACGGCATCGAAACTGAAATCCTTTGGATAGAAAACAAGCCGATTCCAGGATGTATTGCCTGCAACAAGTGCAGGGAAACCGGCGTTTGCATTTTCAACACCGGAGTCTACACCGAAATATATGACCGTCTGCCCAACGTTGACGGACTGGCTGTTGGTTCTCCCACATATTGGGCAGGCCCCAATGGCTCGCTTTGCGCACTGCTCGACCGCGTGTTTTACTCGCTGGGACGCATGGTGCAATATATGCCGGCGGCCGCTGTGGGCGTTTGCCGTCGCGGCGGCTCGGTATGCACGGTTGAGCGTCTCAACAAATATTTTGAGATAAACAACATGCCAATGCCAAGCTCGCAGTATTGGAACAACATTTTCGGCGCCATTCCCGGCGAAGTCGAGCAAGACGCTGAAGGCCTGCAAACCATGCGCACTCTGGGCCACAATCTCGCCCGCCTGATTTACGCCCTGAAAGACGCCCCCCGACCCCAAGCCGAAGAACGCGCCCGGACCAACTTCATCCGCTGACGGTCCGAGCGTTAGTGAACCGAGGCAAAAGTAAGGAAATTTTGATGAAATTTTTATGCCCTGAGGGGCGAAAACTTTCGGAATTTTTCTTTAACTTTGCACTCGGTTTATTTATTCATTCACACGATGCCACATTTCAACAAAACCACTTGGATGGCCACCCGCGACTATCTGTTTATAGTTCTGGGTTTGGCCATGTATTCTTTTGGGTTTTCAACGTTTATTCTTCCACATAAGATAGTTATCGGCGGCATGGCCGGCTTGGGCTCGGTTGTTTATTTCCTTACTCTGCAGCTCCACCAGGCGGGCTACTTTCCGTTTGTAATCCCGGTGGCCGTTACGATGTATGCCGTCAACGCGCTGTTGCTGCTTATAGCACTCAGAATAGTTGACAAGCAATTCACCATCCGCACCCTGTTTGGCATGTCGGCCCTGTCGATTCTCATCGGCATTTTTCAACCTATAGGCCTGAGCCTCAACGTTATGCCCGACAAGTTGGTGAGTCTTATTCTCGGCTCGGTTTTGATGGGCTCGGGGCTTGGCGTTGTGTTTATCCACAACGGCTCGTCGGGCGGCACGGACATCATTGCCGCAATGGTTAGCAAGCGGAGCAACGTAACTATCGGACGTACAATGATTTTCTGCGACATATTTATCGTGTCGTCCGCCTACTTCGTGCTCCACTATTCATTAACCGAAATTGTTTACGGCCTGATGACTACCTTCTCGACCGGCTATATGTGTGACCTCGTAATCAACTCCAACCGCCAGGCCGTGCAGTTTACAATAATCTCCAAGAAATGGGAACAGATTGCAACTGCAATCAACCAAGACGCCAAACGCGGCTGCACGGTGGTTGACGCCACCGGCTGGTACTCCAAGCAACCGGTGAAGATGCTGATTGTCATGTGCCGAAAAATTGAATCGGTAGGCATCTACCGCATAATCAAGACCATCGACCCCGAAGCTCTTGTAACCCAGGGCAACGTAAACGGCGTTTACGGCAAGGGCTTCGACATAATGAAAGTGAAAACCGAAAAGAAAAAAACCTCAATACAATGAAAAAAGGGTTCAATAACGAAAAGTACTGCAAAATTCAGTCAGAACACATTAAGGAGCGTATAGCTCAATTCGGCAACAAACTCTACCTGGAGTTAGGCGGCAAACTCTTCGATGACTATCACGCATCGCGCGTGCTTCCGGGCTTCGAACCCGACAGCAAACTGCGCATGCTCAGTCAGCTCACCGACAAAGCCGAAATCGTTATTGTAATCTCTGCCGTTGACATTGAGAAAAACAAGGTGCGCCAGGACCTGGGCATTACCTACGACATGGATGTTCTGCGCCTGCGCGACGCTTTTGAGGGCCGCGGGTTCAAGGTTGGCTCCGTTTGCATTACCCACTACAACGGCCAGGCCTCGGCCGACGCATTCCGCGCCAAACTCGAACGCCTCGGAATCCGCACCTATTATCACTACACCATCGAAGGCTATCCGACCAACGTAGACCTTATTGACTCCGACGAAGGCTTCGGCAAAAACGACTACATCGAAACCGAGCGCCCGCTGGTAATCGTAACCGCACCCGGCCCGGGCAGCGGCAAAATGGCCGTATGTCTGAGCCAGCTCTATAACGAGCACAAACGTGGCAAACAGGCCGGCTACGCAAAATTTGAAACCTTCCCGGTTTGGAGCCTGCCTCTGAAACACCCCGTAAACATAGCCTACGAGGCTGCCACCGCCGACCTCAACGACGTTAACATGATTGACCCGTTCCACCTGGAGGCCTATGGCAAAACGGCAATCAACTACAACCGCGACATAGAAATCTTTCCGGTGTTGAACGCTCTTTTTGAGGGCATATATGGCGAGAACCCCTATAAATCGCCCACCGACATGGGCGTAAACATGGTTGGCTTCTGCATTGAAGACGACGAGGTGTGTCAGGAGGCATCGCGCCAGGAAATCATCCGCCGCCACTACGAGGCCCTCAACCGCATGGCCCTCGGCGAAGGCAACGAAGGCGAGGTCAACAAAATTTCGCTGCTCTTCAAGCAGGCAAAAATCGACACCTCATATCGCCGCACCACTGTTGCCGCCCGCGAGCGTGCCGAACTCAGCGGCGCCGCTTCGTCAGCCATAGAACTTGCCGACGGAACCATCATCACCGCCGAAACCTCCGCCCTTTTAGGATGCTCGGCAGCACTGATATTGAACGCTACCAAACACCTGGCGGGCATAGACCACTCGGTGAAGCTCATTCCGCAGGAAATGATTGAGCCGATTCAACACACCAAAACCGACTTTCTCCGCTCCAAGAACCCGCGGCTGCACACCGACGAAGTGCTCGTGGCGCTCTCCGTTTTGTCAACCACCGACAAAAACTGCAGCCGCGCACTCGAAAAATTGCCCGAGCTCCGCGGCTGCCAAATCCACTCCACCGTAATGCTCGGCGAAGTGGATCGCAAAATATTCAAAAAGTTGGGTATCGGCTTAACGTGCGATCCGGCACGCAAGCGTCCGTCGACCGGTCAGTTCCGGTGAAGAATCTGCTTGCCCTTTAAGAACTCGCAGGTCATTTGATTTTCAGGCTGCTGAAAGCGAATGTCGTCGATATCGTCGAGCTTGCTCAGCGTGGCCTTAAAGCCGTCGGTCATCTGCTTGACGAATGCGCGGCGAACAGGCTCTGAAACCGTGCGGGTTGTGGGCACGTCGGCCGAAGCCCAAATATTTGCCAGCTCGAACTCAACGTCGGGGTCCATGGTAATATCAACGGTCGACATATCAAACGACAAATCTATATCGTCATCGTCGGTTGCACGCCAGGTTCCGCGCACCGTAGCCAGTCCGGCAGCAGTTGCCGAAACGGCCGAAGTTCCGGCTGAATCAATCGGCGCGTTCACAGGCATCATGACCGACACCTGAGCCAACATTGTCAGCTCGCCACCGGTAGCAGAACCCTGACGCTCAAACCTGAAAGTCGGCGTCATAGTCATTTCATCGGCCAGCTTGCGGTCAACGCGCATCGGAGCGCCCGACCATTCGCCTTCGATTTTCTTGGCCAGCGAGGCCTTACCGTCACAAGAGGTCAACGCGGCAGCAGCTCCCAGAGCAGCAATCACCGCAACTTTCATAATTATCCTATTCATATCACCGTAATAACATTTTTTAACTCCCAAAAGTTCAACTGAGCCCTTTGCTATCTTCACGGGTAGCTTAAGTGCTTATTAAGTGTTTATTATTAACGTTCTTTTCCTTTCCGGTATAGGAATCCCCGAATTTATTGCGTATATTTGCAGCGAATAATCAAAAGCGAAGTGCAACTCAAATTGCAGTTTTTGCAGTGTAACAGTTTAGGCCGAACTTTTTCGGCACCATGCCGTAACTCCTTGTGTGTTAGCATCCAGCCCTTACAAGGAGGATAGAGAGATTTTGCCCAGATGAAAGAGAATCTGAAATTTATGCCCCTGCATCATGTCAATGAATTAAAGATTAAGTCCGCCCGGGAAGAACTATGCTGGGTGCTGATGCGCTCTCTTCAGCAAAAAGTCCACCCGGGTGAGTCGTATGGCACCAAATGCAAGCGCACAGAGTTGAAATTTGGCTATGAAATTGCAAAAAATCTTTTCTGCGAGTTCTTCATGCCGATGAAAGAATGTATCTCTACAGTCCGCGACAAGCAGATTCTTCACCGCAAACCAGCCATCACCGGAATGTTTTTCGTAAGGGATAGTCTCACCAATATACGGACGCTGGCCAGTAAGCGTCTGGGCTTCGAACTCATGTTTCTAAAAGGGCGAAAATATCTCGAGCCGGTCATTATATCCGACGATGAGATGAATAGCTTCATCGCTGCAGTGAGCAGCAACGCCGAGGTGCGCTTCTTCTCTCCTGACGACAAGACACTCAACCAAACAGTCGGCAAACGAGTCCGAATCACCCAAAACGGCACAACAATTGACGGTTACGTGGTGAGCATACGCGGTTCAAAGCGTAGATGGCTACGCATCTGCATAAAGGATTGTCTTGCTGCCCACATAGAGATAAACCTTGACAAGTTAAAGAGCGGCGGACAGATAGTGGAGATGCTTAACTAACACCATCCGGTCATTATTTACGAAACAATATATTATGACAGACAACCTGCATTGTATTCATTCAACTACAAGACCTGAACAGCCGTTGGTATCCGTTGCCATGGGTACTTATAACGGTAGCAAATGGATTGAACGTGCAATTAACTCCATTCTAAATCAAACTTATCAGAATTTTGAGATCTTGGTGTGTGACGACTGTTCAGTCGATAACACCGTAGAGATTGTTGAACGCCTTATGAAGACAGACAATCGCATACGACTAATAAAGAACCAGGTTAATTCAGGTCTGAACATAGTGCTAAACAAATGCATTGAAACTGCAAGCGGAGAATTTATCGCTCGGATGGATGATGACGACGTTTCTCACCCGGACAGATTCAGCAGGCAGATAACTTTCTTGCTCGAACACCCGGAGTTCGCATTTGTAGGTTGCGGCATGAATTTCTTTGATGATAATGGGATTTGGGGGCATTCAAGTGGTAAGGCCGAACCTACAACAATGGACGTATTTACTTCTCATGCTTTTGCTCACCCAACAGTAATGATTCGTAAAGCAGCGCTTACCGATGTCGGTAATTATTCCACTAATTCTTTGAACAGGCGCGGGCAGGATTATGATTTATGGAGCAAACTATATTATAAAGGATATCGAGGTGCAAATCTCACTGAAATATTATTTGATTACTACGAATCTCCGTCGTCGGTACGTCGCCGAAAACTGAAGTTTCGCATTGACCATATCAAAAAAGAGCTATTTTGGTGGCAACGCTTCAACCTGCCAATTAGCGCATTAAAATATCCACTTTTGGATACTTTAAAATGTGTGCTACCCAAAAGCATGTATGTTTATTTACGAAAACGGAAGTTCAAATAACAGAGATAAGTAATCCCTTTGCAACTTGCCGGAATTAAGCACTTTATGAAACCACCTAAAATCTTATTTCTCATTCCCACAACTATGGGAGGCGGAGCAGAACGCGTTTTAATCAATTTATTGCGTTCTCTGCCCCAGAGTATGTTCGACATCGAATTAATTTCAATTTTTAAGGGAGATTTACCCTCTGATTTGAATCATATCAAATATCGATGGATATTCAAAAGGGTATTTCGCGGAAATGTTCATTTGTTCAAATTATTTACGCCCCGGTTTTTATTTCGAAAGTTAGTTGGCAATCCTAATGACTATGACATCATTGTGTCATTTCTCCACTCTCCTACGATGAGAATTGCAGCCGGAGCGAAAGGAGGCAGCGCGAAACTGGTGAATTGGATTCACAATGAGTTCGAGACCGACGGACAACTATCGAGGTTGTTTAGGAATAAGAAAGAATTCGACGAAGCTATGCAAAGCTATGACCGCACTATATTTGTTGCCGAGTCGGCTCGCCAATCAACAATTACTCTGCTTCCATATCTTGCCGACAAGAGCCAAACCATCTATAACACTATTGAAACTGACGTTATTCGAAATAGGGCAAATGAACCGGTTGGAGATACGAAATTATTCAAACCTGATGTGCTAAACATCATCTCCGTAGGGCGCTTTGCCAAGGTTAAAGCTTTCGATCGGCTGCTACGAATCACACGGAGAATAGCCGATGCCGGCATCAAAGTACACTTGCACTTACTGGGCAAAGGGACTTTGGAAGCTGATTATCGAAAAATAATATCATCACTCGGCATTGAGAGCATGGTGTCAATTCACGGCTTTGTCGAAAACCCATATAAGTACGTAGCTGCTGCTGACTTGTTTGTTTGTTCATCCTTACACGAAGGCTTCAGCACCGCGGTTACCGAATCACTCATAGTCGGCACCCCCGTGGTAACTACATTTTGCTCAGGAATGGAAGAGCTTCTTGGTAGTAACGGCGAATACGGCATAATTACACCTAACGACGAGGAGGCCCTAACTGCGGCCGTAATGGATTTAGTATGCGATAGAGAGAAGTTGAAGCTATATGCCAAACAAGCATATTTCCGAGGAACTCTCTTTGACAGAGACAAGACGGTGGCTGCGGTCATCGACTTATTTAATACACTCTTAAACAAATAAACTTAAACAAATAAAATTTCGGAATCCATCATATTGCAGTCAATATTACCATTCCCGGCAACGCAATACCGGAGCATGGCGCACTGCTGGCAGCGATAACGGTTCGGCAATATTTCATCAACCAAGAGACAGGGGCCTTCTATCAACAAGAACGCTCCGGCAGAGTAATAAAAATAACTTATGAAAATTCTTGTTACAGGGGCCGCTGGTTTTATAGGCTCCGCTGTTAGCAAACGATTATTGGATAGAGGCGACAAAGTTGTCGGTCTCGATAACATTAATAATTATTATGACCCGGAACTAAAGTATGGCAGATTATCCATACTTGGCATAGCAAAGCAGGATGTTGCTTGGTATAAATATGCCAAATCTTCGGTATATGGGCAGTTTGAGTTCATTCGTATGAACATGGAAGATACGCAGGCATTGCAAATGCTTTTCGCAAACGGATGCTTTGATGCAGTGGTTAATCTCGGAGCTCAGGCCGGCGTTCGTTACTCCATCACTAACCCTCAAGCCTACATAGAAAGCAATATCGACGGTTTCATCAACATCCTCGAAGGATGTAGACACAACGATGTTAAACACTTAGTTTTCGCCTCATCTTCCAGTGTATACGGTCTGAATGGCAAAGTGCCGTTCTCGGAACAAGATAGCATAGCGCACCCCGTGAGCCTCTATGCAGCAACCAAAAAAAGCAATGAATTGATGGCGCACGCATATTCCAAACTCTATAACCTCCCGACCACCGGCTTGCGCTTCTTTACAGTCTACGGCCCATGGGGACGTCCTGATATGTCACCATTCCTTTTCATTGATGCCATACTCCACAACCGAGCAATTAAGGTATTCAATAACGGCGATATGCTACGAGATTTTACATATATTGATGACATCGTTGAGGGCATTGTTCGTATTCTGGACGTGATTCCGCAGGGCAATCCCGACTGGGACGAAACCAATCCTGACCCGGCAACATCTCCCGCACCATATCGCATCTATAACATCGGCAACCAGCAGCCCACTCGCCTGATGGACTATATTGCTTGTATAGAAAAAGCAATTGGACGCGAAGCAAAAAAAAACTTCCTACCCATGCAGCCGGGCGATGTTTACCAAACTTACGCTGACTCATCTGCCCTCGGCGAAGCCACCGGCTTCAAACCCAACACACCTCTCCAAACCGGCATAGACCGTACTGTTGCCTGGTTCAAAGAATTTTATAAGCTATAAAAACTCGTTTTAACTACATACAAATGTGCAATATCAGACTCCATGACCAAAGAACAAACAACTCAAATTAAAGGGATAGCAATTCTCATGATGCTGTGGCACCATTTATTTACCGACTCTACACTAGTAGCCCAATTGTATTGCTTGTTGCCACCGGTAGAAGGTATACCTTTTGCGACATGGATTGACTCAGCAATGTCGCCCGTAGCGATTCTCTTATTTTTAAGCGGCTATGGCATGTCTGTTGTTAATAATAGGCCTGGTGGAGATACTAACCGATTTGGCCGCATTTTCCACCTATTCTTCATTTTTTGGTGCACACTCCTGGTATTTGTACCAATTGGTCATTTAGTCAAACCCCTTGAATATCCCAAGAGTTTCATAACATTCTTGGGTAACATAACGGGAATAGATCCATCGTATAATACGGCGATGTGGTTCCTCGCGCCTTATGTGCTTTTAGCATTGTCTGCTAAACCAATAATTCAATCAATAGAGGGCAAAAACATATGGATTGTTTTGGGTATTTGGTTCCCTATTGCAATCTGCGTTTCATGGTGGATTTCTCACCATGTTGATTTCCTTAATCATTACCGAATCTTTTATATTGCATTGGAATACATAGCTTTGTCATTTTCCTTCCTCTTAGGCATATACTCTGAACGTACAGGCATATTGAGTAAAATAGCTGCATGGAGTTCTACACATCGATTTGCGAAATATGTTGCTCCAATTATGCTCATAGCATTAATCGTCTTGAAGTGTATGATTCATACTTCTATCATTGGTTGCGCTTACGTTTTTGCATTTATTGTCATTACACTCTGCTTAAAATTACCAAATGTCATAAACCGTTGTCTTAAGCTACTGGGAACATACTCAATGACTATGTGGATGATCCACAGCTACTTTTATGCCTATTTGTTTCACGACTTCTTTTACAGTTTTAAAACACCACTGCTCATCTTCTTAGTATTAGTGGTATTTAGTTTATTCACATCAGTTATTATCCAAACACTGGGTAACCGAGGATACAGAATCATTAGTTCGATAATTGCACTGTGGCAAGCAAAGTCAAACAGCATATCAGACGCATACACAAACAATCCAACAAACAAAACCGGTGGTGGGGGGGGCAATAACCTATTATCCATCAATTACTTAACGACTATATATCAAAAATTCCATACCCTAACCCTCATACAGACACAACATCAACTTATAAACTGGAGATATATGAATATCGTATATTAGTTAATAATTATAAATTTTTTGGCTATTTGGGCGGGATTTCGTAACTTTGTACGCTCATAACTGCAAAATTATCAACTCAAGAAATAAACGAAATGAACGTTACACTCGACAAAATCAACGCCACCACAGGCAAACTGACTGTAAGCGTTGTTGAAAACGACTACAAAGACAAAGTAACCGACCAGCTCAAAAAAATCCGCAAAGACGCCAATATCCCCGGCTTCCGCAAAGGCACCGTGCCCATGAGCATCGTTGAAAAACGTTTCCGCAAACAGGCAACATCCGACGTTATCAACCAGGAAGTCTACAAGGCAGTTGTTGACTATCTGCAGGAAAATAAACTCGATATTCTCGGCGAACCCCTCCCCGTTAACGTTACCGAACTCGACCTCGACAAGCAAACCGACTACAACTTCGAATACGAACTCGGTTTCGCTCCCGAAATCAACGTTGAAATCAACAAGGACATGCACCTCCCCTACTATCGCATCGAGGTGACCCCCGAAATGATTGAAAACGAAGACAAAGCCCTCAGCGGCCGCTTCGGCACCCAGCAGCTCGTAGAAGTCTACGCCGACCGCGCCCTCATCAAAGGTTCTATCAAGGAACTCGGTAAAGAAGAAGGCTATGTTGAAAAGGCCGACGTAATTGTTGCTCCCTGGACTTTCAAAAACAAAGAACAGGCCGACAAGTTTGAAGGTGCAAAACCGGGCGATACCATTGTTTACAACCCCTACACCGCAGCCGACGGCAACACCGCCGAGCTCGCCGCCATGCTTTCGGTTGACCGCAACGAAGCCGCCAACCTTCAGGGCGACTTTGAGCTGAAAATCACCGAAATCACCGGCCTCAAACCCGCCGAACACAACGAAGAATTCTTCAAAATGGCATTTGGCCCCGAGTGCACCACCGAAGAACAATATAACGAAGCCCTGAAAAAGAGCATCGCCGCACAGCTTCTTCCCAACTCGGCCCAGCTCTTTGAAAAGACCACTACCGAAACTCTTATGAAAGACTTCGGCAACTTCGAACTGCCGGTTGAATTCCTGAAAAAATGGCTCATCCGCCGCAATCCCGAAGCCCTCAACGCCGAAAACATCGACGAAGAATTTGCCAAAGGCGAACCCCACATGAAATGGGAAATTCTTTCGGGCCGCATTGCCGAAAAACTCGGCGTTAAGGTTACCGAAGAAAACCTCATGGCCTACGCCACCCATGCAGCCGCCCGCCAGTTCGCCCAGTATGGCATGGCCAACCTCGACGAAGCCATTCTCAAAAACTACGCCGAAAGCCTGCTCAAAGACGAAAACAACCGCCGCTACATTGCCCAGCAGGTAGCCAACGCAAACCTCTTTGAAGCCATCGGCAACGCGGCCACCATTGACGACAAGACCGTTTCGCTCGACGAATTCAAAAAAATCGCCGGCGTAACCGAATAATTCCGAACCAACAGTTTTCAGACGGGGCGGCCGGAGAGATTCCAGACCGCCCCGCAATATTTGAACCAAGCTACGCAAAAAATTGTTGACCTATTGCAAGGTAACGAAATTTTGTTTAACTTTGCGGTGACAAAATCTTAATCTTCCCGGCGCGAGGTCGGGAAACTCATAACTTCATAAAAACTTCTAAGCCAACAAATCATCATGGACAACAGTTCTAATGGCGAATACAAGCGTCCGAAACGCCCGCGCATCGGCTCAACCAACGCCGGTGGGCCATCATCCGCCGACTCACGTTTTGAAAAAGTTTCTTACGGCCCCGATTCAGAATCTAACAACGGTAGCTCCTACAGCCACCAGCAGCGACCCTACAACCCGCGTCCGCGCTACAACGGCGGCAACTACGGCAACCGCGACCAGCAGGGTGGCTACCAGCGCAGAGACTATCAGCAGCAGGACGGCGGCTACCAGCCGCGCCCGCGCAATAACTATAACAACGGTTATAACAATAACAACTACAACAACGGCTATCAACGCCCCCAAAGTGGCTATCAGCGCCCTAACTACGACCGCAGCGAAGGCCAGGAAAGCAGCTATCGCCCGCGCTATAACCCCAATAACGGCTACAACAACCGCGACCGTGACCAGCAGCAAGGCGGCTATCAGCCCCAGGGCGGCTACGAGCGTCAGGGTGGCTACCAGCCGCGCCCGCGCAACAACAACTACGGCAACCGCGACCAGCAGCAAGGCGGCTATCGCCAGAACGGCTTCAAGCCCCGCAATAACAACAATAACGGCAACCGCTACAACAAGCCCCAGGGTCCGCGCCAGCAGGCGCCCCGCCCCGGCAAGAGCTTTACCCCCCGCCCAAAACGCGTGTTCTATGAAGAACCCGAAGTAGATCCCAACTCCGAAATCCGTCTGAACAAATTCATAGCCAACTCCGGCATCTGCTCGCGCCGCGAAGCCGACGAATTCATCCAAAAGGGTGAAATCAAGGTCAACGGCCAGGTGGTAACCGAACTCGGCACCAAAATCACGCCCAAAGACGTTGTTGAGTATAACGACAAGGTGGTAACCACCGAACGCAAATGCTACGTGCTGCTCAACAAGCCCAAAGATTGCGTAACCACCGCCGACGACCCCAACGGCCGCCTGACAGTTATGGACCTCGTTAAGAACGCCTGCGAAGAACGCATCTACCCCGTAGGGCGCCTCGACCGCAACACCACCGGCGTTCTGCTGCTCACCAACGACGGCGACCTGGCGTCCAAGCTGACCCACCCGCAATATGTGAAGAAAAAAATCTATCACGTATGGACCGACAAAGACATCGAGGAAGACGACATGCAGCGCATAGCCGACGGCATTGAACTCGAAGACGGTCCCATCCACGCCGACGCCATTTCCTACGCCACCGAAACCGACCGCAACCAGGCCGGCATCGAAATCCACTCGGGCCGCAACCGCATTGTGCGCCGCATCTTCGAAAGCCTCGGCTACCACGTAACCAAGCTCGACCGCGTTTACTTCGCAGGCCTCACCAAAAAGAACCTGCCCCGCGGCCGCTGGCGCTACCTCACTCAGGAAGAAGTCAACTTCCTGAAGATGGGCTCTTTCGACTAACCTCCATTGTCCTCCCCGCAAAAAGGGGAGGACACCACACCTTAAAAAAGAATTGCTAAAAAACCAATCATTATATGCAGCGCATTAAAATTAACGATATTTTCAATCCCGCCCTCATTGGCCAAGAAGTCAGTGTTATGGGCTGGGTTCGCACCCGCCGCGGCAACAAACACGTTCAGTTCGTAGCCCTCAACGACGGCTCTACAATCCGCAATATCCAGATTGTTTTCGACATGGCCAAGTTCTCCGAGGCCGACCTCAAGGCCATCACTACCGGCTCGTCGCTCCATGTTCTCGGCCGCCTGGTAGAATCGCAGGGCAAAGGCC
>CAZKPP010000023.1:0-25517 GCA_964554665.1 uncultured Bacteroides sp.
GAGGTGTTGCCGATTTCGGCGCCCATGTTGCGGAAACCTTCGAGCGCGAAGTCGGTGAGGTCCCAGAGGTTCTGCTGGCGTTCGGGTTCCTGCTCCATAATGTCGATGGCTTTGAGGGCGGCAGCGGTGCTGGCCGGAGTAATCGAGGCGGTGAAGATATAGGAGCGGGAGTGGTGGCGCAGGAAGTTGGTGATTTCCTTGTTGGTGGCTATGAAACCGCCGAGCGAGGCAAACGACTTGGAGAATGTACCCATAATCAGGTCGATGTCTTTGGTCACACCGAAGTGGTCGGCAGTGCCGCGTCCGCCGCGACCGAACACACCGATCGAGTGGGCTTCGTCAACCATTACCGAAGCATTGTATTGCTTGGCGAGGCGCACGATTTCAGGAAGGTTGGCAACGTCGCCTTCCATCGAGAATACGCCGTCGGTAACGATGAGTTTAACCTTGTCGGGGTCACATTTTTTCAACTGTTGTTCGAGCGAAGCCATGTCGTTGTGCTTATACTTCAGGCTCTGGCTGAAGCTCAAGCGGCGGCCTTCGATGATGGAAGCGTGGTCTTGTTCGTCCCAGAGGATGTAGTCCTCGCGGCCGGTGAGAGTGCTGACAACGCCGAGGTTGACACCGAAGCCGGTAGAGTAGATCATAACATCTTCTTTGCCGATGTATTCGGCCAGACGTGCCTCAAGTTTCTTATGCAGGTCGAGGGTGCCGTTGAGGAACGGAGAGCCGGCGCAACCGGTGCCGTATTTTTTTATGGCTTCGATAGCAGCCTCTTTGATACGGGGGTCATTGACCAGTCCGGTATAGCAGTTTGAACCGAACATGAGAACCGGACGGCCGTTGATTGTCACTTCAGGGTCTTGCTCTGAGTCAATGGCTCGGAAATAAGGATAGATTCCGGCGGCTTTGGCCTTTTGTGGCTCGTCGTATCGGGCAAGTTTCTGCTGCAGAAGGGTCATATTTACAGTTGAAAGTTAAAGAGTTAGTGTTGATGAAGTTCTGGGTTGGATTATTTCGCTTCTTCGGTGAGAGCGGGGTCGATGAGAATGCGGCCGCAGTATTCGCAAACGATAACTTTTTTGTGCATACGGATTTCGGCCTGGCGCTGCGGGGGGATGCGGTTGAAGCAGCCGCCGCAAGCGTCGCGCTGGATGGTTACGATGCCGAGGCCGTTGCGGGCGTTTTTGCGAATGCGTTTAAATGCGTTTTTGAGGCGTTCGTCGTCGAAGTTGTCTTCAACGTTTTTGGCTTCTTCGCGGAGCGTTTCTTCTTCGTTTTTGGTTTCGGAAACGATTTCTTCGAGTTCGGCTTTTTTGGTTGCGAGAACGTGGTTTGCGTCGGCAATCAGTTCTTTGGTCACCTCAACGTCGCGCTTCTTGGCGTCGAGAATGCGGGCGTATTCGCCGAGACGCTTTTCGCCGAGCTGAATTTCGAGCTGCTGGAATTCGATTTCTTTGGAGAGGATGTCGTATTCCTTGTTGTTGCGAACGGTTTTGATCTGTTCGTCGTATTTTTCGATTTTGGCTTTTGAGTCGGCGATTTTGTTGTTTTCGTCGGCGGTTGCTTTCTTGGTCGAGTCGATTTCGGCTTTGATGTTTGCCAGGCGGGTGTTAAGGCCCTCGATATGGTCTTCGAGGTCTTTAACTTCCATGGGGAGTTCGCCGCGGATGGTGCGGATACGGTCGATTTCAGAAAGAATGGTCTGGAGCTTATAGAGGGCTACGAGGCGCTCTTCTGTGCTCATGGGCTGTTCGGTTTTTGTTGTTGCCATCTGTTATTATGGTGATAACTTACGTAAATTCTATAGGATTGGTTTCGTCGGCGCAAAAGACCGGTGCAAAGTTAGGAAATTTTTGCGAAATAATGCGCTTAAAAATCTCCTTTGTGCATTTTTCGGTGTCGAAATGGGTTAAATCGACAATAAAAATGCGGTCGGCGAAGTCGAGGAAGTCATGATAGCGCACGTCGGAAGTAACAATCGCCTCTGCCCCGGCGGCAATGGCATCCGGAATCAGGAAGCCACATGCACCGCTGCCAAGGGCGACGGTTTGAATCGCTGCCGAAGGGTAGGGGGTATGGCGCACGCCGGCGGCTGTGAAGGCTGCCTTGCAGAGCTCGGTAAAGGCCTGCGGAGTCGTAGGCGACGGGAGTTTTGCAATGACTCCGGTGCCGGTTTCGCTCAGCGTTGAGGTAATCTGTGCATCGAGCATCCGGGCCATTTCGCAGCTGACGCCGTAGGGGGCCGGGGCATTGTCGAGCGACGTGTGGGCGCAGTAAACGGCAATGTCGCTGCGTATAGCGTCGATAAGTGCACGTCCCTGGAGGGTGGTGTCGTTAACCACTTTTATGCTTTTGAAAATCAGGGGGTGGTGGCTAATGACGAGATTACACCCTTTTTCTATGGCCTGACTGATAACCGCGGGGGTTACGTCGAGGCAGAGCATAATGCCTTTGCAAGGGGTTGCGGCCGAACCAACAAGCAGGCCTGAATTATCCCACTGCTCCTGAGCAGAGCGGGGAGCGGCCTGTTCGATGGCGCTGATGATTTGTCCTATGGTCGGCAGGGTCATTCGGCGGCGGGGAGGTTCAGCGCAAGGTTAAGTTCGTCGAGCTGTTTCTGGTCGAGAGCTGCGGGGGCGTCGAGCATTACGTCGCGTCCCGAGTTGTTTTTGGGGAAGGCGATGCAGTCGCGGATGCTGTCGAGGCCGGCAAAGAGGCTTACCCAGCGGTCGAGACCGTAGGCCAGACCACCGTGAGGGGGAGCACCGTATTTAAAGGCGTTCATCAGGAAGCCAAACTGCTCCTGAGCTTTTTCGGGAGTAAAGCCGAGGATTTCAAACATCTTGGCTTGCAGAGCCGAGTCGTGGATACGGATTGAGCCACCGCCGACTTCAACGCCGTTGATAACCATGTCGTAGGCATCGGCGCGCACTGCGGCGGGGTCGGTATCGAGCAGGGGAATATCTTCGTCTTTGGGGTGGGTGAAGGGGTGGTGCATGGCCATGAGGCGCTGTTCCTCGTCGCTCCATTCAAACATGGGGAAGTCGACAACCCAAAGGCAGGAGAACTTATTTTTGTCGCGCAGCCCCAACTGACGGCCCATTTCAAGGCGGAGTTCGCAGAGCTGCTTGCGGGTTTTCTGAACGTCATCGCCCGACAGAATGAGGATCAGGTCACCGGGTTCGGCATTCATGGCTTTTGCCATTTCCTGAAGGGTTTCCTGAGTGTAGAACTTGTCGACCGAAGATTTGACGTTGCCGTCGGCCTCAACGCGGGCATAAACCATGCCTTTGGCGCCGATTTGAGGGCGCTTAACATAATCGGTGAGAGCGTCAAGCTGTTTGCGGGTATAGTGTGCGGCGCCCTTTGCGCAGATGCCGCCGATGTATGCTGCGTTGTCGAAAACGCTGAAGCCGTGGCCTTTGAGGATTCCGTCGAGTTCAACGAACTTCATGTCGAAGCGAGTGTCGGGCTTGTCGGAACCATAGTATTTCATAGCGTCGGCCCAGCTCATGCGGGGGAACGGCTCGGTGAGCTCAACGCCACGGATTTCTTTAAACAGATATTTGGCCATGCCCTCAAAGAGGCTGATAACGTCTTCCTGTTCAACGAAGCTCATTTCGCAGTCAATCTGGGTGAATTCCGGCTGACGGTCGGCGCGAAGGTCTTCGTCGCGGAAACACTTAACGATTTGGAAGTAACGGTCCATGCCGCTCACCATCAGAAGCTGTTTCAGAGTCTGGGGCGACTGGGGCAGGGCGTAGAACTGACCGGGGTTCATGCGAGAAGGCACTACGAAGTCGCGGGCGCCTTCGGGGGTTGAGCCTACGAGCATGGGGGTTTCTATTTCGAGGAAACCTTTGGAGTCAAGGTAGGAGCGGACGGCCATGGTCATGCGGTGGCGCAGCTCAAGGTTGGCGCGAACATTGGGACGACGCAGGTCGAGATAACGATAGCGCATGCGCAGGTCGTCGCCGCCGTCGCTTTCCTCTTCGATGGTGAAGGGGGGAGTCAGCGAGGGGTTAAGTTCTTTGAGTGAAGTGGCAATAATTTCTATGTCGCCGGTAGGGAGGTTGGGGTTCTTGGCCGTGCGTTCGGCAACTCGGCCGGTAACCTGAATAACATATTCGCGGCCAAGGTGATTTGCGGCTTCACAGAGGGCCGCATCGTTTTCAACGTTGAATACAACCTGAGTCAGACCATAGCGGTCGCGGAGGTCAACAAAGGTCATGCCGCCCATTTTTCGGATGCGTTGCACCCATCCGGCCAAAGTTACTTCCTGACCAACATTTTCAATGCGGAGCTCGCCGCAAGTAGAAGTTCTATACATAGAAATTTTAGTGATTGCGTTGATTCGTTTTCAGCCCACAAAATTACAAAAACTTTTTCAAATCGCCAAAATTATTTGAGTTGGCGGTTGGTAATCATAATTCAAAATCCTGTATAAGTAAAATTAACATAACTTGACGATGTTATTGACCGCCAGGAACCTCTTGAATTTTCGAATATTTCCAAATGGAATCTTAAATAACTTGTTCCTCCTCCACAATGCAATTCCGAATACGGCATAAATAAAACGTAATCATTAAATATACAATTAACATAATTTGGGGTAAAACTGCCAGATACGGAAACTTGTCCGTCCGGTGCTCTGTATTGCCCGTTATAATCATATAACTTATTCCCGTTTTGGAAAGCAAAATATGCCTGTATGTGCCCTTGTTGATTCCTCAGATTATTCACATTAAATTTCGCATGAATCTTCATGCCTTTTACCGCTGATAGACCAACATATTGGATAACATTGTGTTCTACCCATACATTCTCAAATGAGGCGCTGACTGTATTTGTGTTTCCACTTTGGGCTACATCTATTCTAACAGTCTTATCACCAGATTGGACTTTGAACCAATCAGATCGTGAAGAAGTAGATGTATTTGAATCAAATCGAATAGTAAATGAACTGGCAGTCTTAGATGTAACATTGCACCAGCTTGGTAATAATTCTATTCTATAGGAGTCTCCGTCTGTCCGGACTGAGTAGGTTACGTCGCCTCCGCTACTTGAGAAATTCGATGATACAGCTGTCTTGTTATCTACTGTCAGGTAACTTGTTTCTCCCGGCTTCTTATATAATACAAAGTTTTTCTTGTATAAAGACTTCCCATTATAAAATATCTCGTAAGTATAATTGCCCGGTTTATAGTTTCCGATTGAAGACCATCCCCAATTATGGGAGTAAGTATTATTGCTGCTTGCAGGGAGATCTATTGACCACGTATAACCGGAGGGGGATTCATCATTTTTAAATGTCCTTTCTGAATTAGACAATTTATAGGTTAGCTTAACCGATTTAGAGGAGAAGTAGTTTATCCGGAATGAGATTCGAGCTATATCAGAGGCATAAACAGTTCCGCCATACGAACCAATGGTATTACTATTTGCGTCCAAGCCTGCCACTTCGACACTGTTTATTTTAAGCTCATCCTTTACATAAGCACCTCTTATCCATTGTGGTTGCTGTGTATATCCGCTTTCTAATGCAATATGTTCAGTATTCGCAACAGTTTTTGTAAACACATTATTCCAAGTCGCGACACCTGCGTTGCTTTTTTCGACAACTTCATTAAAGGCTTCTCGAAATCCACAAGTGAACATACCAGGGCTTCCTTCTGAAGAATAGGACTTTTGCCCTTTAATACTGCTGGAAACTATATAGTCACCTGTGGCATTAAATAGTTCTTTGACGTGGTCGGCACTAAATACATGGGAAGGGAACGACGTAATCATATTGTCGGCGTTCCCCCTGACACCATGAACGGCATTACAAGCTTCAGCTACACATAAAAGCAATTGATGGGGCTTTTTCTTAAGAGAATTATATACGTCCAATAAATCTTTGCTCCTTTGGGCGATTGGAGTTCCGCTAACCCCTAACGTCATTGTTGGATAGTCATTATAACCTCTGTTATAGCCATGCCCGGCATAGTAGAATATTATTACGTCGCTTGTCGTACTGCTTAACCCTGAGATTGCATTATCAACATTAGAAACGGAGAATCGGCTGCCAAAATAATATTTATCAACTACTGTCATTCCCGTATATTGTTTCAAATTGGGAACAAAAGTATTACTGAAAAATTTGTGCGTCTGGGCACATGATGTACCAATCGATTGATCATTATCATCTGTAAAAATTAGCAGATGAATTGTTTTCGCTGATGCAATTTCGGCGACTAGGCATACAAACGACAGTAATAATATTCTAATTTTCATATTTTGTTATTTTGTCTTAGAACATAAAAGAAATACCTACGGAAAGATTCTTATTCATTTTGACCTTAACATCATCTACGTCTGACATATTAAGCAAACCCTTTGACATACTCGCATGAATTTGCACACCATGTAAGCGAAGTCCCACCCCATATTCTACGGAGGTGTTGAAGCGCTTCCAGGCCCAAGATTCATCGTATATATCATCAAAAGTTGCATCTTCATATCCCGGAATGTCTTTTAGGTCGATGCTACCCCCTAATCCACAGTCAAATCCGAAACCGCCATAGAAGAAAACATTAAAATGATTACTGAAATGGAGTCTATATTCTAAGTGAATAGGAAAGTACAGGTTGTGTTCATGTAACTGACCGCTACACCTAATGGGGTCATCGTACTCATCATAAATAACGGCATTGTCTGTATTTGAGAAATAATACTCATAAAACAGGCCTGTATTTATAGCAAACCCATATTTAAATTGAGGCTCTATCCTAATACCGACTTGGATGCCGGAAAGGGATTTTTTATCTTCCCAGTATCCAATTTTTTCAACCTTGCCGTTTTCGCTTGCGGCCCATTGTTTCGTAACGTAACCAAAAGATAGTCCTATTGTTTTGGGTTTATAGGGTGAGTTCCATGGTTTCGTATACCGGCTGGCCGGGGTATGTCCTGTTGAAGTTGTAGTTGTTCCTATGGAAGGCGTAATCGTGGTAGTTCTTGTGTATGGCGTTGTCGTAGTGGTTGCTGTTGGCTGATATATAGTTGAAGACCCTGCAATGTAGGCACCTTGAATCCATTGAGGATTTTGAGTGACTTTTAATTGGGTTGCTTTTTGGACAGTTTTTTGAGATATTAGCCTAAAGAGAGCCGGCCAACTCACGGCAGTGGTTGCCGTTCCTGCCATCATCTCATCCATAGCATCAGCGAAGGAGCGGGAAAATATACCCATGCTTCCGGTTTTGGAATATGAAGCCTGCCCCTTCTTGCTCGAACTTATCATATAGTCGCCGGAAGCAGAGAATAAACTTCGGAATTTTGCGCCATCGTCTTCAAACGGAGAGTTATCAAAAATATTTGCCCCTGAGGCCTGTTTATTACATGCTTCTGCAATTACAATAAGTAGGCGGTGTTTTTTTAGCTTTAATGTATTATAAACATCTAGCAATTCTTTTTTTCTATAACTCAAGTCTTCTCCGTCCTTACCAAGTGTCAAGGTTGGATAGTCGTTTGTCCCATTATTGAAACCATGTCCCGTATAATAGAAGAAAATGACATCATTATACGACGTTGATAGAGAGGATAATGTAGTGTTGAGTTTGGAGCGAGTAAAATTATCATTACCTTCGTAGATGTAAGATTTTACATCTTTATCATCTATGTAGCGCCGTAATTTTACCAACATATTTCCTTGCAAATATTTCAGCGTTTGATTGCATGATGATCCAATACTGGAATCTTCTGTATCAGCAAAAACAATAAAATGGATTGTTCCCGCTTCAACATCGGCTCTGGCATTGCAACAAAGAAGAGTGGAAAATAATATCAGAAAATATAGTTTTTTCATGTTCTTCATAACCTTTAATCATCAAATGGGTCAGCACTTTGTTCTATGCTCCACTGCGGTTCATGTTGATACGCACCACGAGTATAGTTAAGTGTAAGTCTTCTTGCATCTTGCATAACTTTTTCCCATGTTGGATTTGAAACATCATTGGAGGTGTTTTCTTTAATGGCTTGTCTTAACGATATCCCAAACCAGGCACCATACCTTAAGTCGCTAATGGAAGAAGTCCCCGGCTTAGCCGCAGTAACAATCACTTTCTTCTTGCCCTGAAATCCAGTAAAAAGTTTGGCAACATTATTGTCATCAATTGGGTTAAAGGAGCTGGTTGGAGAAATTCCACTATTTATATACGAGTTACAGCAGTCTGTTATAAACAACACAAGTTTTGCCTTTTCACATTTTGCATTCAACTTAGCCAAAATACGAGATGACCAATATGGCTTGTCTAACAGGTCTAATGTTGGCCATTTGTCATTTCGGAGATTTGCTCCATGACCGCTATAGTAAAAGACGACTACATCATTGTTTCCGACATTCAGATTGTCTATTTCTCTATCAATGTAGCTAGTTGTGAATTCTGCCCCTGTGTGGTTGTGCATATTATTCACATAACTTAAGTTGCGAGCTATTTCAGTGAAAAAGCGTTGCATGTTTTTGCTATCTTGAGTTCTGTCTATTTCGCGTTTAGGTTCACTCTCATTTACAAATATGAGTGTGTGCATAGTTTGAGCGGAAACCACATTTGTAACACAAAAGATTACAAATAATAAGATTAAATTTTTCATATTGTCCTTATTTACTTATTGTTCTTAAATACTTGTCTTTTGGAAATACATTTCTTGAAATTGTTATTATTTCAGAACGTATATTGCTACAATCATTACTAAATTCCAATTTGTTGGAAATTATCATTCTGCATTCATCACAATAGAATGAGAATAGCACGTTAAGTGTCTCATTATTACAATAAAAGACAAATGCAATATCGGGAAGAAATGTGCAATTCTTTGCAAAATCAAATTTTGGAAAGCTTTTGTCCGCAAGTAATAGTTGTTTTAGCGAATCGTTTACCCCTTTATCAGTGATTGACTTTTGCATAAGAATTGCATACTTTCCCAAGAAGTGATTATCCGTTTTTTCTTTAGTCAAAGGGTCAAGGATAACGCAAGAAACAGAGTCAGAATCAGTTATCATGTTTTGGATTTTCGAAGAGAGTTTTACATACTGCTGAATTGATTCCTGTTTTTCTTCTTTCACTGAGTCTTTTCGTTCTATTATTTCAGTGTCATTTGCCAATATGACGCTACCATTAATTTTATTAGAGGATACAGTATTTCGTGGTTGGGGATTCTCTAATTTCTTACCGAAAATATTTTCAATTAGATTTCTTAATGCTGGAGATGGTTTTTCATTATCAGAAATAAACTCTTTCTTTTTGTATCTAAAAGACCAAATGTCAGCGTGAAAATCCAGAAAAAGCACAACGGAATCTTTTCCGTCTATAAATTTGAAAGCATAATCAGGAATAAAAGTGCTGAATTTCACCACATCGTCTTTCCTAATATAGTTAGAGTCGTTTGCGATTATTTGCTTTAATCTTTTAACTTGTTCGCTACTTAATACTTTACTTGTGTCCACAACACAAAATCCACACAGTTTCTCTGCCAGAGAGTCTTCATATAGAGAGTTGATAGTATAAAATTTTACTTCGGTGGATTTATCAATGTGCTTGATAATTGTTTTTGAGGGCAAAACTTTCCTCGTTTTTTGCGTAGTCTCGCAAGTGTCACCGTCCATGCTGGAGTTGCTCTTGGCGGAACAGCAACACGATACGGACAAAAGTGCCCCTAAAAGTGACAGGATTGTCTTGAACCCAAAGCCATAAAGAGGTCTTTTCCTTTGTTTCATCTTTAAAAGTGAATAATATATGAAAAAGGCGTGTACCATTCTCTCCGCTTGCCTTTATTCTAGGTTACCGCCAAGTGACCTGCACGACTAACAAGCAAAAAATAGTCCACGCCTTATATGCGTGAACTTTCAGTCTGCTTGTCCTCAGTCGTTGAACGTTTGGCGGTATTCAGAATAAAGAGAACAAGAGCTAAAAGCTCAATATGAATTTATTTGTTCTTTTCAAGATGGCTGAATGAAACGCTTTTTCGGTTGTTTACTGCGCTACATTTGCTAATGCAGCGTATTTGAATTTCTAACCTGTGGAACTACACCCTACTGAGGAGTGTTCAATCCCTTTCGCGTTCCTTTCGTTTTCTGTCTGTTTTTGACCTCCTTTGTTTAAAGTTATTACTGCTGTTTAAAGTTATTACTGCCCCGAAAAAGTCTTTTGTGACAAGTTAGAGGGTATTGTCTTATAATTGTTATTTCAATCAGTTGCAATCGTCAAGCATTAACAATGCATGCCTACAAGACGAACTCCACATTGGAGGACAAGATTGGCTCCTTCATCGACATACTCTTGGCAAGCCGCATGTTAACGGTGTTAATGGCGTTCGCTATAATGCGGAGCTCGCCGCAAGTAGAAGTTCTATACATAGAAATTTTAGTGATTGCGTTGATTCGTTTTCAGCCCACAAAATTACAAAAACTTTTTCAAATCGCCAAAATTATTTGATGCGAGGCCTTTCAGCGCGAGGGGCGCATCAGTGGCAGGCCCGTCTCGGTAAGGGCAAAGTTGATGAAATCGTTGAGTCGCTTAATCTGAGCCAAGGCCGGAATGAGTCTTTCAACAAAGTCAGGCCTGTCAAAGAAGTCATCGGGCAAAGGCATGGTGACTCCGAAGTCGCGCGGACGAACGTAGTCAATGTATTTCCAGTCGCGGTCAAAGCCTTTGGGTGCGGTTTTCAGCGGATTGCCGCCTACTTCCGGGAAAAATGCCTTGAACTCGGGCGATTCAACGATAGAGAGGTATTCGTCGTTGTTGTCGCGGATGTCGTTGCGTATAGCGGTTAAATATGGTGTAGGCAATTCATAATTTCCGCCGCAAATCATTGAGGCCCCGGGTTCGAGGTGCAGGTAGTAGCCCGAAAGCAGCGATTTCTTGCCAAGCGGCGGGCAAACGAATATGCCGACATGTGTTTTATACGGTGTTTTGTCCTCCGAGAAGCGCGTATCGCGCATCAGACGGTAGATGCACTGACCAACAGGCACTCCGGCAGCAGACGGATCGACGGTTGATATGGCGTTGATGAAGCTGCGCGCAACATCGTCGCGTTCGGCCATAATCTGTTGATACTCATTTTTATGTTCGGCGAGCCATTCGCGCGTGTTGTTTCGGCTCAGTTTCTTGAGAAACGCAAGTATTTTATTCTTCATTGCTGTTATTGTTAATTATCGCAAAGTTACAAAATTTTTACCGAATGGCATAATCATTTTCAAACCATTGGTTGCCTGTGAGCGTTATTTGAAGTAGAATATTTATACTTATGATGACACTTACTATCTGGAGCGACTTTGCATGCCCCTATTGCTACATTGGCGAAACGCGCCTCGACCGCGCGATTGAAGAACTCGGTTTGAAAAACGAAGTAACTATCAACTACAAGGCTTTTGAGCTTGACCCGAATGCACCGAAAGAAGTTGTTAGCACAACTCCCGAGCGTTTTGCAATGAAATATCGTCTTTCACTCAAAGAGGCCGAGGAGCAGATCCAGCATATCTCTGACCTTGGCAAGGAGCTCGGCATTGACTTCCGCTATGCCACAACCCGCTATACCAATACCCGCGATGCCCACCGGCTCATGAAGTTGGCCGAGGCGAAATATGACCGCCAAACCGTTGAACGGCTCAACCAAGCCTTGTTTAAGGCATACTTTGTTGAGAATCTTGAGCTGTCGGACCACAATGTGCTCACAGATAAAGCTCGCGAAGCCGGACTGGACGAGAAAGAGGTGCGCGACGTGCTCTCGATCGACAAGTATGACGACGAAGTGCGCCTGGATGAACGCGAAGCAGCTATGCGCGGCGTTCACGGAGTACCGTATATCATGTTTGGCAGCGCTTTTGCGGTACCCGGTGCAATGAGTGTCGACGGCTTTAAGGATGCCCTCAACCGCCTAATTAAGCGCGAAAAAGAAGAAAAACTGAAAACCACCGAACGGCCTCACGCCTGCGGCCCCGACGGATGCAAAATTCTTTGACCTATGATTAGAGAGCTTCAAGTTCAGGGTGTATTTGCCGAGAACTGCTATTTCTATATAGACTCCCACTCGCGCTCGGGGTTTTTGATTGACCCCGGGGCGCAAGCGGGCGTTATTTACGATACCATTCGCCGCAACGGCTGGACTATAGAGAAGATTTTGCTGACCCATGGCCATTTTGACCATATCGGAGCTGCAGAACTTTTGCGCGAAAAACTCGTTGCACCTATTTATATTTTCCCGGATGATGACCGCTATCTGACGGACCCATATCTGAACCTCAGCGGCAACTATGAGCCGATAACCGTGGCGCACTACGAAGAGCTTTACGACGGCGAAATCATTCGTTTGAAGGCGAATTCAGGCTTTTACCTTAAAGTAATCCATACTCCGGGTCATACGCCCGGCTCCGTGACTTATTATTCGCCGGAAGAACATGCTGCTTTTGTCGGTGACCTGCTTTATCAACATGGTCCCGGACTGACTAATTTTCCCGGTGGTAACCGCGCACTGCTTGAGCAGTCGATAGTCAACACAATACTAACCATGCCCGACGAAACGGTGCTACTATCCGGACACTCATCACCTATAACGGTTGCCGAAGAACGGCGGATACTTATCGGTCGCTGACGGTAACACTCCTTTTATGAAATTATGAAAAAATTATTGAAAACCGCTCTTATTGCCATGACAGTATTATTTTCTGCTAATGCTCAAACTTCCGACACCATCATGATTGATGGTTCGGTAGGTAAACTCTTCACAATTGTTGAACGCCCGTCAACGTCGGGCAAAGTCCCCTTGGTTATTATTTGCCATGGATTCAGTGGCCATTGCCAGCGACCGCTGCTCAACGATTTGGCCCACGATATTGTAGCTCAAGGAATGGCTGCTTTAAGATTTGACTTCAACGGCCACGGCCATAGCGACGGCGAGTTCAGGAACATGACCGTGCTGAACGAAATCGAAGACCTTAAAGATGTTATCGCTTGGGCACAGAAGCAACCGTGGGTTAAAAGCATCAGCCTTGTAGGTCACTCGCAGGGTGGTGTGGTAGTAAGTATGGTCAGTGGCGAACTCGGTGCAAAGGAAATAAGCACCGAAGTGTTGTTGGCCCCCGCTGCTGTGTTACGCGACGATGCGCTGCGCGGAAATACCATGGGCGCTCACTATGACCCGTGGAATTTTAAGGGAGATTACATTGAGTTGCCTCATTCTCCCGAAGCGGGTGCGCTGCAGTTAGGCAAAAATTATGTTGAAACCGCAATCAGACTGCCGATATATGAAACCGCTGCCAACTACACCGGGCCGACCCTGATTGTTCAGGGCACGCACGATCAGATTGTGCCTTATACCTATGCGGAGCGCTATAACGAAAAAATCAAAAATAGCGAACTGAAGCTGATTCCCGATGAGAATCATGTGTTCTCAAATACGCAGAAAGAGACCGCAATCCTCGTTGCCGACTGGCTGCACGCCCACCTGCTCTAACCTTACAAGGTTCTGCGCACCAAGTGCGTAACAACGAACGTTGCGCAGCAGAGCAGCATAACGATGGCGAAGAATGCAGGATAACCTACAGCCAGCTGCAGGTGTCCGGCTACCAAGCCGGGTAGCATGAGTCCCAGGGCCATGATTCCGGTAGAGAAGGCATAGTGAGACGTGGTGAACTCTCCGCCCTTGCTGAACTCCATCAGATACATCATATAGGCCGTAAAGCCAAAGCCGTAGCCAAACTGCTCAATGGCTATGCCCGTGCAGATAAGAACCATATTGTCGGGCTGTACGGCGGCCAGGTAGCAATAGAACGCGCTGGGCAGAGTGAGTGCCAGGGCCATTGGCCAAAGACACCGCTTCAGTCCTGCGCGCGACATTATTATGCCGCCGAAAATGCCACCGAGAACAATACCGAGCACCCCGCAGGTTCCGTTGGCAACTCCCACTTGCTGAACGCTGAGGCCAAGTCCGCCCTCTGACGCGGAGTCGAGCAGAAAAGGCTGAACCATCTTGCCTAGAAAAGCCTCCGGCAGGCGGTAGAAGAGCATGAACGACAGTGCCGTTACAATATTGGGCCTCGCAAAAAAGGTTTTGAACGTAAGGGCGAAATCGCGGAAAATCTCAGCCGGGGTATGCGCGGTTGAAATCTTGTCGGCGGCGGGGCGAGGCAGTTCGAACTGATGCCAAACGGCGGCGAAGATAAATATTAAGCCCAGTCCTGCGAATATCATCTGCCAGGCCGGAGCGATGGCCATGCCTCGGTTCATCAGCAGCCCGGCGAGCCAGACCACGCCGCCCGATGCCAGCAACGTTGCCAGGCGATAGAAAGTTGAACGAATGCCCACGAAGAAAGCCTGTTGACGTCGGTCGAGCGCAAGCAGGTAGAAGCCGTCGGCGGCAATGTCGTGAGTCGCCGACGAAAATGCAGCGACCCAAAAGCCCGCAAGGGCGATGGCCAGCCACCATTGAAAGGCAAGACTCAGGGCAACTACGCCCATAGATGCGCCAAGGGCTACCTGCATGGCGCAGATCCAGCGCCTCTTGGAACCGAAAATGTCGACAAACGGCGACCAGAACGGCTTGATAACCCAAGGCAGATAGAGCATTGAGGTATATAGAGCCACAAGGCCGTTGTCGAGCCCAAGATTCTTGAGCATAACAACGGCCACAGTAACGACCAGCGCGTTGGGAAGACCCTCGATCAGATAGAGCGAGGGTATCCAGCGCCAGGCGTTAGCGGTTGGCTTCAATCCATTTGCGTGCATTTATGAATGCGTCTATCCAAGGAGTAACCTCGTCGTGGCGGTCGGCGGGATAGTAGCCGCATTGCCAGGGGAATATTGCGCGTTCCAGGTGGGGCATTATGGCCAGATGACGGCCGTCGGACGACGAAAGGGCCGCAACGTTGAAGTCCGAGCCGTTCGGGTTGCCGGGATATGTGGAATACGAATATTTGGCGGCGATGTTGTAGTCGCTTTCCTTGCCGGAGAGGCAGAATTTGCCTTCGCCGTGGGCAACCCAGATGCCGAGCGAGCGGCCTGCGAGCGATGAGAGCATAACCGATGAGTTTTCGGGTATGTCGAGACTCAGGAATGTTGACTCGAACTTGTGGGAGATGTTGTGGTCCATGTGTGAGCCATCTTTCAGCCCGAGCAGGTCGAGTTCCATCATCAGCTGGCAGCCGTTGCAAACGCCGAGGCTGAGAGTGTCGGGGCGAGCATAGAATTTTTCGAGGGTTGCTTTGGCGGTGTCGTTCCAGCGGAAGCCCGAAGCCCAGCCCTTGGCCGAGCCGAGAACGTCGGAGTTGGAGAAGCCGCCGCAGAAAACTATCATGTTGATGTCGTCGAGCGTTTCGCGGCCTGTCATGAGGTCGGTCATGTGAACGTCTTTAACATCGAATCCGGCCAGATAGAGCGAGTAGGCCATTTCGCGGTCGCCGTTAACGCCTTTTTCGCGGATAATGGCTGCGCGGATGCCGGAGGGTGCATGGCGATAATCGAGGCCACGCGATGCCAGAGAGCCGTCGAAATCGGGAGCAAAATTGTATTTCACAGGCTGCTTGCCGTAGTTTTCGGCGCGCATGTCGGCGCATTCAACGCCGCTTTGCAGGCGGTCGAGCAGATGCGAGGGTTTGTACCAGCGTTTCATAAGCTGCTCGGGGTCGAGCTCGCAGTTTGCGGCACCGGAAATGCTCAGTACGCTCTTGTCGTTGGGCGTAACCATCATTATACATTTTGCCGAAAGGCCAAACGAGCCCAAAACGCGTTCTACGGCGTCGACGTCGTCGGGAAGCACCTGAAGGAGCACGCCCGGATTTTCGGCGAAGAGGGTTTCGATGGGGGAGTCGCCGGCGTTGACGGTGAGTTTCACCGGTGCAGAAGTGGCGAACATCATTTCGAGCAGAGCGGTAACGAGACCACCGGCCGAAATGTCGTGAATAGCGGTAACGAGGCCGAGGCGAACGAGCTGCTGAACGGCACCGAAGGCCTTAACGAACTTTTCGGAGTCGGCAACAGTGGGCGCCTCGGAACCGACGGCTCCGAGGGTCTGCAACAGGGCTGAGCCGCCGAGGGCGGGTTTGCAGAACGAGAAGTCGATGCGGATTAGAGTTGACTTAACAGGCTCAAGAACCGGGCCGACAATCTTGCGGACATCGGTGGTTTCGGCAGCGGCAGAGATGATTACGGTTCCGGGAGCAAGAACTTTTTTGTCGCCATATTTCTGAGTCATGCTCAGCGAGTCTTTGCCGGTGGGGATGTTTACGCCTATGGCGCAGGCAAAATCACTGGCAGCCTTAACGGCGCGATAGAGCGACGCGTCTTCGCCTTCGTTGCGGCAGGGCCACATCCAGTTGGCCGAGAGCGAAACTCCGGCGAGGCCGTCGGCCAGCGGAGCGCCGACAATGTTTGTGAGGGCCTCGGCAATGGAGATTACCGAGCCTTTTGCGGAGTCAACAAGGGCAACCTGAGGCGCGTGGCCAATGGAGGTCGCAATGCCTTTCTTGCCGGTGAAGTCGAGGGCAACGGCGCCGCAGTCGCTCAGCGGCAGCTGGGTTGCGCCCTGACATTGCTGGCGGGCAACCTTGCCGGTTACGGAGCGGTCAACCTTGTTGGTCAGCCAATCTTTGCAGCCAACGGCTTCGAGAGCAAGAACGTTGGCAACATATTCGGGAATGCGGTTTATGTCGAGTTCGGCGTCGGCATAGTGGCGCTCAACCGTGGAGTCAACCATAACGGTTTTGGGCGATGAACCGAACATATCGCTCATTGCAAGGTCGATGGGCTTAACGCCGTCGGGCTGCTCGAACACGAAGCGATCGTCGCCGGTGGTTTCGCCGACAACATAGAAGGGTGCACGTTCGCGTTCGGCAATACGACGCACGGAATCGATGTGGGTGGCATCCATAACCATGCCCATACGTTCCTGGCTTTCGTTGCCGACAATTTCTTTGGCCGACAGGGTAGGGTCGCCTACGGGCAGAGCACCGATTTCGATTTTACCGCCTGTTTCTTCAACCAGTTCGCTCAGGGCGTTGAGATGGCCGCCGGCGCCATGGTCGTGGATCGAAACAATGGGGTTTTCGGGGCTTTCGGCCAGGGCGCGGATAACGTTGGCCACACGTTTCTGCATTTCGGGATTGGCGCGCTGAACGGCGTTGAGTTCAATGCCGCTGGCATATTGGCCGGTGGCTACGGAGCTGACTGCGCCGCCACCCATGCCGATGCGGTAGTTGTCGCCACCCATAACAATAACCTTTTCGCCGGCTACGGGGTGGCCCTTTATAGCGTCGCGCTTGTTGGCGAAGCCTATGCCGCCGGCGAGCATGATTACTTTGTCGTAGGCAAACGAGCGGCCTTGTTCGTCGTGTTCAAAAGTGAGCAGCGAGCCGCAAATCAGCGGCTGGCCGAACTTATTGCCGAAGTCGCTTGCGCCGTTGGAGGCTTTAATAAGGATTTCTGCGGGAGTCTGGTAGAGCCATACGCGCGGGTTCATAATGGTTGCCCACGGTTCGGGGGCGGATTCGTGGCGCGGGTAGGAGGTCATATAGACGGCTGTGCCGGCCAGAGGGAGGGAGGCGCGTCCGCCGCCGAGACGGTCGCGGATTTCGCCGCCGGAACCGGTTGCAGCGCCGTTGAAGGGCTCAACGGTGGTGGGGAAGTTGTGGGTTTCGGCTTTAAGCGACAGAACCGACTCGATGGGCTTCACCTCAAAATAGTCTGGACGCTCGGGATTGACCGGTGCGAACTGGTCGATTTCTGGGCCTTCAACGAAGGCCACATTATCTTTATAGGCGCTTACGAGCTTGTGGGGATGCTCTTGCGAGGTTTTTTTGATGAGTTTGAAAAGCGACGTAGGCATCTCCTGACCGTCGATAACGAAGGAGCCGTTAAAGATTTTGTGGCGGCAATGCTCGGAGTTAACCTGCGAGAAACCGAATACTTCGGAGTCGGTAAGCGGGCGACCGAGTTTTTTGGAAAGGCCGATCAGATACTCTTCTTCCTCGGGGCTGAGGGCGAGACCCTCACTGAGGTTATAGGAGTGGATGTCGTCGATATATACTATAGGTGCGGGAGTGGCGTCGATGTTGAAAATGTCGCTGTCGAGGCCTTCATAAACTCGCTGGAGCATTTTGTCGTGTTCCGGTTCGGGGGAGTTGTCTAACCGGAACTCTTCGATGCGACGAACGCCGTTGAGACCCATATTTTGGGTAATCTCTACGGCGTTGGTGCTCCAAGGAGTTATCATTTCTCTACGCGGACCTATATATCGGCCGGTGAGTGCTTTGTCGGCAATGGGTTGCGCTCCTGAAAAGAGCCACGAAAGTTTTTCCTGCTCGTGGGCTGAGAGGAGATGGTCGGCGTCGACGGCATATACCGTCACGGCGTCTTTCCTGAAAAATTGAATCATTGGAATATTTGGGGTGATGTAATAATCACTGCAAAGGTACGAAAAAAATTCGATACTGCGGGTGAAAGTGTCATTTTTTTTCGTTAACTTTGCGCTATGAAATTCCGAATTCTCACTTTTGCTCTATATATAGTTTCGATGTTTGCGGCAATGCCTGCCGCAGCGAAAGTCGACCTTGATAAATATCACGAAGAGATTGTTGACTTCTCTATTGACGATAACTTGCAAACGCCTCAGGTGCCGGGTAAGTTAGTTGCGCAGGCCCAGAATGAAATGCTGAAACTGAAGAACCGGTTCGACACCTCCGGCTTTGCTACAGACCTGACCGAGCGCGACGGATTGGTTTTGATGGTTACCGTACCCTGCTCGGAACTTTTTATTCCCAATGACACGACCTTGGCATCGTTTGCCGGCACGAAACTGAAGAACTTGGTGCCGCCGCTGCGCACCCCCGACCGCTATAAAATGCTGATTATAGTTCATAGCGATGACACCGGTTCCGATGAATATCTCAATAACTTGACCCGTGCCCGAGCCGATGCCATTCGCCAATGGTTTGCCGACGAGGGTCTGGATGTTGACGGCATTGTGCCTTACGGTCTTGGCTACGACGAGCCGCTGAATACCGAATCGTCGCGCAAAGCGCGTGCCGCCAATCGCCGTGTTGAGTTCTACTTCGTACCCGGCCCGATAATGCTCGAAGCACTCCGCGTCAAGAAATAATCCCTCTACAGCCGGTCCATCTCCGCGTCTGCCGCCGCAGCTCCTTTATAGTTGCTCTTGCGCGGCCTCAGATTATATATAACGTTGAGCGAAATGCCGCGCCTGTCGTAGGTTTGGCGTTTATTGACGAATACGCCGAAAGTGTTCATAGTCCAATCGTTGCACGCTGTATTGAAGATGTCGGTTGCCGTCAGTTTTAGAGTCAGCGATTTATTAAAGAAAGTTTTTGAAACTGAGGCATCCATAGTAAACCACGATTTGCCAAACCGGTTGGTGTGCATATCTCCGCCGCTGTTTCCGCTGATATTGGCTGTTATGCTCCAGTCGCGGCCGAGAGAGAACATATTGTCGAAATAGTAGGAGACAATAGGCTTGTCGTAACTCGTATTGACGAGTTTGAGCCATTGGCGATATGCTCCGGCCGTTATGTTCGGAGTCCAGCGTCCGATTGCTTGACTCCATATAATATATGCGCTGACCGATGAGAGGTTGATGTTCAGCGGGTGCATGATAAGTTGAAGATCCGGGGCTGTATACAGTTGCTTGACGAACGCGTATGAGTCGATGGAGCGAGTCACGTCGGCTTGAAACATCAAGCTTTTCCACATGCCGAACAGCTGGAGATTATGTGATTTCTCGTCGCGCAGCGCCGGATTTCCTCCTTCGATTTCGTGGAGACCAACATAGCTCAGCGAACCGGTGAGCTGCGAGTATGGCGGCTTGATTGTCGCCAATTTGTAGCTGAGGCTGAGTTGCGCATCGTCATTGATAGAGTAGCTGAGCGAAAGATCGGGAGTTACCAGATGTCGGCGGTTGCTAACATCTTTATCTTTTTCGGCATTGACCTTGAAAAGATAGTCGGTATAATCGTATCTTAAGCCTGTTGAAACCATTACTTTGCCGAACCAACGTGACCATGATGCGAACAAAGCGGCGGAAAGCTGCGTTGCGTCGGTTCGGGATGAAGGAATGTATTCGCCCACCTGGGGGTTGAGCATACGGAAATCAAGCGAAGTATGGGTGTAGCTCTGTTGCGTGCCAACCGTGAAATCGCCGTTCCAAAGAGGAAACTTCAGATATAATTTTCCGGCACAGAGTGTGGATTGGCGGTTATCGGCGGAGCTTACATCCGAGTTTGAACCTTCGGGGTAAGAGGTGAGCAAATAGTTTCGGGCGGAAGATTGACGATAGTCACCGTCGAAATGCAGCAGATATTTCTCGGCGAAAGTATTTTCATAATAGAGTGAAACAAGGTGGCTGTGGGCGCGTATTTGTTTATTGATTTCGCGAGTGATGACAGGATTATTATCGAGCCATTCCGAACCTGAATTCAGAAAGTCGCCGCGCTCGGGATTATATCGGTAATATGCCCCAAACGACTGCGCATTTTTCAAGTAGTTGAATCCGCCCTTGACTATGCCGGTTGTTGTGGGGTAAGAGTTATATTGACTGCTGCCGATAACTGTTTCTTTGTTTTGGAATAAGAGAGTATTGGTGGTTGAGCCTTTAATAACGCTGTTATTGTGGTTCACCATGCCGTTGATAAAGAACTCGAAGCAGCCTTTACGGTAGGAAATGTTGAGATTGTCAAGTGCAGACCATTTGCGGCGACGTTGAAGTTGGAGTTGCTCGCTTAGCGACAGACCTTGAAAAAAGTTGCGCTTTGTTGTGATTTTCAAAACTGCCCCTGTTGTGTTGTCATATTCGGCTCCCGGTGCCATGTCGAGCTCAACTTTTTGAAGGTTTGATGATAGAATCTGCTGCAGCTCAAAGCCGTCGTGCATCGGTCGGCCGTCAATGTAGATTTCAACATTGTTTTTGCCGATTATGCTGACCGCATCGTCGTTAACATTTATCAAAGGCAACTGAGTCAGAACGTCGAGAGCCGTTCCCAGGTCGGCAAGATTTGAACCGGCAATCGTGGTTACCAACGTGGTGCCTTCGAGCTTGGTTGCGGGTTGCTTTGCCTCGACTATAATTTCGTTGAGAGTGCGCTTGAGGCTGTCGGCGCTTTCCTGATTTTGTGCAAAGCCCGCTGAAATTGAGAGGAAGGCCGCGAAAAATGTAATTAGCAGTTGATTGTTCATGTGTGTAACTTTTTTGAGTGCAAAGTTACTCACAAAAAAGCAGTGAAGTCAAATTTTAAGTCTGACCTGCGAAATTGTATATTATTGATAATAAGGTGAATATTGCGGCACTGCCTAAATAATTCTGACCGCAGCCAAAAAACGTCAGAAAACGGTTAAGATTTCGGGGCAGTCGGTTCCGGCTGTCTCTTTCAGCCGGGCTTTTAATCGAGATTTTCGCTTATAGACAATTTCGACAGGTTCTCCTAAAAGCAGGCTGATAGTGCGCGACGAAAGTCCGCCACAAATGTAAACGAGCAGTTTATAGTCATCGGCTTTAATTGTCGGATAGACGGCTTTAACTTTTTCGAGCAGATTATTTCGGCAATTGTTAACTGCCGATTCCATTTCCGGGAAAGAATCGGAGCGGGCTGCGTCAATTTCAGCTTTAACTCTATTGACTATCGCATTTCGTTCGGCTTTGGTTCCCTGCGCCTCATAATATGTCTGACAAAGAGAATCTATCAACGAAAAACGTGATTTCAGCAGCTCCTGCAGTTTGGTTTCAAGTGAGCCCACCTCGTTGCGGTCGGAATTTATGCGGTCTTTCATAACCGAGGCCTCGGCAATGAGGGCGTCGTTCTGGGCCGACTGCAGCTTAATTCGTTGGCGCATCCAAATTATTATGCCCGCAGCTATCAGGAGTATCAATAGACTGACGTAGGTTGTTTGCTGGCGACGTGCGCGCTCCTTGTATAAAAAGAATTCTTTCTCCTTCTGCAGATAAAGCGCTGTTGCCAGTGCATCATCGTTGCCCGACGACTGCATGATTTCTTTTAGTCGCAGCGCCTTTTGGAAGCTGCTGTCAATATCGCGGCTCTTATAATAATTGATAGCTATATCAATAATAGTGTCGGTAGGAGCAGATAGTTGGTTTGCCACAAGAGCCTCGCTATAGAGTAGCGCCCAGCGGGCCATTATTGCCGAATCATTGAATTCCGAAATATCGAGAGCGTTCAGCGAAGTCAAGGCTGCCTTCGGGTCGGAGGTCATCAGACTTTCGGCCTCGTTGAGTGCGCGCGGTTGCGGATTGCAGAAACTGCAACCTGTAATAAAAAAGAGGATTATGCAATATAATAAACCGCGCATAGGATTAACATTTGATTTTGCAAAGTTAGTCAGTATATTTTAAATATGCAAGAGGCTGCTTCCGCGCGGTGGTGGAGGTAGCCTCTATGGTAGAGAGTTTATAGGGTAGGGATGATTACATCAGGAATCCGTTGGCGAGGGCCAGGTCGGTAAGCCAGATCCAAAGCGGGCAGAACCCGACGAAGAGGATTACTGACAGTGTCAGCGACGATGTGCCGGTAGCAACGTATGTGTTGTATTCGTCGGCGATGATGATGCCGGAGAATGCCGGGGGCAGGGCGCAGGCAACAACCAGCATTTTAAGGTTGATGGGGTCCATGTGGCAGAGCAAACCGACAATCAGTGCGGCGGCAGGCATTACGATAAGTTTCATTATCGAGCCGAGAATGGCTTGCCAGTTGATAACAACCTTGATGCTCGAAAGGGTGATACCGGCCGAGAATACTGCGAGCGAGGCATTGGCCTTGGCGATAAGGTTGAACGAGGGGCTTGCCCAGTCAGGCCAATGGAAGCCTACAAGTACCAGAACTACGGCCAGGATAGGAGCCCAGGCAACAGGTTGCTCAAGGGCATGGATTACGGGTTTCCAGGCGCTCTGTTTTTTAGCTCCGGCAGCAGGGCCCTGTTCGGCCAGCGAGGCGTTGAGAAGCGACAGGCCTACGGGGATGCCGATTGCGTTAACCACGATGCCGACAATTGCAACCACAAGAGCTACGGCCGACAGGGGCACACTGGCACTTACAAAGATAGGCTCCAGAACGGCGAATCCGAGGAAGCCGATGGTCGGCGAGCCGCTGATAAGGGCTGAAACTGCGGCATCGGCGCCGGTGTTTTTCTTGAAACAGTACTTATAGACGAAGTAGACCAACATGAAGCAGCCCATAATTACCAGCGTTGAAACGAGGGTCAGCTTCAGGTCTTTGACCAGGTCCTCGCGGGTGGCCGTTACAATGGATATGAACAGCGCTGCCGGAAGGGCGTAGTCGAGCACAACCTTGTTGAACTGCTTGGAGTCGTTGCCGTTGAATATGCCCTTTTTGCCGGATATGAAGCCTGCGAGCATAACAACGATGATAGGTACTATCGCGTATAGAATTATATGTACCATAAGTTAGCTCGTTTTTAAGGGTTATACAATAACGTGCTGGATAGATTCGGGGTTGAGGTAGCCGATGTGGCCCGATTCCTTACCGGAGTCTGCGCCGAGCTGAACGTTAATCAGGGCAGGTTTTTTAGATGCTACTGCCTCGGTGAAGGCTTTGGTGAGTTCCTCGGGGGTGGTTACGTAATAGGCAGCACCGCCGAAAGCTTCGGAAATCTTTTCGTAGTGGGCGTTGATGTCGAGGGTGGTAGGTGCAGGATCGCCGTCCTTGCTCATGTTAACGCCTATGCCGTTATAGATACCGCCGTTGTTGAACACAACTACCGTGCAGGGGAGGTTGAAGCGGCAGATGGTTGCGAAGTCCATGCCGGAGAAGCCGAATGCCGAGTCGCCTTCGATGGCTACGACAGGACGGCCGGTGGCTACGGCAGCGCCGATGGTTGAACCCATGCCCATGCCCATGATTGCCCATGTTGCGCAGTCAACACGCGAACGCGGAACTGACATGTCGATGGTGTCGCGGGTATCGTCGAGGGTATTTGCACCTTCGTTGATAAGAACGATGTCGGGATTGCCTTCAATCAGAGGCTTCAGTGCGTTAAGGGCGGTCCAGTGAGTCATAGGCTGAGAGTTGGCAAACGATGCCAGACGTTCGGCAAACTTGGCGTTTTTGGCTTTGGTTTCGGCCTGCAGCGACGGCAACCAGTTGGGGTCGACATTCGTTAGTTTCTGGCCTGCGAGTTTGGCCATCATGGCTTTCAGCGAGTTTTCGATATCGCCGACAACAGGGGCGTCGATGGGGCGGTTGCAGTCCATTTCGGTTGCTTCAACATCGAGCTGAATGAACTTGCCGTCGGGGTTCCATTTGCCATGACCTCTTGAGAGCAGCCAGTTCAGTCGGGCACCGATGAGAATTACAACGTCGGCCTGCTCCATGATTTCCGAGCGGCACGAAAGGGCGCTCTGCGGGTGTTTGTCGGGCATAAGACCTTTGGCCATTGACATGGGGAAGAAAGGTATTCCGGTCGATTCAATGAACTGTTTGATAGTGTCGTCGGCCTGGATGAACGCTGCGCCTTTACCCAACACGATTGCGGGGTGTTTGGCGGTTTTGAGCAGTTCAACCGCGCGGTCGATGCTATCGGGGTTGGCGTAGGTTTTGGCTACGGGGTCAACCGGGGTAAAGAACCATTTTTCGGCTTCGTCGGCGTCGACAACCTGACCCAGACAGGGAGTTGTGATGTCGAGATAAACGCCGCCGGGACGACCGGAAACGGCTGCACGATAAGCGCGGGCAACTGCGGTAGGAATATCCTGCGGACGGTTTACGCGATAGGCAGCCTTAACAAGGCCTTTGGCAACATTGAGCTGGTCGAGGCCTTCGTAGGCACCCTGACTAAGGTCAATGGGGTCGCGGTCGCTTGAACCGGAAATCTGAATCATAGGATAGCAGTTGACCGTGGCATTGATGGTGGCGGTCAGGCCGTTGAGGAAGCCGAGAGAGCTTACGGTCAGGAGCACTGCGGGCTTGCCGGTGAGATAGCCGTGGGTGGCGGCAGCCATGCCGGCCTGCTGTTCATGGCGGAAGCCAACGAATTTAATACCCTGTTCCTGTGCAAGATAAGCAAAGTCGGTTACAGGAATGCCCACGAGACCATACATGGTGTCGATGCCAATATTCTTCAGGGCTTTGGCAAGAATATACATACCGGTTACCTGTTCCGGATAGTGCGGTGCACTGGGAGCAGCTGCGGTGGGGGTTGGAGTTTCAGACATATACTTGAATGTTTAGAATTAGTAATTGATAATTTGCAATTAGTAATTAGCCCGGATTGAGCTAATTACTAATTTGGGTGAGGATTATTTATTTGCCGGTGCGGCAGGTGCGGGAGCTGCAGCGGGTTTTGCCACAGGGGCCGTGGTGCCGTTGGCTGCCATAGCTGCCTGCTGTTCTTTGGTGTAGCCGAGACCGGTAAGAATTTCTTCGGTGTTGCCACCCAGCGTAGGACAGGGGCCGTAGGTAGGCTGGAAGTTACTCATGGTGAAAGGTACACCTACGGTAACGAATTCGCCGA
>CAZKPP010000024.1:0-25017 GCA_964554665.1 uncultured Bacteroides sp.
CCTTCGGCCTCGATGGCCTTGCGCACGGCGTCGACATATTTATTGCCCGAAACGGCCGAGGCGTCGTCGACGTTACAAACGTAGAGCACCGGCTTGGCCGTGAGCAGGAAGAGTTCGCGGGCAAAGCGCTGCTGGTCGGGGGTTTCGAACTGCACGGTGCGGGCGGGGAGGCCGGCATCGAGGGCCTCTTTATAGCGCTGGAGCACTTCGGCCTGAAGCTTGGCGTTTTTGTCGCCGCCGGTTTGTGCGGCCTTGAGGGTTTTTGCCAGGCGGCTCTCAACGGTTTCGAGGTCTTTGAGCTGAAGTTCGTAGTCAATGATTTCTTTATCGCGCAGGGGGTCCACGGAGCCGTCGACGTGGGTTATGTTGTCGTTGTCGAAGCAGCGCAAAACGTGGATTATGGCGTCGGTTTCGCGAATGTTGGCCAGGAACTTGTTGCCGAGGCCTTCGCCCTTCGACGCACCCTTGACCAGGCCGGCGATATCGACGATTTCAACGGTTGCGGGCACCACGGAGCGCGGCTTGCAGATTTCAACCAGGCGCGTGAGCCGGTCGTCGGGCACGGTGATTACGCCGACGTTGGGCTCGATGGTGCAGAAGGGAAAGTTGGCGCTTTGGGCCTTGGCGTTGGAGAGACAGTTGAAAAGGGTGGATTTGCCAACGTTGGGCAGTCCGACGATACCACACTGGAGTGACATATATTATTCGGGGATATTAGTTATTAGTTCGTGAAAGAATAGGCAGGTGCCAGCCGAAGCGCACGGCGAGCATGCGCACCGTAACGATTACGGCCAGGCAGATTATGCCGCAGATTTCCATGGAGCCGCCCGCCAGGGTTGCGAGCCAGTAGCAGATGCCGCCCAGGAGCGAGGCCATGGCGTAGATGTCTTTGCGGAAAATCAGCGGCACGCGGTTGAGCAGAATGTCGCGGATAACGCCGCCAAAGGCGCCGGTGAGCATGCCCATGCAGATTGCAACCCCCATGGGGCAGCTGCGAAACAGGGCTTTTTCGATGCCGATAACCGTAAACATTGCCAGGCCGATGGCGTCGAAAACCATGAGCATGCGTTCGCGGCGAACGAGCCAGCGGCTGAAAACGATAACCAGCACCAAGGCCAGGGCGGTGCAGAGAAAGTAGGCCGTGAACATGCGGAAGTCAGACACCCAGAAGGCGGGCTGACCGAGAACGGCGTCGCGCAAGGTGCCGCCCCCCAGGGCTGTTACCAGGCCGATTATGTAGGCTCCAAACCAGTCGAAACGACGCAGCGCTGCCAAACGTATGCCCGAAATAGCACACGCCAGCGCGCCTATCATTTCAATGATAAAGGAGAAGAGCATCCGCGGGTCAGAGAGGAATTTTTTCGACGCGGCGAATATGGCGGCCCCCCTCGAAGTCGGTTGCCAGGAAGGCTTCGGTGACTTCAATGGCGGTTTCCTCGGATATGAAGCGGGCCGAGAGCACCAGGCAGTTGGCGTCGTTGTGTTGGCGGGCCAGGCGGGCGAGCTCGGGTGTCCAGCAAATGGCGGCGCGCACGCCCTGATGTTTGTTGAGGGTCATGGCTATGCCGTTGCCGGAGCCGCAGATGCCGATTGCCGGATAAACCTCGCCGCTTTCGAGGGCGGCGGCGCAGGGGTGGGCAAAGTCGGGATAGTCGCACGACTCTTCGCTATAGGTGCCGAAGTCAACGATTTTTTCAATGTCGCTGCGCCGGGCAAGAATTTTTTTGAGGGTTTCCTTCAGGGCAAAGCCTGCATGGTCGGAGCATATTCCTAAAATCATAGGGCTGAGAGTTTAGCTATAGTTTCGGTGGGGTCGGGAGCGTTGAACACGAAGCTGCCGGCAACCAGAATGTCGGCTCCGGCCTCGGCGAGGCGGGCGCCGGTTTCGAGGTTCACGCCGCCGTCGATTTCAACCAGGGCCCGAGAGCCGGTGCGGGCAATGAGCCGGCGCAGCCGCCGGGTCTTTTCAATGGTTCCTTCAATGAATTTCTGGCCGCCGAAGCCGGGATTGACGCTCATAAGGAGCACCATGTCGAGGTCGGCAACAATGTCTTCGAGCAGCATAACGGGAGTTGCCGGATTGAGCGTAACGGCGGCCTTCATGCCGGCGGCCTTGATGGCCTGGACGGTGCGGTGGAGATGGCGCGCGGCTTCGAGGTGGATGTTCATGTATTCAACGCCGGGAATCTTGGCGAGGCGGTCAATCCAGATTTCGGGCTGCTCGATCATCAGGTGCACGTCGAGCGGCTTTTGGGCGCGGCGGGCAATGGCCTCGATAACCGGAAAGCCGAAAGAGATGTTGGGCACGAAGCGGCCGTCCATAACGTCGATATGAAACAGCGCGGCTTCGGAGCGGTTGACCATTTCAACGTCGCGGTCGAGGTTGCCGAAGTCGGCCGAAAGCATCGAGGGGGCTATTTTCATGACTTTTTGGGCTTAAGGAGTTGAAAGGCTATATAGAGCACGCAGAGGGCGCCCAGGGCATAGCCCGCATAGGAGAGATAGTCGTTATAATACTCGATCTGCTGGAACAGGTGGGCTTCGTCGACGGTTTTGGCCAGCAGCGAGCCGAGAACGCAGAGAATCACGTTCCAGATGGCGGCGCCGGCGGTGGTGTAGAACACGAATTTTGCCAGGTTCATGCGCGCCAGACCGGCGGGAATGCTGATGAGCTGGCGAATAACCGGAATGAGGCGGCCGATGAAGGTTGAGGCGGCGCCATGTTTGTCGAAATACTGTTCGGCCCGGTCAACTTTTTCGGGCGAAATCATGCAGACGGCACCGAAGCGGCTGCGCGCGAAGGCATAAACAATCGGGCGGCCTATCCACATTGCCAGCCAGTAGTTTATCAGCGAGCCGCAGAGGGCGCCGCCGGTGGCTGCGACTCCCACGCCAATAACGGTCATTTCGCCGGTTTTGGCGGCGATGAACGCTGCCGGAGGCACAACAATTTCGCTCGGAAAGGGTATAAACGAGCTTTCGATAGTCATGAAAATGAATACCCAGAAGTAGTTCATGTGGTTCCACACGAAGTCAAAAAGGCTCTGAGCATCAATAAACGCTAAAACAGACATACAAGCAATATTTTGCCCGCAAAGTTACAAAAATAATTTCTAATTAGTAATTGCTTATTAGCAATAAATTTGCTATCTTTGCACAAAAAAATTATGGAAATAGTATCTACCAGCCAGTTTAGAGCCAACCAAGGCAAATTTTTGGCGGCGGCAAAACGCGGCCAGTCGGTGATTCTGACTTCGCGGATCGGAAGCTTCAAAATAATTCCGGTCGACGATGATGACTCGCTGACAAGGCGCATTTGTGCCGGCCTCGAAGAAGTAAAGCGTATTGAAAACGGGGAGATTCCCGCTAAAGCAGCACGCACCTTCCTCAATGAGCTTTGAGGTCAAAACCACGTTGCGCTTCGAAAAAGAAGCCAAAGCGTTGGCCAAACGCCATCGCTCGCTGAAAAGCGACCTGATGCAACTGGTCGGCTCGCTTGAACAAGACCCCTTTATCGGTGTGGAATTAGCCCCCGGACTGCGAAAAATACGCATGGCAATAACCTCTAAAGGTCGCGGCAAGTCGGGCGGCGCAAGGGTTATTACATACACTATTGTTACGGCCGAAATGAGTGGAAAGGTTTATCTAATCGACATTTACGACAAAGCCGATTATTCCACAATAGATATTTCTGTTATTCAGGGGGTTATCGCTGAGATTGAGCGAGATTGAAGAAATAGTGCCAGAGGGGGGCGGCCATGGTGGTTTGCTTGATTTCGCCGGCCTTCATCAGCTCCAAAAGCCGCTCCGGAGTGAGAATTTCTACGGCAATATCCTCCGTGGGGTCGAGATGCTGGTCTGACAGCCGCGTAACGCCCTCGGCTATGAACGTGTGCGAATGGTTAGTCATGGCCGAAGGATTGGGCGCATAAACATCGAACTTGGTCCATCTGCCACCACCGAAGCCCGTTTCTTCGAGCAACTCGCGGCGGGCGGCCACTTCGAGGTCCTCGCCGGGCTCAACAACGCCGGCACACAGCTCAATCATCACCTCCTGCACTCCGTGGCGATACTGTCGCACCATAACGAAATCGCCCTCCACCGTGCGGGCTATAATATTTATCCACTCGGGGTATTCGAGGATGTAGAACTCGTCGTGGACGCGTCCATCGGGGAGCTCCACGGCATCGCGCCGGGCGGTGAGCCACGGCCGACGAATCAGATATTCGCTTTTAAGCGTCTTCCACTTTTTGATTTCCTTTTCCATATCACCCGCAAAGATACAAAAATAATTTTGAATGTTGAATTTTGAATTTTGAATGCGCCCATGCGGGAGCGTACACGAGCAAAATCCCCACCCCGCAACAAAAAATCCCGCCGAAGCGGGATTTTCAGGGAAGGATGAGAGTGTGTGTTTAAATCGCGAATTTGCGGGTTTGCGAACCCCGGCGAATCAGATAGATGCCGCGCGGCAGCCCCTCCGTCGACTCACCAACCTTAACACCATTAAGGTTAAACACCTCTACAGCCCCCTCACCCTCGGCTGACACCTCGGAAATGGCATTGAAGTCGGCATCGCGGCCAATGCGGTTAACGAAATTGCACCACGGTTCAGTCGAAGCAATCTTCTCCTCCGCCGACTTCAAATAATACAGCGTCGCCTTCTCATATACTTCGCTGTCAAACAGGCTTTTTACATGTGGATTTATGGGGTCCTCTGCAAGGTAAGTTACCTCCAGGAGGCCGTTACACTTATAGAAAGCATCATAGCCGATTTCCACAACCGAATTAGGAATGGTAACGGCGGTAAGGCCGGAGCACGCGTTGAACGCGTACCAGCCGATAGACGTTACAGAGTTGGGGATAGTAACAGAGGTCAGGCCGCTGCAGTCACGGAAGGCTGATTCTCCAATCTCTGTTACATAGCCGGGGATTACATATTCACCCTCAATATCCAGCGGGGCAAAATATATAGCACTTTTTTCCTTGCCATAAATAAAACCATCTTCAATTATTGCTCCTTCAGGGTTATAGGCTATAGAGACACAATCGCTACCAAACGGATTGCTCAATGTGTTGGGATAGGCCGACTTCTTCAGGCCCCTGCAACCGCTGAAAGTCCACTCTCCGAGTTCCGATACGGACCCGGGAATTATGACAGAAACAAGACCACTACATCCATTGAACGCACCAGTACCTATTGATGTAACGGAGTTGCCAATGGAAAGAGAGGTTAGACCGCTGCAATAACTGAAGGCATATGAGCCGATTTGGGTTACAGAGTCGGGGATATCTATGGAGGTCAGGCCAATGCAATCGGCGAACGCACTCATTCCGATTACTGTCACAGAGTTGGGGATAGTAACGGATGTCAAGCAACTGCAGTCGCGGAAGGCATAGTCGCCTATTTTGGTCACAGAGTTGGGTATGACAATAGAAGCCAGACCAGTGCAGTAGGAGAAGGTCCAGTCGCCAATAGACGTTACGGATGTCCCAATTTTGATTTCGGTCAGACCCTCGCAACTCGAAAAAGCTTCGTCCCCGAGGTCAGTTACGGAATTGGGAATAGTCAATGTGCCGGTCAGACCGGTACACCCGGCGAACGCATTCCATCCGATAGATGTCACAGAGTTAGGGATAGTCACCGAGGTCATGTCTGTACACCAGCGGAATGCCCTTGCCCCGATCTTGGTCACGGAGCCGGGGATTACATATTCTCCTTCAATGTTAAGGGGAGCAAAATAAATGGCACTTTTTTCTTTGCCATAAATAAAACCATCTTCAATTATTGCGTCTTCGGGGTCGTAGGCTATAACAACATTGTAATAATCATATGTATCGAACGGAGCACTCAATGTGTTGGGATATGCCGATTTCTTCAGGCTCTCGCAGCCATAGAAAGCATATTTGCCGATTTCAGTTACAGAACTACCAATTATGATAGAGGTCAGACCGTGGCAGTTGTAGAATGCTTCTTCGCCGATTGAGGTTACAGAATTAGGAATGATTATAGAGGTCAGACCCTCGCAAAGGAAAAACGCGCCCGATCCGATTGAGGTTACAGAGTTACCAATAGATATGGATGTCATATCCCAGCAGCCAAGAAAAGCATTGTCACCAATTTCAGTTACGGAATTGGGGATAGTCATAGAGGTCAGACTTATACAGTCGTAGAATGCGCCTTCTTCGATCGAGGTAACAGTGTTAGGAATGACTGCAGATGACAGCTCCTTGCAGCCAGCGAAAGAATAGTTGCCTATACGCACCAAAGAATAAGATGAGCTACCGTCGGAAACGGTTGATGGAAGAACCAGACTGCCCGATACCGAATTACCCTCGCTATACCAGCCGGTCCCTTGTTTGGTTTCGCAGGTTTTGGCGGTTTCGTCGATGACGGTGTAGGTTAGGGTTTGGCCCTGGTAGGTGTACTCGAAGTCGCGGGCCGGGGATGGGAGGGCGATTAGGGCGCCGAACAGGAGAAGTAGATGTTTTTTCATGTGTGATGAATTGGTTGCAGCGAGGCCCAAATCGCAGACTGTTAAGTGGTTTAAAAAGAAACGCGCGAGGACCTTATCTTTCTGTCCGTTCACTTATAGAGGCCCTGGAATTGCCCATTGGAGTAGAACGGACAGAGCAGATGCCTCACGCGGGTGTACGTGTGTATAACCACATAAGGCGTCTATCCCTGTCTCAATCCTTGAACTCCAATTAGAAATTTTCCAGGTTTCTATAAGTCAAGAACGAGCGGTTGGATACACGCTTTCAAAAATATGTCGGTGTCAGCCCCACCCTCAACACCCGCGACCGGGCATCTGCAGGCGGTCTGACCCCGCAAAGTTACGCAAATAATTTTGAATTTGGAATTTTGACTGTTGAATTTTTACGAATTGAGAATTGAGGGGGAGAGAATTGCGGGGGCGACGGCGGCTCGCCGTCGCTGTGTGTCGCGATAGCGTGTGGGCGCCACCAATTAGGGCTGCGAATGAGTTATATATTATCCTTAATCTGTTTTGAAGTCGGAAGCCTCTCAATCAGTTTCTTAATTTCCTTTTCGTATTCGGCCACTCCTATGGGGCGCTCTATCCCTTCAAAAGACCACTCCACTATCGTGTCATTTTTGCTGCGACAAATGAGCAGGCCAATTGTTTGATTATCTTCTTTCCCCCTTAATAGATGGTCAACGGCCGAAACATAGAAGTTCAACTTACCCGCAAATTCCGGAGCAAACGGCACAACCTTTAATTCGCACACTACGTATCGATGAGTTGGTATGTGGTAAAAAACCAAATCCGGATAATAAGTTGTACCATCGGGCATGCTGAGCTGCATCTGACGTCCCACGAAAGCAAATCCCTTACCGAGTTCAAGCAGAAAGTCGGTTATATGATTAACTAATTCATCCTCAAACTCACGTTCTGAATAGTTGACCGGCATTTGCAAAAACTCAAAATTATATGGGCTTTTGAGCATTTGTTGTGCAAGTGCGGATTCACCTTGAGGCAATTTCTCATCGAAATTGGTAAGCGCTTTGGCGTGGTTTGCATAATAATCCTCTTTGTAATAATACTCTAATTCCGCGCGACTCCACCCGTGTTCACAAACCTGCGAAACGTAGAATAAAGCCTCATGTAAGGACTTAGCTTTGGCAGTTATGAAGATATGTTGACCCCACGGAACGTTGGCAAAGAAATAGGGCATCGACAAAACCCCGCCATTTATGTAATCTCCGAAAAAGTCAACAGCCTGTTGACCTTTTGCAACCCACTGATAATATGTTTTATACCACCTTCGGGCGGCCTTGATATTTGTGAGCGACAAACCTGTATCTCCAGGGAAATTCAGCCTGTAAATCCAGCGAAATATTCTTTAATAAGCCCTCACCGTATTTGGTGGTCTTAGACATGGCAAATATGTCCCGGCCCAACTCCCAGTAGAAATTAAGCATCTCGGCATTAACCTTAACGACCGCGCGCACCTGCGCCCTGCGATAGCGACTTTTCAATTCCGAAAGCCAGCTCCTGTATTGAGGCGTTACTTCGGCAATTTCCCTATTCACAAATATGGGTTTCTCTACTTTCTCTTGTGCCATAAAACAGTCTATTATTGGTCCGCAAATATACAAAAAAGAATCGAAAATCGCGAACACCCTCGACTTGTCGCCATAGCGGCGACAAGTCTCCCGCCGCTACGCGGCAATTTGATGGTGCCCTTGCGGGGGCGACGGCGGCTCGCCGTCGCGTTGCGTCGCGGTAGCGTGTGGGCAAGCTGCCCACACTCCCCGGGGAGGGTTAGAGGAATTTGTTGAGTAGGCGGTACCAGAGGGGGAGTTTGCGCGGCTTGGGTTCTTGCCACTGCCAGATCGGCTCGCCCTGGTTAAGTTTTACTATAATCGCCAATAGGCCGATTATAATGCCAATTGTGGCCGGAGTCAGGATAATTAGAGACGCGAGAAATGCCTGAAAGGGGGCTCCGGGAGACATGCTCTCTAACGCCCACGTCCACAGGGCTGCAATTGCAAAAATTGCAACCCAAATCAGGGCATTTATAATCTTCTCTTTCATTGCGGGGGGATTAGACGGCGACGGGGGCGGGGATGTGGGGGTGCGGGTCGTAGTCGACGAGGGTGAAGTCTTCGTAGCGGAAGTCGAAGATTGATTTGCGATCGGGGTTGAGGAGCATGCGCGGGAGGGGTCGGGGCTGACGCTGAAGCTGGGTGCGCGCCTGTTCGAGGTGGTTGACGTAGAGGTGGGTGTCGCCGGTGGTGTGGATGAATTCTCCGGGCTGCAGGCCGGTGACCTGAGCCATCATCAACAGCAGCAGGGCGTAGCTGGCAATGTTGAACGGAACGCCCAGGAAGCAGTCGGCCGAGCGCTGATAGAGCTGCAGCGACAGGCGTCCGTTGGCAACGTAGAACTGAAAGAACGCGTGGCAGGGGGGGAGGGCCATGTTGGGCACGTCGGCCACGTTCCAGGCCGACACTATGAGGCGCCGCGAGTCGGGATTTTCTTTGATCTGGCGTTCAACTTCGGCCAGCTGGTCGATAACGCCGCCGCGGCCGTCGGGCCATGCGCGCCACTGGTGGCCATAGACGGGCCCGAGCTCGCCGTTTTCGTCGGCCCACTCGTTCCAGATGCGCACGCCGTTGTCCTGGAGGTATTTAACGTTGGTGTCGCCGCTGATGAACCATAGCAGTTCGTGGATTATTGATTTGAGGTGGAGTTTTTTGGTGGTTAGCAGCGGAAAGCCTTGCGAGAGGTCGTAGCGCATCTGGCGGCCGAAGACGCTCAGCGTTCCGGTGCCGGTTCGGTCGGTTTTGCGGACTCCGTTGTCGAGGATGTCGCGGAGCAGGTCGAGGTATTGTTGCATGACAGAGAAATGTTTTGGAGCAAAGGGTCAGAGAGGGTATGGCGCGTGAGGGTATAGGAAATCGCGTTGTCGTTGCAGGCGCTGAGGCAGTTGAAGCAAACCACGCAGCGGCTCATGTCGGCCACGTGGTCGTTGAGGTTGATGCACGAGGCTTTGCAGGCATCGACGCAGCGGCGACACTGCGTGCAGCGGTCGGTGTTGATGTCGATATGGAATGCCGAATTGCGGGCCAAGAAGCCCAGGGGGGCCGAGAGCGGACAAAGGGTGTTGCAGAGCCAACGGCCGCGGCGGTAGGCTATGAAACCGAGCAGGCCGAGTATTGCGCCGCCAAGCAGGGCCGAAACGCCAACGGTAGGGGCCGTCAGAAGCCCCACAATCGACGCATAGAGGCCGTATGGGTCAACCCAGCGGTCGACGCCCGAAAGGCGCAGACAGAGCAAAATGGCGACGATGGCAAATGAAACCATGCGCAGAGCCGGCAGCGGGCGCGACCAGCGGTAGGGCCGCGATTCGGGGCGCAGGCGTGCCCCCAGGTCCATCAGCGCGCCCAGGGGGCACACCGTGGAGCAATATATGCGGCCGAAAACCAGCGTTACGGCCAGCCAGAAGGCCAGGGTCGGGAGCAGCAGGGCCATGGCCGCCGGAATAAGCTGCAGCGTCGCCAGCCAGCGGCCTATGGCCGTTGAGGCGACGCCGTAGTTCATAAGAGCGGCGGTGATGAAGAAGGCGGCAAAGGCCTCGACCGCGACGCGCGCCACGGCCAGCCAAGCCTGACCTCTATTCGGGAATTTGCTGCTGATAGGGTTTCTGAAGAAAGTGGAGGGGGTGGATTATTCTTCGGAGTCGTCCTCGCGCATGTTGTGGAACACGTTTTGAACGTCTTCGTCTTCCTCAAACTTGTCGAGAAGTTTTTCGAGGGTAGCGCGCTGTTCGGGGGTTACGTCTTTCAGGTCGTTGGGAATGCGTTCGAATTCCGACGAGATGATTTCGTAGCCGTTTTCTTCGAGATAGTGCTGAATGGCCGAGTTGCTTTCAAAGGCGCCGTAGAGAATGATTTCGCCTTCGTCGCCGGCTTCGAGTTCGTCAACGCCGCAGTCGATCAGCTCCAGTTCGAGGTCTTCGAGCTCAACGCCTTCTTTGGCCTTGATTTTAAACACGCATTTGTGGTCGAACAGGAACGACAGCGAGCCTGAGGTGCCGAGCGAGCCGCCATGTTTGGTGAAGTAGGAGCGCACGTTGGCCACGGTGCGGGTGTTATTGTTGGTTGCGGTTTCAACAACGATTGCAATGCCGAAGGGGCCGTATCCTTCGTAAACGATTTCCTTGTAGTCGCCGGCGTCTTTGTCGGTGGCTTTTTTGATGGCGCGTTCAACGGTGTCCTTGGGCATGTTTGCGGCCTTGGCATTGGCCATGAGCGCGCGCAGACGCGGGTTGGTGTCGGGGTCGGGACCACCGGCTTTTGCTGCGATGGTTATTTCCTTACCTATACGGGTAAATGTGCGCGACATGTTGCCCCAGCGTTTGAGCTTACGGGCTTTACGGTATTCAAATGCTCTTCCCATGTATGAATTTATGTTTTAAGATTTTAAACTTTGAGTAATCAACGGAGTTCGGCGCCGAGCTGGGCCTTGAGGTTATTGATGACTTTGGCCATTACGGCGTCGATCTGCTTGTCTTGCAAGGTTTTTTCGGGGTCTTGCAGGGTAATGGAGATTGCATAGCTCTTTTTGCCTTCGGGCAGGTTTTTGCCTTCGTAAACGTCGAAGAGCTCAACGCCCTGAAGGAGCTTGCGCTCAGATTTGGCAACAACTTCGCGCACTTGGTCGAAGGCCACCGACGAATCGAGCAGCAGCGCCAGGTCGCGGCGCACGGCCTGCGATTTGGGCAGCGGCGCAAAGGTTACGTTGTGTTTTTCAACGAGTTTCACCAGGGCGTCGCGGTCGAGTTCGGCAAAGTAGACCGGGCGGTCGATGTCGAAGCGGCCGAGCAGGTCGGCGTTGACCACGCCCATGCGGCCCAAGAGTTTGCCCGAGCGGGTTTTGATGTCGAGCTGGGCGGCAAAGATGTCGGGGCCGTCGTTGCCAACGGCATATTGCACCTGGTTCTGACCGAGGCCGAGGGCGGCGAGCACGCCGTCGACGTAGGCGCGCAGGTGGTAGACGCTCGACTCGACGGCCGTGGCGAGCCACGAAGCGGCGCCGACGTTGCCGGTGAGCCACAGGCCAAGGCGCGAGCCCTCGCTGTAGGGTGCCAGGGGCTGCTCGACGGTCGATTCGCTGTCGGGGTTGAATTTGTAAACGTTGCCGAGCTCAACGAGCATCAGGTCGCCGTTGCGGCGGTTAACGTTGTGGCTGATAACTTCCAGGCCGCCGAAAAGCAGCGTCTGGCGCATAACGCCCAGGTCGGAGCTGAGCGGGTTCATAACCTTGACGCAGCGGTCGAGCGGGTAGGTTGCGCAGTCGGCGTAATAGGCCACCGAGGTGAGCGAGTTGTTGAGAATTTCGCGGAAACCCTGTGCAGTGAGGCGGTCAAGGGCCTTGTTGGTCAGCTGATTGGCCAGGTCGGTCGGGGTTTTATATGAAAGCGATGAGTTAACGTGGTCGGTAAAGCCGACGTTGTTGTAGCCATAGATTCGCAGAATCTCTTCGATAACGTCGCAGGGGCGGGTAACGTCGACGCGATAGGTCGGGATGCGCAGAACCATGGTACCGTTTTCTTCGCTCTCGATTTTGATGTCGAGAGCCCCGAGGATGCAGCGCACTGCGTCGGCGGGGATTTCGGCGCCGATAAGGTCGTTGATCTGCTTGAACGACAGCTCCACAACGGCCGGTTCAACCGGGTTGGGATAGAGGTCGACCGCCGGGCCGCAGATTTCGCCGCCGGCGAGCTCCTGAACCATCTTGGCGGCCACCATGAGGGCATACATGCAGCCGTTGGGGTCTACACCGCGCTCGTAGCGGAACGAGGCGTCGGTGTTGAGGCCGTGGCGACGCGCAGCCTTGCGGATGGTCGTGGGGTTAAAGCAGGCGCTTTCGAGGAAAATATCTTTGGTAGAGTCGGTAACGCCCGAGTTCAGGCCACCGAAAACGCCGGCCAGGCAAAGCGGCCCGTCGGGGTCGCAAATCATCAGGTCGCGCTCGTTGAGGGTGCGCTCAACGCCGTCCAGGGTGGTGAACTTGGTGCCGGCGGGGAGGGTCTTCACAATGATTTGGTCGTCTTTAACCTTGTCGAGGTCAAAGCAGTGGAGCGGCTGGCAGAAAGAGTGGAGAATATAGTTGGTAATGTCAACAATGTTGTTGATCGGGCGCTGGCCAATGGCGGTCAGGTAGTCGCGCAGCCATTTGGGGCTTTCGGCAACCTTGACGTTGCGGATGGTCAGGCCGGCATAGCGCGGGCAGTCGGCAGCGTCGGCAACCGTAACCTTCACGGCCTTGTCGGGGCAGGCGGGCAGCGCCTTCGGGTCGAGCCCTTCGGGACGGTGAAGGTTGGTGGCGAGGCCTTCAACGGTGGCCTTGGCGGCCCAGTCGCGGGCCACGCCATAGTGGCTGGCACCGTCAATGCGGTTCGGAGTAAGGTCTACTTCGAGGACGTAGTCGCTCTGCAGGCCGAAGTATTCGGCGGCGGGAGTGCCGGGGGCGGGAGCCTTGTCGTCGGGGATAACGATGATGCCGTCGTGGCTGGTGCCCACGCCGATTTCATCTTCGGCGCAGATCATGCCGAGCGATTCAACGCCGCGGATTTTCGATTTTTTGATTTTGAATTCCTTGTCGCCGTCGTAGAGCGTAGTGCCCACGGTGGCCACGATAACCGCCTGGCCGGCAGCAACGTTGGGGGCACCGCAAACAATCTGTGCGGGGCCCTCGGGCAGGCCGAGGTCAACTGTGGTAACGTGCAGGTGGTCGCTGTCGGGGTGCGCTTCGCAGGTGAGCACACGTCCCACCACCAGGCCGCGCAGGCCGCCGCGAATCGATTCTACTTCTTCAACCGTGTCGCATTCCAGACCGGTTGATGTCAGGGCTGCAGCAAGGGCTTTGGGTTCGGGAAGCCCGTCAACAAAAGAGCGCAGCCAGTTATAAGAAATGTTCATAGATGAATAACTGCCAAATTATTCCGCAAAGTTACAAAAAAAATCGCTAACCCGAAAATTTATATTTCCCCCTCAAAAAAATCTCCCTCCCCCCCGCAGGATTTGCAAGTGTCAAGAAAAATTGCTATTTTTGCAACCGCCGTTACAGTAACCGCGGTTGCATTATTATGAAGTTCTACGACAGAGAGATAGAAACCGAAACGCTACGTAAGATTGAAGAAACATCGCGCAATTTTGCGCAATTGACAGTCATTACCGGTCGTCGCCGTATAGGCAAAACGAGTCTGATTCGCCATGCCTATGATTCGACCATAATGGTCTATTTTTTTGTTGCGCGCAAGAGTGAGCAGCTGCTATGCCGCGAATTGGGTGAAACCATAAGGGATGTGCTTGGTGAGGACCTTGGCGATTTCGACAGTTTGGCGCGACTGTTTTCGGCTATTATGAAATTGGCCCGACGCATGCATTTTACGCTTGTACTCGATGAATTCCAAAACATTAAATATGTCAACGAAAGTTTTTTCAGCGATATGCAAAACATCTGGGATTCAAACAAGGGAGAGGCTAAAATAAACCTTGTTGTATGCGGCTCGCTCTATTCAATGATGACTAAAATTTTTGACGATCGTAAAGAGCCTTTATATGGTCGCGCTACCTCGCGTATCCGTTTGCGTGAATTCCCCTTACACACGTTAAGCGAGATTTTGCGTGATAATAATCCGGACTACACCCCCGATGATTTATTGGCATTTTATATGATAACCGGAGGAGTTGCAAAATATGTTGAAGTACTCGTTGAATCCCGCGCGGTTACAAAGGAGACTATTCTTGATAAGGTACTGTCTTTCGGCTCATATTTTTTAGAAGAGGGCAAAGAGCTTTTATCGGATGAATTTGGCAAGGATTATGGCATCTATTTTTCAGTTATGGCAGCTATTGCTACGGGTGAGAATACCCGGGGCAAAATCAAGGCTTATACCGGTGTAGAAGCCGGAGGGCATCTTGAGCGGCTTGAAAATACGTATGATTTGCTGTATCGCTATCGCCCGTACCTGTCGGCTGAGGGAAGCCGAAACGTAAAGTATGGAATAAAAGATAATTTTTTGAACTTTTGGTTCCGGTTTATTTATAAATACAGGAGTGCTGCTGAAATAGGCAATCTTGCCTACGTGCGCGAAAAAGTTGCCGCTGACTACGACACTTTTTCAGGACTGATACTTGAACGTTATTTCAGACAGTTGTATCGACAAACCGGACTATATAATATCGTTACCAACTATTGGGAAAAGGATGGTAGTAACGAAATAGATCTGGTTGCCGTTAACGAGGCCGATCGAGAAATTGTGTTCGGTGAGATTAAGCGCAACAAAGATCGAATCGATTTGCATAAACTCGAGGCAAAAGCCCAAAATATCCGCCACCGTCAACCTAAACTGGCCGCCTCGTTTGTAGCCCTATCCCTCGACGACCTGCAAGCGTAATTGTATTAACCTTCTTCGTGTATTTTAGTGGAGGAGGTCGGCGAGGACGAGGGCAGCCATGGCTTCGACTACGGGGACGGCGCGGGGGAGCACACACGGGTCATGGCGCCCGCGGGCGTGGAGCGTCGTGGGCTCGCCGGAGTCGGTGACTGTGCGGACGTCGCGCAGCAGCGTGGCCACCGGCTTAAAGGCGATGCGCATTTCAATGGGCATGCCGTTTGATATGCCGCCCTGAATGCCTCCGGAATTGTTGGTGGCCGTGCGGATGCGCCCGTCGGCATCGACCTGAAACTCGTCGATAACCTCCGAGCCGCGGCGGCGGGTGCCTTCGAAGCCCATGCCGAATTCTACCCCCTTGACTGCGGGAATTGTCAGCATTGCGCCCCCTAAGCGCGAGTTCAGACGGTCGAAGAGCGGCTCGCCCACTCCCGCCGGCACTCCCTCGATGCGCAGGGCTATGATGCCGCCAATGGTGTCGCCCTGATTCTTTACCTCGCTGATTAGCTCTATCATTTTTTCGGCGGCAGCGGAGTCGGGGCAGCGTACGGCGTTCGACTCGGGGTCGCAGTCGGCCGGGCCGGCAACGATATCGCCGACGCTATGGGTCCAGGCGCTCACCGTTATACCCTTCAGTTCAAGCAATTGCTTGCAAAAGGCACCGCCCACTACTCGCGCAGCGGTTTCGCGGGCCGAGGCGCGGCCTCCTCCGCGATAGTCGCGAATGCCATATTTCTGCTGATAGGTAAAGTCGGCGTGCGACGGGCGGAACGCGTGGGCCATCTCTTCATAGTCAGCCGAATGCTGATTGCTGTTTTCGATTATGAAGCCGATGGGTGTGCCGGTTGTGAGGCCGTTGAACATGCCCGAGAGTATGCGCACGCGGTCGGCTTCGTTGCGCGCGGTGGTTATGCGGCTTTGGCCGGGGCGTCTGCGGTCGAGCTCTGCTTGCACGCGATTGAGGTCAATTGCTATCCGCGGCGGAAAGCCGTCGATAACGCCGCCCAGAGCCGGGCCGTGGCTCTCGCCGAAAGTGGTGAGGGTTAGGTTTTTACCGAATGTATTCATAGAGCAACGAGGTCGGCGGTTTCACCTCCGACAAATTTTATAAGGTCATTGGGATTGATTTCTAACTGAAGCCCGCGCACGCCGGCCGACACAAAAATCTTGTCGAACTCCAGCGCCGACTCGTGGAAATAGGTCGGAAACGGCTTTTTCATGCCTATGGGCGAGCACCCTCCGCGAATATAACCCGTCAGGGGGAGCAGCTCCTTCATCGGAATCAGGTCGGCCTTTTTGGCGCCGGCCACTTTTGCGGCCTTTTTCAGGTCAACTTCGCGGTTGCCGGGAACCACGCAGACAAAGTAGCCCGCGCCGGTGCCGCTCAGCACCAGCGTTTTAAACACGCGGTTTATATCTTCGCCGAGTTCGTCGGCAATGTGTTGAGCCTCAAGGTGCTCCGGGTCTACGGCATATGGTATCAGCTCGAACTGCACTCCGGCATGTTCCAGCAGCCGCGCGGCATTCGTCTTAGCAAGTTTCTTCATCTGGTTTGGCAACTACGCCCAGGCCGGTGCGGCCGTTGAGGGCTATTTTCAAGGGTTGGGGAAAGCGGACGATTCTCAGGGCGGCCGACTCATACTCGGCAGGTTGGGCGTTGAGGAAGTCAACGTCGTAGTGCCCAGAATTTTGGTCGATGGTGAAATAGCCGGCGCCCACCGATGTCAGATTCTGAAAGAAGTGTGTGCCCTGCGAGGGCTCGATTCGATAGCCCGGCAGCGAGGACTCAACTATCAGCCGCGCACCCGAAATGTGGGGCCACTTCACCGGAATGCCCAGCGCGGGGTCTGACGAACCCCAGCGCCCCGGGCCTATCAGCAGATATGGCTCGCCCGTTTCGAGGAACTTGCGGTTCAAAAGCTCTATTTCGCGGGCAACGGCGGGGTTATTTGCGGAGTTAAACGCCTCGGGCCGCACGTAAACAATGGTTGAAACGCCTTCAATGTTGCCGTTGCCCAAGGCGGTTGTAGAGGTCAGTATGGTCTGCTCGGCGGCCAGCGACAGCACGGCGTCGTCGCCAACCTCCTTTTTGTCGACTATGGGGCGGATCTGCAGCCAGTAGATTGTTCCGGCATTGGGGCCGTTAACAATTCCGGCGAACTCGATTTCTACCGGCCGCGCCATTTCGCGGGCCCCGGCTTCGAGCATAAACGCCGCCCCCTGGGCCAGCGGGAAAGAGCCGTGGTTTAGCATGTTGGCAAAGGTTACCACCTTGCGCCCGGGCCCCTGGTCGGTGTCGCGGATAATCTGGTCGTTAACGTCGAATGTCGACACCATAAAGCGCAGCGTATCCGTGCCGGCCAGCGACTGCACCCGGAGCGAGCGCAGGTTAAAGCCGTCGTCGGCCGTAAAGTCGGTGGGCGCGGCGTCGGTCATGTCCAGGGCCAAAAGGCGCGTCTGGGTGTCGCGCAACGCAAGGTCCAGGGTCGACGTCTGCAAAACCTTGGTGGGGTGTTTCGGCGAAAAGCGCAGCGCAGTGCCCCCTTCAACAATGGTTTTGCCAAGACCGATGGCAACCTGAACCACACCTTCCTCGGGCTGCTCGTCGCCCAGCGGGTAATAGTTGAGCGAGCGGCCTACGCCCGAAAACGAAGGAAAATACAAATCGGCATGGCGAACGCCAACAACCTCCTGAATTATCACGGCCATCTTCTCCTGGTCGATAACGTTCGATGTGGCTGTCATATATGCCTTTGAATCAGCGTAGAATACCGAGGCGTAAACGCTCTTGATGGCGTCGGAAAGTATTCTGAAAGTTTCCTCCTTCTCGCCCTGGCGGTTTTGAATCATATAGGTGGCATAAACGCCGGCAAAGGGCTGATAGTGCGAGTCTTCAAGCAGCGACGACGAGCGCACCGCCAGCGGCTTGTCAACAACGTCGAGCAGCGCCATCAGGTCGTCGCGCAGGCGTTCCGGCAGCCGGGCCTCGACAAAGGCCTTGTGAATCTCATCGTCGGGCGCGGTTGAGAGCGCAATCGGATAGAGGCCGTTCGACTCCATAAACTCGTCAAACAGGTCGGTGCACAACACCACGGTGCGCGGAATCGTTATGTTCACCGCCGTTCCGCCCACGGAGTCGGTTTCCGGATATTTCTTTATCAGCGCGTCAATAAAGGCCAGGCCGCGCCCCTTGCCCCCCATCGAGCCTTTGCCGATGCGCGCAAAGTTTGAATAGCGGTCAAAGCGCTCTTTTTCAAACACGGCAACCACGCCGCGGTTTTTCATGCGCCGGTAGCTGACTATGGCGTCCAGAAACAGCAGCTTGGCCTCGTGAATATCGGCCATCGAGCGCGTCCGGTGGGCCTTAATCACCTCGGCAATCGGAAACATGGCCCTGGAATAGAGCCAGCGCGAAATGTCGTTGCGCCGCGCGTGGTAATAGAGAGTCTTGTCGGGAATCTCCATCATTTTATACTGCAGGTCTTTGAGCGAACGTATGCGCATGATTTCGGCCCCGGTGTCGGGGTCGCGCATAATAAAGTCGCCGAACCCGAAGTTGGCGGTTATCGCCTCACCCAGGTCAACCGGCAGTTTCTTGGAGTTCTTGTCGAGGAAAATGCCGCCGAAAGGCCCCACGGCCTCCGAGTTGGCCGACTCCGAGCTTTCAACGATGATCGGCACGTAGGGGTCGCGCTCGCGAATATATTCGGCCAGCGCTATGCCCGCGCGCGAGTCTTTGGCGCCGTTGCGCATGAACGAAACGTCGGTTATCACCCCCAGCATGTTGTCGCCAAACTTATTGTAGAGTTCAACGGCTTCTTCATACGTGCGCGCCAGAATAACCTTGGGGCGCCCGCGCATGCGCAGCATCTTTTCGTGGTCGTTGAGCGCCTCGGTTGAAAAATGCAGGCTCTGCTGCAGCAGAAACTTATATAGGTGGGGCAACACCGACGAATAGAACCTAACCGAGTCCTCGACCAGCATTATGGTCTGCACCCCCACGGTGTTTACATCGTAGTCGGCATTCATTTTGTCTTCCAGCAACTTGATAATTGCCAGCAGCAGGTCCATGTTGCCGAGCCACGAAAACACATAGTCAACGTCGTCGAGATTCTCCGATGCGAGCTTGCGCGACACCTCTTTCGAGAACGGGGTCAGCACCACTATCGGAGTCGCCGGCGCGCACCGCTTGATTTCGCGCAGGCCCGAAAACGATTCCGGAATCGACGGCCCCGGCATAACCACTATCAGGTCGAATTGCTTGGCGGCCATCAGCTCCAGGGCCTCCTTGGAGTCGTTGACGCGGGTTACTCGCGGCGGCGACGACAGGTTCAGGGCGTTATATTCATAAAACAGCTGTTCCTCAACTCGCCCGTCTTCTTCCATAATAAAGGCATCGTATGGCGACGCTACCAGCAGCACGCTGTGGATGCGCCGCTGCATCAGCTCGTTGAATGCCGTGTCGCGGAGATAGAGGCGCGAGTGCGAGGAGTTCATTTTTCCAGACTTATGTTTTGCGGATTTGAATGTATGGCGTTCAACAGGGCCTCCGCGTCAGGGTCGGCGGGGTTGGTGATGAGCTCGGGAATATTGAACGTTTTTGTAAACTCGCGATAGAAGTCAGCCTTTTTCTGAGGCAGCACAAACGGCTTGGTGGCAACCCCGCTTTCGGAGTCGAAGTGCGCAAAATAGGGGCGCGCCCAAAGCCCGTCGAGGCGCTTGGAGCTGAACACAAACCAGCGGCCGTCGCTCCCCCAGTTATGATACGAGTCAATCGATTCGGGCGAGTTGACCTCGCTCATTTCGCGCCATTGGCCCGTTTGCAAGTTCATTATGCATAGCTGGCTCTCGGCATGCCATATCGAGAAGGTGCCGTAGGTCATGCGGGTAAACATCAGCCACTTGCCGTCGGGGCTCACTCGGGGGAACGACACCGACGCCGAGTCGGCGGCCGCATCGTAAAGCACCCTGAAGTCGCTGAAGCGGCAGGTGGTGGGATCGAAGTCAATGGCACACAGGTCGTAGTGCATCGAGTCGGGGCGCGTGGCCGACAGATTCGGGTCGTTGACCAGCGCGCGACAGAAATAGAGCGTGCGCCCGTCGGGCCCCCAGTTGGGGAAGGTTTCAACGGCGTCAGCGCCCATAATCGTGTCGGCCGAGTAGGCCTTGTGTTGCTCTACGCTGTAGACCATCAGGTCGGCGCCCTGGTCCACAACCTCAATCGGCTTGTCGCCTGCGGAGTGGAAAATCTGGCCCACCATGTTGGCTGAAAAGGCGATGAAGCGGCCGTCGCGGCTCCAGCTCGGATACGTGGCGCCATGGTTAGCGCCGATAAACGACGAGTTGATTTTTTCAACCTTGCCGTCGCGCATAATCAGGGTGCCCCCCTCGTGGCCGCGAACATGTACCATCATCCCCTTGCCGGGGTCGTTGGCGGCGAAGTTATGGCAGTTGATACACTGCTGGTCAAAGTCTTTGTTTTCAAGAATCGGCTTCTGCTCGTAGGTTTCGAGGTTGCGCTGATAAATGCCCATGGCCGACCATAGTTCATAGCCCGGATAGAGCAGCCTGTACATCAGGTAGCCGTCGATGGAGTCGGCCGATACCGGGCAGACTATGTCGGCGGCCTGGTTCCACTTGCCGTCCGGGCCCTTGGCGGCGAAGCGCAGATAAATCGAGTCGCCGGCGGCCGAGGCGAGCAGCGAGTGCCACGGCTTCAGCGGCAGGCTCACATGGCCGTCCGCGCCGCTGCGCACCGTAATTTCCGGCTCGCAGCCGTAGCGGCCAACCTGCGTTTGCCACTGTTCGGCCGAGTCGGTGATTACGAAGGCCGGAGCGGCAATGTTGACCGGAAACGTAACGCCCGCATAGTCAGGGTCGAGAGTCGGAGCGGGCAGGGTGTGCAGCTCGGGAGTCACCGGGCGCGAGCAGGCGCCAAGCAGGGGCAGCAATAGCAGAAGAAAATGCTTTTTCATCAGAAATTCAATTTATTACCGAACGGAGAGAGATAAAGAACGTAATACCAGTAGGTGCGCCGTTGGGCCGGCGTGAAGTTGGCGAACTGCTTTTTGCCTTTTTCGGCCATAAAGGCGCGATATTCGGCATCAACCTCGGGCGACACCGGATAGCCGTCGGCGGCCAGACGGTCGCCCCCATAGTTCAGGCGCGCCAGACACAGCGCCTCCTGATAGAGCCGCGGCAGCGGTTCGCCCGGCGGGTAGAACTCCTTGAGGTTATCGTAGAATATGCCTATATTATTGGCCAGCAGAAAGGTTACCATCATATATTGGCGCGCCATTTCGTTCGTGGGGTCATATTGCAGAATATATTTGCAGTCGGCGGCAATGTTTTCAACGTTGTCGAAGCGCACCGGAATGTCGTTGCCAACGTTGGCAAACGCATTGTGCAGCCCCTCGACGTGGCCCTGCTCCAGGGCCTGCTCCAGATCACGCGCCTTGCCGCGGTAGAAGAGCGTTTGCTTGAGCGGAGCAATAAACTTTTGCGCCTGCAGCGGTTTGCCGGTTTCAATGTAGTAGCGCGACAGGTTTATGAGGTGGTAGGCGGTTTCGCCCCAGCCGACCATAGCCTCAAACTCCCAGTGTGTGGCCGAGTTCAGGGCTCCGAGCTGCTCATAAACGAAGCCGCCGAACTCCGCGCGGTTTCTTTCGGCCTTCCAGGGGAAGAAAATCGACGTCGGGCCGTGGGTCGGCGGCACGTCAAAAAGGTGGTCGAGCAATTCGCCGCGATGATACAGCGCCATGGTCCGGAAATAAGACATCAAATGATTCTTGATGCCCGTTTCGGCCTGGGCGTCGGAAAGTTCAATAACGGCGTCCCAATCGCCGGCGCGCACGGCCTGCGCGGCCTTGATCATCAGTTTCTCGTTGGTCCTCTGAATTTTCACCTCCTCGCGCGAGTAGGTGCGCTCCTTGCCGTTGATGTTAATGGTTATCGGCTTGAACGACTGATAGTAGAATCCTCCGAAAATCGCGCCCATAATCAGCGGCGCCGCCCAGGGGAGCCACTTCAGCGGAATTTGGCGCACGGTTTTGCGAGCCGGCAGCAGCCGCGACACTATGTAAACCGCCAAAGTGCTCAGAAACACTACGACAAGCGTCTTCAGCGAACCGTCAACGTCGGCCGAGGTAAAGAAGGTCCATATCGGCAGCACGGCCGACAGCTGCAGCGTGTCGGCCCAGCCGAGCTGACGGCGCAGAACCGAGCGGGTCATACAGTAAACGCCCGTGAGCATTGCCGACCATAGCAGCGACCCGAGCCAGGGGTAGTAGGCAAACTGCGCTATGAACGCCATGGCCGGAGCGGTCCACCCCTTCTGGTGGGCCAGCTCGCGGATATAGTCCAGAGAGAAGCGGAAAAGATGGTGCTGCTCATGGAAAATCACTACGTGGCGATACATGGTCATGTATGCCACAAACAGCATCAGAAACAAAAATGCCGGTGCAAGATGTTTTTTCATCACATATCAAGTTGGCCGTCGCGGAGCCGGATCTGGCGGTCGGCCGCCGCGGCGAGTTCAAGGTCGTGGGTAACAATTACGAAACTCTGCCCGCGGTCGCGGCGCAGGTTAAAAAACAGTTGGTGCAGCTCGTTGCGGTTGGCGGAGTCGAGCGACCCCGAAGGCTCGTCGGCCAACACCACCGCAGGCCGGTTGATCAGCGCGCGCGCAACTGCCCCGCGCTGCCTCTCGCCGCCCGACAGCTGCGCCGGCCTGTGGCTCAGCCTGTCGCCCAAACCCATATAGTCGAGCAGCTCGCGGGCCCGGGCCATGGCTTCGCTGCGGCGTTCGCCGCCGATCAGGGCGGGCAGCGCCACGTTCTCTTCGAGCGAAAATTCGGGCAGCAGGTTATGCAGCTGAAAAACGAAGCCTATATGCCGGTTGCGGAACTCCGAAAGCTTTTTTTGCGACAGGTTGAAGATATTAACGCCGTCGAAGAGCATCTCCCCGCTGTCGGGGCGTTCAAGCGACCCCATAATCTGCAGCAGGGTGGTCTTGCCAGCTCCCGACGGGCCTACTATGGCCACGACCTCCGAGTCGTTGACCCGCAGCGAAACCCCGCGCAGCACTTCCAGGCGGTCAAAGGTCTTGCGTATGTTGCGGGCCTCGATCATAAATGCTCAATCATAGATGCAGGTTGTGGCCCATGCGCGTGCGCTTGGTGCGCAGATAGCGCTCGTTGTATTCGTTGGGGGCAACCTCGATGGGCACCGTCTCAACTATCTCGAGGCCGTAGCCCTGAAGGCCCACGCGCTTGGTGGGGTTATTGCTCATCAGCCTCATGCGGCTGACGCCTATGGCGCGGAGAATCTGCGCCCCTACGCCGTAGTCGCGCTCGTCGGCCTTATGGCCCAGACAGATGTTGGCATCAACCGTGTCCATACCCTCTTCCTGCAGCTTATAGGCTTTCATCTTCTCCATCAGGCCGATGCCGCGACCCTCCTGCATCAGGTAGACAATCGCTCCGCGGCCCTCCTTCTCAACGGCCTGCATGGCTCGGTGGAGCTGCTCGCCGCAGTCGCAGCGGCAGCTCGAAAAAATGTCGCCGGTGGCACACGATGAATGCACCCTAACCAGCGCCGGCTCGTCGTTGCCCTTCAAATCGCCCTTAACCAGGGCTATATGCTCCAGGCCGTTGCTCTTCTGGCGGAAAGGTATGGCGCGGAAGTGGCCCCAGGCCGTCGGCAGGTCCACTTCTACTCCCTGCTCAATCAGCGACTCCGTGCGGTTGCGATAGGCAACCAAGTCGGCTATCGAAATCAGCTTCATGCCCCATTCGTCAGCCTTTTTGCGAAGCTCCGGCAGGCGCATCATCGAGCCGTCGTCGCTCATAATCTCCATCAGCGCTGCCGCAGGCTGCAACCCCGCAAGGCGCGCAAGGTCTACGCCCGCCTCGGTGTGGCCCGTGCGCTGCAAAACGCCGTAATCCTGCGCATACAGCGGGTTTATATGTCCCGGGCGGCCAAAGGTTTCGGGCTTCGAAGCCGGATCGGCCAGGGCGCGGATAGTGGCGCAGCGGTCTTGAATCGACACACCCGTCGAGCACCCTTCCAGCTTGTCGACCGTAACGGTAAAGGGCGTGCCAAGCACCGACGTGTTGTCGTCGACCTGGCGGTCGAGACCCAACTCTGCCGCGCGCGACTTCGTAATCGGCACGCACAGCACCCCGCGGGCATTCTTAAGCATAAAATTCACCTGCTCCGGAGTGATTTTATCGGCCGCAACAATCAGGTCGCCCTCATTTTCGCGGTCCTCGTCGTCAACAACGATTACGAACTTTCCCTGGCGGAAATCCTCGATTGCATCCTCAATCGAGTCCAGACGTATATTTTCAGCGTTATTACTCATATCAACATAATTTTCCGCAAAGTTACAAAAAAATTTTGAATGTTGAATAACCCACCCCAACCCGGGGATGTGGGCAGCTCGCCCACACCCTACCGCATGGTCGCCATCAAATTGCCGCGGAGCGGCGGATGAGCCCGCGGGGCGGGCGGAGAGACTGTAGCCTTGGGCAAGCGGCGCGTTAGCGTCGCGCAGCCCAAGGTCAGCGCCCTCCCTCTCCCCGGGGAGCCGCATAGCGGCGAGAAGACTTGTCGCCGCTATGGCGGCTCATTTATGTGGTGGGGGGATTCGTGACCTATGGCTGCGGGTCGCTAACGCGCTCCTTGCCATAGGCTAACTTCTTGGCGCAACTCACGTTGCTTTCCGGGGGGTGTGGGCAGCACGCCCACACGATCGAATAAGGTGCTAATTAGAGCCAACGCCTAAGCGGACAGGCGCGAGACCTTGAATTGAAAAATCAGCCGTAAGTCCTAATGCGTTTAGCACCTTAACTATTGTAGAGATTGTCAAATTCCTTCCACTTTCGATTTTAGAGATTTGTGCGGACATAACACCAACTCTCTCACCAAGTTCTTTTTGCGTCAAGTTACGAGCTTTTCGCGCCTCCTTAATCGAAGCACCAATCAATGCAGCCTCAACATCAGCCTCAAAACTCTCTCTCTGAGGAGTTCCGCGTTTACCGATATGCTTATCGGTCATTTCTTCTAAGCTATAAAATTTCATAT
>CAZKPP010000025.1:0-24765 GCA_964554665.1 uncultured Bacteroides sp.
CCTTGCCACACGAAAAGCACTTGCAGATGCCGCGCGACTTGCTGACCGAAAACGATGGAGTCCGCTCGTTATGAAACGGACACAGGCCCATATAGTTCGCGCCGCTTCGCTTGAGTTTCACGAAGTCGGAAACAACGTCGACAATATCGGCCGTGTCTAAAATTTTTCTAACTGTTTCCTGGTCAATCATTGGCATATTACCCGCAAAGTTACAATAAAAATCCGAGACTTTGGCGAAATTTCACCTTAAAATAGCGCGTGTAAATAATTTTTAGCTTTTTAACTTTGCAATGTTATGAAAAATTTTTACCTTTGCACATTGATTAAACAACCAAAAATTTAACCCTACACTAATCATAACCTCAATTATCCTATGAAGATTGAAAAAATCATCGGTCGCGAAGTCCTCGACAGCCGCGGCAACCCTACCGTTGAAGTAGACGTAATCCTTGAATCCGGCGTTCGTGGCCGTGCTTCCGTTCCCTCGGGCGCTTCGACCGGCGAAAACGAAGCCCTCGAACTCCGCGACGGCGACAAGTCCCGCTACATGGGCAAAGGCGTTCTCAAGGCTGTTGCCAACGTTAACGGCCCCATTGCTGAAGCCCTCAAAGGCATGAGCGCTCTCGACCAGATTGCAATCGACGAAAAAATGCTCGCCCTCGACGGCACCGAAACCAAGTCGAACCTCGGCGCTAACGCTATCCTCGGCGTTTCGCTCGCAGTTGCCAAAGCTGCTGCCGAATACCTCGACATGCCCCTCTACAAATACATCGGCGGCTGCAACAGCTACGCTCTGCCCGTGCCCATGATGAACATCATCAACGGCGGCGCTCACTCCGATGCCCCCATCTGCTTCCAGGAATTCATGATTCGCCCCATCGGCGCAACCTCCTTCCACGAAGGCATCCGCATGGGCACCGAAGTGTTCCATAACCTCAAAAAAGTTCTCCACGAACGCGGCCTCTCTACCGCCGTTGGCGACGAAGGCGGCTTCGCTCCCGCTCTCGACGGCACCGAAGATGCCCTCAACGTTATCGTTAAGGCTATCGAAAAAGCCGGCTACAAACCCGGTTGCGACGTAACCATCGGCCTCGACTGCGCTTCTTCTGAATTCTATGTAAACGGCGTTTACGACTACCACCAGCTCAAAGATGGCACCGTTAAAGAACCCAACGGCGTTAAGCGCACCTCCGAAGAACAGGCTAAATACCTCGAAGAACTCATCACCAAATATCCCATCGACTCCATCGAAGACGGCATGGCCGAAAACGACTGGGAAGGCTGGGCATACCTCACCAAACTCATCGGCGACCGCTGCCAGCTCGTAGGCGACGACCTCTTCGTTACCAACGTTAAATACCTCCAGCGCGGCATCGACGAACACTGCGCGAACTCTATCCTCGTTAAAGTTAACCAGATCGGTTCGCTCACCGAAACCCTCCGCGCAGTTGAACTCGCCCAGCGCAACGGCTACACCGCCGTTATCTCTCACCGCTCCGGCGAAACCGAAGACGCTACCATTGCCGACATCGCCGTTGCCACCAACGCCGGCCAGATCAAAACCGGTTCCGCTTCGCGTTCCGACCGCATGGCTAAATACAACCAGCTGCTCCGCATCGAAGAAGAACTCGGCGCTGCCGCAACCTACGGCTGGGGCAAAAAGACCAAACGTCCCTGCTGCAAGTAAGCCCTATTAACAGAGGAGGGATGTAAGCCCGCAACCCGCGGAAACCTACATCCCCCCTCTCTTTTTTATCCCATGATGCTGAAAAAACTTTTGCTTTCGACCCTGGTGGCCATCGCCGCCACAGTGCCCGCCGCCGCCCAGTTCCGCTACGGCCCACAAATCGGCGCCAACTTCTCGACCCTCAACTTCCGCCAGCCGGGAATCGTCGAGGTTTCGCAATCCGTCAACCCACAAGCCGCACTCAACTGCGAATTCATATTCACCCACTTCGGCCTCGGCATCGACTTTGGCCTCGGCTACTCAATGACCGGCGGCTTCGCAACCCTCAACCGCCCCATCTGGACGGTCAACGGCTTCGGTCGCGAGCACGTTATGATTCATAACCTCACCATACCTCTCCACATCCGCTATAAATGCACACAGCTCCAGGGCGTTGAAGAAATCATCGCCCCCATAGTCTACTTCGGTCCCGAATTCAACATCCAGGTAGGCCACTCACGCCACTTCCGCAACGACCAGCACGCATTCAAATTCAGCGGCGGCGACGTCGCCCTCGCTTGCGGCCTCGGCGTCGAACTCGTCAAACGCTTCCAACTCACCGCCGGCTACAGCTGGGGAGTAACCTACGCCCTGAAAACCGCCCAGCTCGACGATTTCACCGCCCGCACCCGCGGCTGGACCCTCCGCCTCTCCTACCTCTTCTGAATTGATAGTTGCGCCGCCATAGCGGCCAAAAGCAACGTATACGCACGCGCAGGAGCGCGTGATGGCAAAGTAGCCCTTGGTTGAGCGTAACGCGAAACCATGGGAAATAGATGCCCCATACCCCTATACGCACGCGCGGGAGCGTGTGCGAGCAAAATTCGTGCATCTTAATATCCACCATTCTATGAATTCATTTACCCAGCAATATATAATGGCCGTTTTCGGCGTGAAATACCGGCTTGGACTCATCAACCGTGCTTGGGCAGCCAATTTGTATGCCCTCATGGGGTCAATCCTTAAAGAAATTGATGGCGTCATGCCGCTAATAATAAACGGCTATAAAGACCATGTCCATGTGTTATATAGCACAAAAGGGGTGGTTGCCGATGCCGAGATTGTCAGGAGATTAAAAACGGAGTCTTCGAGGTGGATAAATGAACAGCGACTAACCCAGGGGCGTTTTGAATGGCAGCGCGGCGGTGCACGAATATCTTATTCGCCGAGTGCGTTGCCAAATGTAAAAGCCTATATAGCAAATCAATGGGAACATCATCGCGTAAAAACATTCCGTGAGGAATACGAACAATGGTTGGTCTCGATGGGCGTCAATCCCAACACCTTCGATTTGCCTGAGAATCCGCAATAAAACTTTGCTTGCACACGCTCCCGCGCGTGCGTTTTTGGGGAGGGGCGTTTGGGGTCCTATGGTTTCGCCTTCGGCTCAACGCATAGGCTACTTTGTCGCCACACGCTCTCGCGCGTGGCCTTCCACTCCGTGGGCTCATCCGCCGCTATCGCGGCATTCTGCCACAAAAAAAGCCGCCATAGCGGCAAAGAGCAACGTTAGTTGCACCAAGATTTTAGCCTATGTGCAAGCGCCGCAGCCGCGGCGCGCAGCCATAGGTCAAAAACGCCTCCCCACAATAGAGCCGCGTAGCGGCGACAAGACTACCCGCAGCCACGCGGCTCACCGGGGAGAGAAGCCACCTCGACCTCGGGCTACTTTGTTGCCACACGCTCTCGCGCGTGGCCGCACGCTATCGCGGCATCGACACTCGACACTCAACACTCACTTGCGGGTGAGTTTGTCGAGAAGGAGGGGTTTTACTTGGTAGCGGAGGGAGTCGGGGAGGATGCCGATGAAGAAGATGGCGAGGCGGTTGACGGGGCCGTTGATGTATTGTTTGCGGCCTTTGAGGGTGCGCTTCAGGGCATTTTTAACGAAGCGGCGGGGCGACTGCGTGGCACCTAAGCGCAGGGCCAGGCGTCGCAGGTTGGCAGGCAGGCCAAACAGCGCCGTGTCAATGCCGCCGGGACAGGCCACGGTTACGCTGACGCCGCGGTCGCGCAACTCCAAACGCAGCGCACGCGAAAACACGCGAATATAAGCCTTCGTGGCCGAGTAGAGCGCAATGCCGGGCATCGGCATCCAGCAACTCATCGACGACATATTCAAAATATGCCCCGAGCCGCGCTCGGCCATGAGCGCGCCCACGCGCCGACAAAGCTGCGTAACCGACCGTATGTGCAGGTCAACGTAGAGGTCAACCCGCTCCGGGGTGAGATCGGTAACCGCCTTGAAATCAAAGATTCCGGCATTGTTAATCCAAAGGTCGGGCAGTTCGGGCAGGGCGGCAATCAGGCGGTCGGTAGCGTCGGCGTCGGTAAGGTCAAGGGCTATGGAGTCGGGGTCGTCGGGCTGCGGAGTACGGTCAACGGAAATTACGCGCCAGCCTTCTTGGCGGAGCTGGCCCACGAATTCAGCGCCGATGCCGCTTGCGCCGCCGGTTACGAGCGCCAGTCCGGGTTGCTTAGCCATTTTTGCGTTTGAGTTTTTCGAGTTCCTTCATCAGCGAGGGCGGAACGTCGCCGGCGCAGTGGTGACACGCCATTTCGCGGGAATACATGCGCGCTATACAGTAGTTAACATGGTCGCATCCGGCAGCTTTTTCGCCGGCGGCCAGGCGGTTGACGAAGTCGGGCTGGCGGAGCAGCGCGCGACCCATCTGCACGAACTCAAAGCCCTCGTTGAGCACCCGGTCGATGCCCTCGCGGGTTGAGCAGCCACCAACGTAGACCAGCGGCAGCTTCAGGGCGCGACGAAACTCGCGGGCATCGTCGAGGAAATAGGTTTCGGTGTAGGGCACCGTCGGTATCATCATTTTGCCGAACATCTTTACTCCCCACTTCAGCCACCAGGGGTGCATATAGTAGGTCATCGACTTGATGGGCATCGGGCCGCGCATAACATACATCGGCGCACGGCTCACAAAGCCGCCCGACAGCACCAGGGCGTCGGCGCCCAGCTGCTCCAGCTCCTGAGCCACGCGGATGCAGTCGTCGATTTCCAGACCGCCGCGGAAGCCGTCGCGCATGTTGGTCTTCACCAATACGCCAACCTGACCGTTGGCGGCTTTCATGACTTCGTCCATACACATGCGCATGAACTTCATGCGGTTGTCGAGCGAGCCGCCGAACTCGTCGCGGCGGTGGTTGGTGTAGGGCGACAGGAACTGCGAAATCAGGTAGCCGTGGCCGGCATGGATTTCCACGCAGTCAAAGCCCGAGTCGATGGCCAGGCGAACGGCATTGCCGAAGTTTTCGGCCATCGGCTTGAGCTCGTCGCGACGCATGCCGCGCACCAGCGTGGGCGAATAGAGGTTAAAGCCCGAAGAAGCCCCCAGGGGAATCTGCCCGGCCGTTGACTTATGCGACATGTTGCCGCAATGGCCCAGCTGAATCGAGGCCTTGGCGCCGGCGGCGTGAATATCGTCGGTAATCGCGCGCAGGTCGGGAACAATTTCCGGACGCATGAGCAGCTGCGACTTAAACGACAGGCCCGAGGGGCAGACCGAGGCGTAGGCCAGGGTTGTCATGCCAACGCCGCCGCGGGCAACGCTCACGTGGTAGTCGCGCAGCATTTGCGAGGGGTTGTTGTCGGTGGCCATGCCTTCGAAGGCAGCCGAGCGGATGGTGCGGTTGCGCAGTTCTACCGGACCGATTTTATAAGGGGTGAAGAGCATATTAAAGTATGGTTAGGGCTTTTTTAATAGCGGTTTCAACATTGGAGTCGGGGGCGTCGGTAAACACCTTGGCCAGGGCCTTTTGGGCGGCGGCTTTCTGATAGCCGAGCATAACCAGGGCGGCCATGGCTTCCTCGCGGGCGGCGGAGTTGCCCGGAGCAATGGCCGCGGCCTTTGAGTCGCCGGCCAGGGCGGCAAGCTCGGCGGCGTGAATTTTATCTTTCAGGTCAACTATTATGCGCTGGGCGGTTTTCAGGCCTATGCCCTTAACCGACTTCAACTTGTCGGCATCGCCGGCGGTAATGGTCATTTGCAGCTGAGCCGGAGTCAGCGACGACAGGATTATGCGCGCCGTGTTCGGCCCCACCCCGTTTACGCTGATGAGCATGCGGAACACCGAGCGTTCCTCTTCGGTCAGGAAGCCGTAGAGGTCGTGGGCGTCCTCGCGTATGATTTCGTGAATCAGCAGCTTAACCTCGGCGAGGGTAGAAATTGCGGAATAGGTGTTGACCGAAATATTAAGCAGATAGCCCAGGCCGGCGGCCTCGACAACTGCCTCGGTGGGCGCCACGCGCGCCAACTTTCCGGAAATATAGTCAAGCATCGGCGAGAGAATAAAGATGAGTTAATATATCGATGTCGTCCTGCGTCAGGGTTTGGTCGCGGTGGCTCATGGCGATTTCGGCAACCTGCAAAACCTTGTTGAGCGGCGTGCGCCCGGTGGTTTGCAGTCCGCCGTCGGTAAATGAGGCCACGAAGGGGCGCGGATAGCCGTAGCCATGAATGTTGCACCCCACGCCAACAACCGTTGCGGTGTTAAACGTGGTGCAGATGGCACATTTTGAGTGGTCGCCCATAATCAGGCCGCAAAACATCAGGCCGGTGCGCTCGAAGCGGCGCGTGCCGTAGTTCCACAGGCGGATTTCGGCATAGTTATTCTTGAGGTTGGAGCTTACGGTGCCCCCGCCGATGTTAATCCATTGGCCTATTACGGCGTCGCCGAGATAGCCGTCGTGTTGCTTGTTGGAGTAGCCGAGAAACACGGAATTGCCGATTTCGCCGCCAACGCGGTTTTGCGGGCCGAGGTTCACGCCGGGGAGCAGACGGGCGCCGGCGCGGATGCGGCAACCCTGCGCAATCGAAATCGGGCCGCGGAGCACAACCGCCTCCTGCACGTCGGCGTCGCGACCAATGTAGACCGGACCGTTAAGGGTGTTGATAAACACACATTCAACCTGCGCCCCCTCTTCAATAAACAGGCGGTCGGCCGGTCCGACCAAGGTCGACGAGGCGGGGAGCGGCTGCGAAACGCGGCCCGCTGTCAGCAGGTCGAAATCGTCGGTAATCCGGTCTTTCGACATGCGGAAAATATCTGTCACCCGCTGATATTGGGGGCAGTCGAAGCTGCCACGCAGCGACTTAGGCTCGCCGTTGCGGGCAATGATTTCGCCTTTGGCATCGGTCAGGTACTCGCCATCGCCAAGAGCCGCAACGGCCCGGGCGAACTCGGTGGTGGGTATGACGTGGGCGGCAACGGTCAGCGCCGCATCGACTGCCGGATATTTCTTTGCCAGATAAGGTTCGGTCAGGTAGCCGACGCGGGCGTGGCCGAGCAGGCGCTGCCAGCGCTGGGCAATGGTGTCCTCAATGCCACACAAAAGGTCGCCCACGGGGCGCGTCAGCGTCAGCGGCTTAAGGTTGGTGCGAACCGGTTCAATATCTTCGAGATTAATGCTTATCATAGGTGTTGGTCGGGTCTATGAACGACATGGTGTCGTCGTTCTTAATGTTTTGTTCAGGAAAGAGAATTATGAAATTCGCCTGCGTAAAATATTTCTTGATAAAAGCTTCCATATCCTTGATTTCCGGCGAGTAGGAAATCGCCCCGGGGCGCGACGACACGGCCATGAGCAGATCGTCGTCGGCAATGCGGTTCGACATGGCCACGAAGTCGCCCCACTGGTTCACGGGCCGGAAATCGAGGCGCAGGTCAATGCGCTCGCGGTTAAAAATGCCGGAAATCAGGCGCGAAACCTCGATTTGACACAAGAATATGGCTCGGCAACCCAAGCGCGAGGCCATGCGCCCCACGGTGGTGACCCACAGCCTGAAGCCGCTTTCAAACTCAGCCTTCGGGGGCACGAAAATTATCATGCGACGCAAGGTGCTGACCGGGTTAAACAGGCGGCAGATGAGAATCATGCGGTTTGTGGCCTCCAGCACATGGTCCATTTTCGAGCCCAAAAAGGAGTCGACGAGCGACGACCGCCTGTGAAGCCCCATAACCACGCAGTTGATGTCGCGTTCGTTGATGGTGTTGACCAGCCCGGCGGCAACGTCGGTATCGTAGCGCTCAATGGTAACCACCGGCATGTCGAGCGTTGCCGAGGCTTCGCGGGCCAGGCGCAGCGACGAGTCGGAGTTGTTTCGTGCCGCAGCCGAGTTGGAGGTGCGCACGTGAACCGCCATGAGTTCGCCGCGGCTGCGGTCGCTGTTTTGCAGCAGCAGGGCCACCTCCATGAGCGCAACCGAAGTCAGCGGATTATCGACCGGCACGAGGGTGTTGTCCGGATGATCGCTGTCGGTAATCGGAGTTTCTTCGAGCATTTTCAGGCGCAGGCGACCCGCAGCGCCCGAGGTTGCCATCGGGGCGGTTGCGCAGGTAATCAGAATCATCAGCACCGTGGCATTGAGCATCGACGAGTCAAACAAGCCGAAGTCGTAGCCCACGGAAACCACCGCCAAGGCCACGGCCGTATGGGCCGTTGTCAGGCCGAACATCACTCGCGTTGCATCGCCGCCCATGCGGTAGATTTTCGAGGTGATATACGCCGGGAGCCACTTGCCGACCAACGCCACAGCCAGCATTATCGCCGCCAGGCGCAGAGTTTCGGCCGAGGCAAGCACCCGCACGTTAATCATCATGCCGATGCCTATAAGGAAATAAGGGATGAACAGCGCGTTGCCAACAAACTCCAGGCGCGCCATCAGCGGCGAGCTGTTGGGCACAAAGCGGTTCAGCACCAGCCCGGCGAAGAAAGCGCCCAAAACCCCTTCGAGGCCGATGGTTTTTGCGAGCCAGGCGGCAAAAAACACCAGAGCGAGAATGAACACGAACTGCGTTACGCGGTCGGAATACCTGCGCAGGAACTGACGGCAGAGCCAACGGTAGCCGAAGCCGATGCCAACGCAAAAGGCAGCGAGTTTGAGCAGCAGAATCGAAATTTCGTTGGGCGAAAAATTGCCGGTAACGTGAACGTTAACAGCCGTTGCGAGCGTCAGCAACGCACCGATAACGGCCACTATGGTGCCGACAATCGCCATCAGCACCGCCGGCGCCTTGGTGATTCCGAAACGGACGGCAACCGGATAGCTGATGAGGGTGTGCGAGGCATACATCGACGCCAGGAGCAGCGCCGTTACCAAATCGCAGTCAAAAAAGTAAATTGCCGAAAAGAATCCGATTATCAGCGGAATAAACAGCGTAAGCAAGCCGAAAACCGCGCCGCGCTTAAGGTTTTTGCGCAAGTGAACAAGGTCGATTTCAATAGCCGCCAAAAACATCAGGTAGAGCAAGCCGACCTGACCGAAGATTTTAAACGACGCGTCGTTGTCGAGCAAATGGAATCCGTAGGGCCCCACCGCCACGCCGGCAACAATCATGCCGATAATGTGAGGGATTTTCAGGCGGTTGAGCAGCAGCGGCGCAAGCAGAATAATCGCCAGCACAACGAAAAAAATCAGTGTGGGGTCGGTTATCAGTGCCGTTGCCATTGCAGTTCTCAGGGAGATTATTTGATGGTCCAGGTTATGGTGCCGTTTTGCGACGGTCGCTTCGGGTCGGCGGAGTAGCGCAGCTTTTTAGTTGCGGCGAGGCAGGCATTGCGTACTTCCGCTTCGCGCAAGAAACCGCTTGACTTCACGACCCGGGCGTCGGTCACGAGGCCTTCGGCGTTGACTTTTACGCGAATTGTCACTGTTCCCTGCGCATTCTTTATACCCGGGTCGGGCTCGTACAGGAGTTCGCGGCCATCGAGACCAAGGCCGTTTGACTGCGGATTATTGCCGGTCGACGCATTGCCCGAGGCGGCGGAGCCGGCGGCCTGCTGGTCGGTGGCCTTCAAGCCCGTTGTTTTGCCGACCCTGGCAAGGATTTTGGCGCGCGCCTGCTCTTCGAGTTCCTCTTTGGTCGGCCCGGCGGGCTTCTGCTCTTCGGGCTTCACCACCTGAAGGTTTTCGGGCTGCGGAGTTGTTGAGGCAACCAGATCGGGCACAGCCTCGCCCGAACCGGAGTCGGCAATGTCAACGCCGCCGTCGTCGCTCGCAGCGGCCGAAGCCACCTCGCCGTCGACCATCGGCGTGGGATTCGACAGAATCTGCTGATAGTCTATGTCGGCAAAAAATATCTCCGCTTCCTCGGCCTGCGGGGCATTCGGAATCTTGGGCGATGATGAGGAAATGACCGTGAACCGCAGCCACAAAAACAGCAGCAACGCCGTCAATGCGGTAACGCAGAGTGCTATGAGCCGGTCTCTGTTCATTTCTCGGGTGCGGTAGTCGCCAATACTATTTTAATGTTGTTTTCGGTGCCGGCATTGAGCATTTCAACCACGCGGCCGTATGTTACTTCCTTGTCGGCATAGAGGGCCACAAACGAAGTCGGATTTTCTTCGGTTTCCTGCTGGCGCACGAGGTCAAAGAAGTTTTTCAGCTGCTCGCCGGGGTTCACCGAGTCGAGCATCTGCCAGTCGTCGCCCTCGCCGTTCATGGTGGCGATGCGGCCCTGAGCGTCGAGATAAATGCGGGCCGACGGCTTTAGGGTTGTTTGCGTCGAGCTTTCAGGCAGGTTTACCTCCAGGGCGTTGGGAAACACGAAAGTGCTGGTCACCATAAAAAAGATGAGCAGCAGAAAAATAATGTCGGTCATCGACGCCATCGAAAAGGTGGCCGACATGTCGAATTGTCGTTTCAGAGCCATAATTCTCAGGCGGGTTCGTTGAGCAGGTCCATGAACTCCATGGTTTTACCTTCGAGCATGGCCATTACCGAGTTGATGCGCGCTACCAGATAGTTGTAGGCAAACAGGGCGGCCACGCCAACTACCAGGCCAACGACGGTGGTTACCAGCGCCGTGTAGATGCCGTCGGCAAAAGTCGACAATGTGGCGGCAGAGCCGGCGGTGGCCATGGCGTGGAAGGCCTCGACCATGCCGATAACCGTACCGAGGAAGCCGAGCATCGGAGCGCCGGCGGCGGTGGTGGCAAGCCAGGGCAGACCCTTGCCGAGGCGGGCAATTTCGATGTTGCCCATGTTTTCAACCGTCACGAGAATATCCTGCATCGGACGGCCTATGCGCGAAATGCCTTTGGCAATCAGCGCCGAATATGATGTGGGGGTTGAGTTGCAGAGGTTAAGGGCGCTTTCGATTTCGCCTTCGTGGATATAATCCTTAATGCGGTTCATGAATGTGGGGTTCTGACGGCCCGCACGGTTAACCACTATAAGGCGTTCAACGAAAATGTAGATGCAAATCAGGGCGAGCAGAGCCAGCGGAATCATTATGAAGCCGCCTTGGAGGCAGAGAGACCAAAGGGAAAGTTCTTGCATAATATAATGATGTTGTAAGAATTATTTTAAAAGTGAGCGATAGCGCTTAATAGTTTCTTCAAACCCGAGGTATAGAGCCTCGCAAATCAGCGCATGACCAATCGAAACCTCGCTCAAATGGCTTACGCGCTCGGCAAAGAAGCCCAGATTTTCGAGCGAAAGGTCGTGGCCGGCATTAACGCCTATGCCCGACTTGCGCGCCTGAACGGCAGCGGCAACGTAGGGGGCCACGGCGGCTTCGCGGTTGGCGGCGTAGCCGTCGGCGTATGGTTTGGTGTAGAGCTCAACGCGGTCGGCGCCGGCCTTGGCGGCAGCAACGACTTGCTTGGGGTCCGGGTCGATAAATATGCTCGACCGTATGCCCGCTTCGCGCAGAGTGTCAACAACTTCCGACAGGAACTCCATATTGGCCTCAACATCCCAGCCGGCCGACGAAGTGATGGCGTCGGGCGCATCGGGCACCAGGGTTACCTGCTCGGGCTTCACGCGAACAACCAGCTCGATGAACTCCTTCGACGGATAGCCCTCGATGTTGAACTCGGTTTTCAGGGCCGGGCGCAGCTGCAACACGTCGGCTCGGCGGATGTGGCGTTCGTCGGGGCGCGGATGCACCGTGATTCCCTGCGCGCCGAAGCGTTCGATATCGAGCGCGGTTTCAAGCAGATTCGGGCGATTTTCGCCGCGCGCGTTGCGCAGAGTGGCGATTTTATTTATGTTTACGCTGAGTTGTGTCATTTGGTTATTTTGCGAAATTTTCGTATCTTTGCATCATAAAAGATGCCCAAAGAGCAACTGCAAATTTACGAATTTATTTTTAGAAAGGAAAATTATATTGGACAACGTTGATAACTTTTTGCCGGCCGACGATTTCCGCAACGGCCTGAGCCGCGAAGCCATGATGCCGCCCCTGCCTGAGGCATCGAGGCTTTTGGTGGCATGCTACCCGGCAAATTTCAGTGCCTCGGCCCTGGCCCGCGCGATTGAAGACACGAATGCCCACCTCATAAATATGAACGTCACCTCCCGACGCCTCGACGACGGCCGGCTCACAATCGAGTTGCGCACCAACCAGCGCAACCCCTCAGCCGCCATGCGCTCGCTCGAACGCTATGGCTACGAGGTTATTGCAACCGACCAGCATGAGCCCGACGAATCCGACAGCCACCTGCGCGCCCGCGCCGCAGAGCTGCTCAACATCCTGGAAATGTAGCCCCGCAAATAAAATATGCCCGAAACATTGAAATTATTCGTTCACGCATCGCGCCGCAAGGTCTCCATGCTTCCCGCGGGGCTTTTCGACCGCGTGTGGCAACACCTGCTGCAGCTCAGCGGCGGCAACATGCAGCTTTCGCAACCGCTCTACGACATGCTGCTCGCCCAACGCCCCATGCCCGAAACCGTCGCATCGGTAAAACGCGGCGAGCCAATCGATGCCGACCTGGCCATATCGCTTGGCGGCGACGGCTCTTTTCTGCGATGCACACAGTGGGTCGGCAACTCCGGAGTTGCCATTTTAGGGGTCAACGCCGGTCACCTCGGCTTCCTCACCGACTTCACCATCGACGACTTTTTGGAATCTGACGTCGCTACGCTCCGCACGCTGAAACTGCAGCCCCGGAGCGTGCTCAACGTTGAAATCGACGGCGAAGCGCCCGAAGGCCTGTGGCCCTACGCTCTCAACGACATTGCGATGCTCAAAACCGACTCCGCCTCGATGATTTCCGTTGAAACCACCGTCAACGGCTCGCCGCTGACCACCTACCAGGCCGACGGCCTGATAGTAGCCACCCCCACCGGCTCGACGGGCTACAACCTGTCGGTTGGCGGCCCGATTATGGACCCGGCGCTGTCGGCACTATTGCTTTCGCCCGTGGCCCCGCACCTGCTGGCCATGCGCCCGCTGGCCATCGACGGCTCGGCGGAACTCGAATTCACAGTGCGCACCCGCGCCGACCATTTCATGCTAAGCGTCGACGGTCGCTCGGTGGCCCTTGCCGCCGACACCCGGCTGCGAATTTCCGTTGCCGACTTCCCTATAATCGTCGCCCAGAACCCTAACCACGACTTTGCCGAAACTTTACGCTCAAAATTGCTATGGGGCGAAAGACCTGTAAAACAGTGAGTTGCTTTTCGGAGGCAAACTTTTTTGAAAAATTTTTCGCAAAATATTTGCACAGTTCAAAAATCCTTCCTAACTTTGCACTCGCAAACGGGACGCAACGGCGCTCCCAACAAAAACCAAAAACGGTGTGGTAGTTCAGCTGGTTAGAATACCTGCCTGTCACGCAGGGGGTCGCGGGTTCGAGTCCCGTCCATACCGCCGAGGAGAGAGGAGAATGAGTTTCTTAGGACTCCGGTCCTGGTTACTCATTCTTTTTTTTGTATCCCCTACCCTCCTGTTTCTCCTGTCAAAATAATATGATAAAAGCTGAAGTTTATGAGGCGATGATGGCGCTGCGCGACGACGAGCATGCGCGCACCCTTATGCGCTTTTTCAAGTGCGGAGAAGGGGAGTATGGCTACGGCGACCGCTTTTTAGGCATCCCCGCTCCGGCCACCCGCGAGGTAGTTAAGCGCTTCCGCAACGAGGCCGAGCTCGCCGACACGCTGGCGCTGGTCGAGTCGCAATGGCACGAAATCCGGCTCGCCGGCTTTCTGCTTATGATAGAGATTTTTAACCGCTACCGGCGCAAGAAAGATGTCGACGGAATGGAGTCGGCCGTGGACTGCTACATAGAGTCGATACCGCGCGGCAACAACTGGGACCTGGTTGACATGGTGGCGCCGAAAATTCTCGGAGTATGGTTGGTGATGCACCCCGAAGAGCGCAAAGTGCTCTATGAGTTTGCCAACCGCGAGGACTCGCTGTGGCATCAGCGCGTGGCCATAGTTACCAACTGGATGCTGATTCGCGAGGGAGTGTATGACGACACCCTGCGCATTGCCCGGCAGATGCTGACCCATAAACATGACCTTATTCACAAGGCTTCGGGGTGGATGCTGCGCGAAGTTGGCAAGCGCGGCGGCATGGACCGCCTGCTGGAGTTCTTAGACCGCCACGCAACCGAAATGCCGCGCACAATGCTGCGCTATGCCATCGAAAAGTTTCCGGAGCCGTTGCGGCAGCACTACCTGAAGCTATGATTTCGGGTGTTGGTGGCGATAGAGCTGCAGGGAGTTGACCAGATTGTGGAATATTGAGTAGAAGCCGCCGGCAAGCGCGGTTACGGGGGTGAAAAACGTGTAGCCCAGCCAAATGGCAAAGACAGTGTTCTTCTGGCCCAAGGCCTGACCGGCAGTGATGGTTTCGCCATAGCGTTTGCCGATTTTGCGCCCTGCGGCGAACTGAAAGATGCAGCAGAGAAGTGCTACAACGCCTATCCATAGCTGCGTCGACACACCGTAGGTTGAGTGCACCATGCTTCGGGCCGTTACGGCCATAGCCAAGGCGAGCGCAACGACCCAGAGATAGAACGACGCGTCGGACCATTGCTGCAGCTTGCGGTGAACTGCCGGCATGAACTGCCTGACCGCCAGGCCGCATATCAGCGGCAGCAACAGTAGCGGGAACACCTTGGAGAGTATCAGCGCCCCGGAAACGGCCATGTTGAGCCCCGGCGCGGGATGAACCCAGGGAACCCAAACCGAAACCAATAGCGCGGTCAGCATGTTGATGAGCACCGTGTAGGTTATGATGTCGTTAAGGTTGCCACCTAATTTGCGGGTTATGACCGCGGCGGCAGTGGCCGTGGGGCATATCAGGCAAATCATGGCGCCTTCCAAAACCACGCGCAAACCGCTCTTGGGCATCAGTATCAGCGCGATGGCTATGAGAGAAAAGAGGCCGCCCTGAATCAGCAGCAGACGCCAGTGCCAGGGGCGCAGACGCAGCTGGCGCAGCTCAATCTTGCAAAACGTCAGGAAAAGCATCAGAAAAATCAGTGCGGGCTGGGCAATGCCTACCGCCTGATTTGCGAATTTATGGGCTTCGGGCCCGAAGGGGAGCGCCGCGAAGAGAAAGTAGCCGGTAACGCCGGCCACCATTGAAAATACCAGCGCCCAGTCGCGCAAGATTTGAATCATAGGCCGAGCAGATCGCGATAAATATCGAGCGCGGTGCGGATGGTGTCGCTATCGGCGGTTGAGTCGATTACAGGCTCCCCGGGCGCCCGCAGCAGAGTAAAGTTAATGTTGTTGCGCGAGGAGTTTTTCTTGTCGTGGCTCATGAGTTCGAGCAGCGCGTCGTAGTCGTTGCAGCCAATGGCGGGCATCGGCAGGTAAGCCTCGCGCAGAATCATTGCCATGGAATGAAGCTCGGCCGACGGGAAGCCCAAAAGGATGTGTGACAGAATCATCTCTATCAGCAATCCGTGGGCCACGGCAAAACCGTGGGGCACGGGGCTGTTATGCTCCAGGGCGAACGATTCGAGAGCATGGCCGGCGGTGTGGCCGAGGTTCAGCGCCTTTCTGATGCCGGTTTCCTTGGGGTCGATTTCAACTATTTGGCGCTTAACGTTTACGTTTTCTTCGAGCAGGGGAAGCAAATCGTCGAGGTTTGATTCGCAGGGGTCAAAGGCGAGCAGGCGGCGATAGGCGGCGTCGGAGGAGATGAGGCCGTGTTTGAGCATTTCGGCGAATCCGCTGCGCAGCTCGGCAGCCGGCAAGGTTTTGAAGAAGCGGGTGGAGATTATTACCGCATCGGCCGGCGCAAAGGCTCCGATTTCGTTTTTGAAGTGGAGAAAGTTGATGCCGGTTTTGCCGCCCACGGCAGCATCTACGGCGCCGAGCAGCGAAGTGGCAACGTTGATGAACCTAATGCCGCGCTTGAAGCAGGCCGCCGCGAAGCCGCCGAGGTCAGTGACCATGCCGCCGCCAACGTTGATCAGCAGCGAGCGGCGTGTTGCTCCGCCGGTCGAGAGTTCTTTCCACACCGAGGCGATGGTTTCGAGGTTTTTGTTGTCGTCGCCGGCGGGGATGGTTATGATTTTTGCGCCGAAAGTGTTGATTTCTTCGGCAATGGGTCGGGTGTTGCTGTCGGCCAGCATGAACAGGCCTGTGGGGGCCATTTCGGCCACCAGCGAGGCGAGTGCCCCGGCAACCTCGTTAGTGAATATCAGTTTCTGCATCTGACAGTTCTTTTAATATTCCGGGTAATTTTTCGGCGCATTCGGTCATGGAGGCGAACACCAGATCTGCCCCGGCCTCCTTGAGCGTCTGGTGTGGTATGGGCCCGGTGGCCACGGCCACGGTAAAGCAGCCTGCGCGATGGCCTGCGGTTACGCCGAGCGGGGCGTTTTCAATAACCACGCACTCTTCGGGCTTGACGCCGGCCAGAGCTGCGCCTTGCAAAAAGGGGTCGGGATTAGGCTTTCCGCGCTTGACGTTGAGGGCGGTTACGCGCCGGTTGGCCGGAAAGCGGCCGGGATAGTCGGCGTCGAGCCGGTCGAGCAGCGACCCCTGGGCCGAGCCGGTAACCAGAATGGTTTGCGGAGACGAGGGAAGTGCTGCCAGCCTTTCAACCAGCTCGGGGGCGCCGGCCATAACCTTCGGCGCGGGCTTTGAGCGAAAAATTTCGGCCTTGCGCTCGTAGAAGTCGTGGACCTCCTGCTCGGTTGCGGGGCGACCGTAGGCGCGGCGTATGAGCATGTCGACCGTAAAATGGCCTGTAGCACCTTCGTAGAGATAAAATTCCTCGGGTGTGCACGGTATGTTGTGTTCGCTTACCATCTGATACCATGAACCCGCATGGTTCGGCATCGAGTCGTAGAGCGTGCCGTCCATATCAAAAAGTATAGCCTTAACTTTCATAATTCGGCTGCAAAGTTACCAAAAATCCCGCGGCTACGCAAATCAGAAACGCGCACCGACAACAACCTGAACGCGTTCGGAGGAGATGAGAAAGGAGTAGCCGGCGTTGAAAAGGAACGAGAAATCGGCCCTGGCGATTGCCGAGGCAAAGAACGCGCGGTGGTTGTAGGTAAAGGCCATGCGGCCGTCGAGGGTGGTCGAAACCAATTCCGACAGGTCCCTGTGTTTTTGAACTTGAGTTTGGGTAGAGCGGCGGTAGCCCACGCCGGCGAGCACGGTGATGTTGTAGAGCCAGCCATGCGGCATAGCGACGTTGAAGCCATAGCCGGCCAGCCCCTCTACGGTGTGGAAATGAAACTGATTCAGCAGCGGCAGCTGTTCGGGCTTGAACATCAACACTTCGGCAGGCAGGTCGGTAAAGTCAATCTGCACGAACTGGCGCGTATAGCGAGCGCCGACGAGCCACGTACCGGCCGAGAGTTTCTGATATTTCGAATATCTGTAGGCGGCGGCTTGCGAGTAGTGGTTGTGGTTGAGGAAATAGTAGCCGTTGACCGAAAGGGTGTTGCGGCGGGTGTTGTCGAGCGGAATGTGTATGCGCCTGCCATCGTTGTAGTTGGCAAAGCGATAGAGATAGGTGTTGCCCTGGAGTTTCTGGTTCAGCAACTCAATCGAAAAGCGCGATGTTGTGAAGGAAAACGAAAAGGTTGACCGGGGCGCGTCGTAGTAGTTGGCCAGCTTGTTCATGTTCCACGTGTAGCCGACCGACACGGCCATGAAATTCAGGTGAACGCCCATGTCGTAGCCGAAGTTCGAGCGAATCTGAACCCGCGAATCAACCTCGGGAATGCGGTCAAACAGGTAGCCGTAGGATTGCGCGGAGCCGACGGCGTCGAGGGTTATTTTCCAGTTTTTGCCGGTGAAGCCTACGTAGTTGGGGTCGTAGGAGTTGAAAACGTGGTCACCCCAGTTATAGACCTTAACGCAGAAGCGGGCAAATCGCGGATATTTAATGCGCGGGTCGTTGATGTGGAAGCCCGTCTGCCAAAGCTGCTGCACCCAGTTGCCGTGCAGCGCGGGAATGGAATCGCCCTTGGGCTCGCCGGAGTTGAAGCCGTCGATATCGAGGTCGATTTCGGCCAGGGCCGTCGATGCGGTCAGCAATAGCATTAACAGTGAAATCAGTCGGCTTTTCATGCTATTATTTCCAGGGCTTTGTTGATGAAGTCGGGGTCGTTGAAATCAAGCCAGTGGAGCTTGTGGCCACGGCGTTCCATGCCGCGAAACCAGGTCATCTGGCGCTTGGCGAACTGATGTATGGCAATTTCGAGCTGCTCGGTCATCTGCTGCAGCGAGAGTTGGCCCAAAAGATGCAGGGTAATAAACTTGTATTCAAGGCCGTAGTAGATCAAGTCCTCGGGGTCGATGCCGGAGTCGAGCAGCGTCTGAACCTCGGCAACCATGCCGGAGTCGAGCCGGGCGCGCAGGCGCTCGGAAATGCGTTGGCGCCGCAGGTCGCGGTCAATGTTGAGGGCAATTATGCGGGCCGGGCGCGGATTCGGTTCCGCGGCGCGCGCGGCGTCGGGGTTGGCGGCGTAGTAGGTCTGGATTTCTATGGCGCGGATTGCTCGCGCGGGGGTGTCGACGTCGGTTGTGTTGTGGAGCACTTTCATGGCCGCCAGGCGTTGGGTGAGCTCGGCCAGCGACAGTCCGCGCAGCGAGGCGCGCAGCTCCGGATTTTCAGGTACCGGGGGCAGACGCAGGCCGTTGACCAGCGATTCGACGTATAGGCCGGTGCCGCCGCAAACTATCGGGCGCGAGCCGCGGGCGCTGATGTCGTCGATGGCGCGGTTGGCGTCGCGCAGATATTCAAAGAGGTTATATTTCGCGCCGGCGGGGCAGATGTCTATCAGGTGGTAGGGCACTGAACCATATTCCTCAAGGTCTTTGCCCGTGCCGAGGTCCATTGAGCGATAGACCTGGCGCGAGTCGGCCGACACGATTTCTGCCGGAGCAATCGCCCCGGCAAGTTCTACGGCGCGGCGGGTTTTGCCGCAGGCCGTAGGGCCCGTAATGACTATCAGAGGTTTATTTTCGGAACTCGGCATCAAAAAATTCCAGCATGCGGGCGAATACGAGGGCCCGGGTGTTGCAACCGTAGATGGAGTGGTTCATGTTGGGGAAAAGGAGCATCTGCGGCATGCGGTTGGCGGCGATGAGTCGCGCGGTGAGCTCCATGGTGTTAGACAGGTGCACGTTGTCGTCGGCAGTGCCGTGGATCAGCAGCAGCGGGCAGTTCATGCGCACTACGCGGTTAACCGGCGCCGACAGGTCGTAGCCCTCGGGATTGGCCTGCGGGGTTGACATGTAGCGCTCGGCGTAGATGGTGTCGTAGTAGCGCCACGAAGTTACCGGGGCAACGGCAACGGCTGCGGCAAACGGAGCGCCCGACGAGGCGCACATCAGCGACTCGTAGCCGCCAAAGCTCCAGCCGTAGATGCCGATGCGGTTGGCGTCGGCCCATGATTGCTTGCGCAGGTAGTTGAGCAGGTCGGTTTGCGACTGGGTTTCGAGGGTGCCGAGCTGCTTGTAGACGCACTGCTCGAACTCGCGGCCGCGACCGCCGGTGCCGAGGCCGTCGGCGCAGACAACCACGTAGCCCTGCTGCGCGAAATATTGCGGCCAGTCTATGCCCCAGCGGTTAATGACTTCCTGCGAGCCTGGGCCGGAGTATTGGGAGATGATGACCGGATATTTTTTCGAGGGATTGAAGTCGGCGGGTTTAACGATGTAGGCATTATATTCGTGGGCCATGCCGCTGAAGGTGAAGAACTCGCGCTTGGGGGCCGAGGCGTAGCGGGCGTTGGCCGAGGCGTTGTCTTCGAGGGTGCGCATGGTCTTGTCTTTGGCGGAGCCGACAAGGGTGTAGACCGGGGCGGTTTGGGCCGACGAGTGGCTCAGAATGTATGTTGCGCCGCCGGGAGCGAACGTGGCCGACGACCATCCGGCGCCGGGCGAAACCGTTTCGGCGGTTTTCTTGCGGGGGTTAACCTTGGTGATTACGCGGTTGATGGGGCCGTTGGCGGTTGACTGATAGTAGTATTCGCCGTCGGGGGTGTAGCCGTAGAAGTCGGTGACGTCATAGTCGCCCGAAGTCAGGGCGCCGAGGTCGGAGCCGGTGTAGCTCAGGCGATATAGGTGGCTCCAGCCGGTGCGGTCCGAGAAAATCACCATTTCTTCGGGCAGGTAGGTCACCGATTCGTAGCACTCGGGGCGCACCCATGCCGACGATTTTTCCTGATGAATCTGTGTGGCAACGGTTGAGCGGGGATTAACCGAGTAGAAGTCGAGACGGTTTTGCTCGCGGTTGAGGGTCAACACAATGAGCTGAGCTGACGTGGGCCCGAAGTGGATGCGCGGAATATATTCAATATCGGTTGCGGGCAGGTTGAGCTGCTTGGTTTTGCGTGTTTCAACGTCGTAGGAGTGGAGCGTAACCTTTGAGTTCGGTTCGCCCGCCACTGGATATTTATAGGTATAGTCGCCGGGATAGAGGGCATATTGCGGTTTGGGGTCGCAGGCGCCTTCGTATTCGGTAAACGAAAAGGCCGGCACTTGGCTTTCGTCATATTTCAGATAGCAGAGCATGGAATTGTCGGGGGCCCACTCCATGGAGCGGTTGGTCGAAAATTCTTCTTCGTAAACCCAGTCGGGAATGCCGTTGATAATGGAGTTTACCTTGCCGTCGGTGGTCACGGCCACTTCCGAGCCGTAGTCGACCTTGTGGACGTAGATATTGTTGTCGGCAGCCATGAAAGCAATCATGCGACCATCGGGGCTCACCACCGGCGACTGCTGCATGGGGTGGGCGGTCGATAGCGGTTTGAGGGTGTTGCGGCGTATGTCGAAAATATAGTATGCGGCGCGGAAAGTGCGGCGATAGATTTGCTGACGCTCTTTATAAACCAGCAGCAGCGAGCCGTCGGGGCTCACCGTGTATGCGCTTATGCGGTCGAGCTTTTGGTCGCCGCGGGTTTTTGTGCAGTCAAAAATCGTTTCGATGAGTTTACCTGTGGCAACGTCGTAGCGGCTGATGGTTTTGCCGTCGTCGCTCATTTTCAGGTAGCTCTGGCCGTCGGGCATGAAGTCGAGAGCGGCCGAAGCGGTTGAGTTAGCGGGATATACGTAGGCGGCGAGGGCCTGGACGTCGACTTTGGCGGATGACGTCAGGGCAGCGGCCGCAAACAGGGTGGCAATCAGGAGTTTCTTCATCAGAAAAGGGTTAATTGAGCGTCGGAATCGGGTGCAGGAGTGTGTTTTGGAGGCTGATAGCCGAATTCGGGGTCGGAGGCTATGGGGGTGTGGCCGGCGGGAACGCCACCGGGGAGCAGCCAGTCAATGTCGTCGAGTTCGGCAGAAGTGTCGTTAGCGGGGTCATAGGCCTGCACGCGCGGTTTGCGGGGCGAGCGTTTGCGTTTGCCGGTGGTTTCGGGCTTGGTGGCTTCGGCGTTGGCGGTTTCGGCTTCCGAGAGCTTTTGGGTGAGCTCGTCGACTTGGTCGCGCAGTTTGGCGATTTCGGCGTTTTTGAGCGAGAGTTCCGAGCTGATGGCTTCGTAGTCGGAGCGGAGGGCGGCGCTGTCGTTGTCGTTGACCTCGGCGACTCTGATTTTATTCATCATCGACGAGATAGTGAGCTTATGCTGGTCAATCTCGGCGGTGAGTTCCTCAATGCGCGCTTCGAGATCGTGGTTGCGGTCGGCCAGGGCGCGGCGCTGGCGCTGTTCGCTCAGCAGCGCGGCCTTGTGTTCCTCTCGTTTGCCGGTAAATTCGCGCTGGCGGGCATTCATGGCCTCGGTGAACTCCTCCAGGGCGTGGCCGAGCTCGCGGGCCAGGAAGTTGCGCTGGGCCTCAACGTCGATACACTCGGCGGCAAACGGCGGCAGCTGGGCGTTCATAACCGAAGCTATGGCGTCGAGCAACTCCACGGGGATATCGCCGGCGGTTGCCGAAGGCTCTGATTTCTTCAGGGGTTTTACCGGCTTCTGTTCCATATCGTCGAATTCAACATCGCCGGAAGTATCGGGAGCGCCGAACATTACGCGCAAAAATTTTGGTATAGCCATTGCAATGAATTTTTATGCCACAAAGTTACAAAAAATTCCTAATACTTCAATAAAAATGATTATATTTGCACCGCCGATCCATGGCCGACAGCGGTTTGCCCGGTCGGTGAAACATTTTGAAAGCGTTTACTTAACGTTCTTTCTTGACATTGCGAAATCTGGTAAATTTCAAAGGTATAGTCAAGAATGTGGCGACGGTAGATGTCTTATGTAGATGTGTATCTATAGTCGTGGTGTGATGTGTGAGCGTCATTCCGCAGTTTGCATATACATATTTACGTGAGGTTCTGCACGTTGCTCGTTCCAACTATATCGGGCAATACCAGAGCCTCGCAATGTGGGATGAGCATCAAGTATGGCCCTCACGTTTTCGTTTTTAAATACTCCATTCATTATCACCGACTTAGTGGGCGAGAAGGTACTAAACCATAAAATCTTATGCGATGTAAACTTCTAACCCTTTTGGTCGCCCTGCTCGGCACTTTGCCCTCCATGGCCCAAACCTTCACCTACACCTACGAAGGCCAGACAATTACCTACACCGTTCTTGACGAAAAAGCAAAAACTGTTTCTACGCAAGAAGGTTCTTATGACGTTCCGGGCAATAATGTTTCCGGAGGACTTGTTTTGCCGGCACATCCTAAGTCTGGAAACGTGGAATATACCTTAACTTCAATTGCGCCCTACTCTTTTTATGGATGCGCCGACCTTATTGATGTTATACTCCCCGAAACTGTTACTTACATAGGACATAGCGCTTTTTATAACTGCAGCGGCTTGTCGTCGGTTAACGTCCCTGAAGCAGTGATTGAAATTGATAATGCTGCTTTCTATGGTTGCAGCAGTCTATCGTGGGTCATAATTCCTGAATCCGTTACTTATATGGGCAACGGCGCGTTTAATGGTTGCAGCAGTCTGGAATCGGTTATTCTTCCAAATTCCTTGACTGAGATTGGTCGATTTGTGTTCAATGATTGTAGCGCTCTGACTTGGATTGAAATTCCTAACTCGATTACCTTAATCAACTCGTTTGCTTTCCACGGATGCAGTAGCCTTACCGAGCTTACGCTGCCTAACTCTCTTGTTTCAATTGGCAATGATGCTTTTTCGCTCTGCAGCGGTCTGACTGAGGTTACTATTCCCGCCTCCGTAACCGATATTGGCCTGGATTCGTTCGGGAGTTGTGAAAGTTTAACGACAATCAATGTTGCCCCCGGAAACAGCTCCTTCACTTCCGATAATGGTGTGTTGTACAATAAGAATAAGTCTGAACTCATACAATGCCCGGCAGCCAAGCAAGGTGTTTTTGAAGTACCCGGCTCGGTTACCGAGATTCGCGACTATGCTTTTTTCGGTTGCAGCGGCTTGACTGAAATTACAGTTCCCAATACTGTTACAGCCCTCGGTTCAGCAGCCTTTTACGTCTGCGAGGGCTTGACTAAGATTAATATTCCCACGTCTGTTACATCTATCAAGAGGAACACTTTCGGCTTCTGTCTCAACCTGTCAGAGATAACTATCCCTGAATCTGTTACGTCTATTGAAAACGGTGCTTTCTACAGTTGTGATGGCTTAACTAAAGTTATCTGTCAAGCAGCCAATCCTCCCGCATTGGAAGAAGTAGCATTCTTTATCTATGAGGGAGTTGCTTTGTATGTTCCCGAAGGTTCGCTTTCTGCCTATCAAAACAGCGATTGGGCTAAATATTTCTCGAATATCAAAGAGCTGAAATCGGGATTGACTGTCGAAATTGCGGGCGACGGCACTGTTTATGGCGCCGGCTTTGAGGCTATTGCCAATGGCTCCCAAATTTCGGGTTCTGATTTCGAGTTCCTTATACTGCCCGACCACGGCAATGTAGTTTCGTCTATTACCCTCGATGGTCAAGACATTACCGGCAACCTTGTTGCTAACAAGCTGACAATAGCAGACTTCACCAGCGAAGGCGATGGAATCTTGCGAATTGAGTTCGCTCCCGCCGGTGAGGCCATCCTTTCGGTAAAGGGTGCCGATAACCATTCTTTCCTCCATTATTATAAGCAGGGAAGCCGAGCCAAAATCTATCTGGCAGCTGACGAGGGCTGGGAAATCCATTCCGTAACCTACAATGGCGTAGACGTTACCGGCCAGCTGGAGGATAACATGTTCACCACCGAGCCGCTCTATGGCATGAATCACCTCAACATGGTTCTTATCAGCAACGGTATTTCAAATGTAAACGAGGTGAACGCAACTGCCGGGCGGGTGCGGATTTCCGTTAACCGCAACACGGTTTCAATCATAGGGCTTGCTGACGATGATGCCTTAAGCGTTTATGACCTGTCGGGCAAAACTATTTACAGCGGCTTCGACCGCACACTGACCCTTATACCCGGCCAGGTTTACATCCTAACCACTTCCTCACAAACTTTCAAAGTAGCAATCTAATCAACCAAAGCATACACCCCAAACAGGCAGCGGCCCCCACCCCGCTGCCTATTTTTTTGACAGGAGAACAGAAGCGGAGCCCGCGATGCGGGCGTGAGAGCTTAGCCAGGGGTGAGGACCGCGTTAGCGGCCGTAACCCCTGGTTGATGATTGCGGCCCTAAAGAGGAAGCGGCGTAGCTGCGACACGATTCTGTCGCACCTAACGGCGCTCCCATTTGGTATGGTGCGCTGACCAGGGGCTGCGGTCCGCTATGCGGCCCTGACCCCTGGCTATGGTCTGTCGGCCCGCGTGGCGGGCGTTTTTTTAAAGATAAACAGATGGGAAAAAATAATGGAGGTTGCGCCCGTTTGGGGTGCAACCTCCGGAGTCGGTAGCGAATCCGG
>CAZKPP010000026.1:0-23802 GCA_964554665.1 uncultured Bacteroides sp.
TCGGCACTGTCAGCTCCAGGCGCCCGCGGGTGTCGGCAATTTCAAATCTGTGGGCCTCCTTGCAGCGCTTGTTAAAGCGTTCGCTGCCGAGAATTTCAACGGGGCCGTCGTGGCGCGCCATGGCCCTGTAGAATTCAATTCCGGGGGCCAGACGGCATGGTAGATAAAGAGTTGCGGTGCTCAATGTGGGGTTAGTCGAAGCGGCGGCTGAAGTCAACCATCTGAATTGCCGTTTGGGCGGCTTCGATGCCTTTGTGGCCGGCCGGACCGCCGCAGCGGTCAAGGGCCTGCTGCTCGTTGAGCACGGTCAAAACGCCGAAAATCACCGGCACCATGCCGTCGGCGTTGAGCGATGTTATGCCTTGCGTAACGCTTTGGCAAACATAGTCGAAGTGGGGGGTGTCGCCCTGAATCACGCAGCCGAACACGATTACGGCATCGAAGTTTTCGGAATCGATTACGCGCTGGGCGGCGTAGGTCAGCTCAACTGCTCCGGGCACTATGAATTCCTCAAACGTGGCGCCGGCGGCGAGCAGCGTTTGCTTGGCTCCGTCGGCCAGGGTTGAGGTTATATGCTCGTTCCATTGCGTGCGGATAACCGCAATGTGCATGTCCTGGCCCGAAACTTGGGCGGGATTGTAGCCTCCGGTCATGAGCGGCAGGTGCAGTTACGGAGTTTCTCACCCAGCGAGCCGCCCTGATGGCGAACTGCATATTGCTCGCGGGTAAAGCCGGTGCGCTGCATCATGCCAACAATGAGCAGGTGGCCTATAACTGTCATGGCGGTTATCGAGGTGGTGGGAGTGAGCCCGAGGGGACACACTTCGGCGGGATTTCCGGTGAAGAGCCCGATGGAGTCGGGGGTTTGGGCCAGGGGCGACGATTCTTCGGCGGTGATAACTATAGCGCGGATTTCGGGATAGAGCATGTGTGCTATTTCATAGAGGCGCAGAATCTCGTCGGTTCGGCCGGAGTTGGAAATCAGCAGCATTACGTCGTTGGGCTGGAGCACGCCTAAATCGCCATGTTGGGCCTCGGCGGGATTGATGCAGACGGCGGGGATGCCGGTCGATGCAAAGGTCGAAGCAATGTTTGATGCGATTTGGCCGGCTTTGCCCATTCCCGAGGCAACGACTTTGCCCCCGAGGGTGCATACCTGATGTTGAATAAGGTCTAAGGCCGCTGAATAATTGGCGGTTAGTGGCACGGAAGCTATGGCCTGCGCTTCCGCAGCCAGTATATTCTTAAGGTTCTGGATTTCGTCCATTTCTGCTGCTATAGATTTTCGGCTGCAAAGTTACGAAAAAAAGTTAAAATTTAAAAACTTTTTCTTTCTATTCGGTCGATTCGGCGCACTCTCCCGCGCTCAGAAGTCGATAACGTCCGACGGCGGAGCCGGATTGGCCGGCTGCTGTGCGGGTTGCGGCGCGGCGGGCTTGGCTGCCGACGAGGTGATGGCGGCCTTTTCCTCTTTGGAGCGCGAGAATGCCGGGTAGGTTTCGAGTGCCTCAATAACGTTGTCGTCGTCGAGCTGGTCGGGGGTGAGCACAACGTAAAGGTTGCGGGCCTTGGCGGCGGCAACGTTGGCGGCATATTCCTCGCCATATTGCTGCTTAATAACCTCAATGTCGTCTTTGGGCTTAATCGGCTGCTGGCCTTTGTTGCCGCCAACTTCAATCGGGGCTTTCTTTTGGGGTATCAGCACTTCGCCTTCAAAGCCGCTGGCAAGAATGGTGAGCTTGATGTCGGCTTCGATCGTGTCGTCGTAGGCAACGCCGTGGATAACCTCAACGTCTTCAATCGAGGTTACGAAGTCGGTAAAGGCGGTCATTTCGCCGATGCTGAAGGGCTGCGCGGCCTTGCGGTTGATATAGAGGTTAAAGAGCAGGCGCTTGGAGCCCATGATGTTGCTGTTTTTCAGCAGCGGCGAGCGCAGGGCGCTTTCAATGGCGTCCGACACGCGGTTGGGGCCTGAGCCGTAGCCGCAGCTGATAATTGCCGAGCCGCCGTTGCGCAGGGTGGTGTCAACGTCGTTGAAGTCAATGTTGATTTTGGAATCAGCGGTTGTTATCAGTTCCGAAATCGAGCGGGCGGCGGTGGCCAGGGTGTCGTCGGCCTTGGCAAAGGCAGATTCGAAGTCGAGCTCGGGGTAGATTTCTATGAGTCGTTCGTTGTTGATGAGCAGCAGGGCGTCGACATATTTGCGGATTTCCTCGGCGCCTTGCAGGGCCTTGGTGATTTTGCGCACGCCTTCGAAGAAGAAGGGAATAGTTACGATGCCTACGGTCAGGACGCCATGCTCGCGGGCAACGCGGGCAACCACCGGAGCTGCGCCGGTGCCGGTGCCGCCGCCCATACCGGCGGTGATGAACACCATTTTGGTGTTTTGATCGAAAATGGCATTGATGGCGTCGATGCTCTCTTCGGCGGCCTCGCGGGCCACTTCGGGTTTGTCGCCCGCGCCAAGTCCGGTGTGGCCGAGCAAAACACGGTCGGGCACCGGCGAGTTGTCCAGGGCCTGCTTATCGGTGTTGCAAACAACGAAGCGCACGTCCTTGACGCCGAGTTTATACATGTAGCCAACGGCGTTGCCGCCGCCGCCTCCAACGCCGATAACCTTAATAATCGATTCGTTGTTGGGATTTATCGGTTCGGGAACCACAAAAGGTGTTTCCTTGCTAATATCTTCAATAGTCATGGTCGGGAATTGTTAAAGTTATTCGTCGTCGAAGTCGTCAATAGAGTCGGGGGTGCCGAGGTTGGCAAACGCGCTTTTGATGCTGCCCCAGATGCCGCGGCCCCTGGTTGTGGTGATTCCGTTGAGCGGATCATCGTCGGTGGGTTCCTCTTCGTGTTCTTCGGCCGGGTCGGGTTCGGGCTCGGGTTTGGTTTCGCGCACGGGGGTTACGGTGCAGGGTCGCACGTTGTCGCAGTGGGCCAGATAGTTGAGCAGCGAAATAACGTCGAGGTCCTCGCTGGTCGAAATCTTGTTGCCCACAAGGCGCACGCTCGTGGGGAGCGAGCCGCGGCGCACGCTCATGCCCGAGGTCTGGGCCAGGGCTTCGGCAAAGCCCTTGAGCATCGCTCCGCCGCCAACGAGTACTATGCCGCCGGGCAGTTCCGACACGGTCATGCCGGCATAGCCGATCTGGGCGGTGATGTTGGCAATGATTTCGCTTGCGCGGGCAACAACGATTTTTCTGATTCGGGAATTGTCGATTTCTTCGGGAATTGCCGGGCGACGCGAATCGTCTGGGTGGGCGTCGGCGGTTGTGCGCTTGATTTCTTCGGCGCGTTCCTCCAGGGGGTTGAGGGTCATCAGGTCGCGGGTAATGTGGCGCGAACCCAGGGGTATGGTGGCCAGATAGCGCATGTGGCCGCCCTTGTAGATGGCCACTGTTGTTGTTTCGGCGCCGCAATCGACCAGCATGACGCCCGAGCGGCGTTCCTCGTTGCTCAAAACCAGGTCGGCCAGTGCCATGGGGCGCACTATGAAGCCGTTGATGGGCAGATTGAGCTTTTCGCTAACCGAAAGCTTGAGGTTGCGCAGCAGCTGCGAGCGGCAGCTGACAACGTTGACCTTGGCGGCAAGGTCTTGGGCGAGCATGCCTACGGGTATGTCGTTGTGGCTCTTGCCGTCGACGCGAAATTCAACGGGTTCCACGGCCAGGCGCTCGCAGTTCTGGTCAATAACCGGTGCGCGGTCGAGCAGCGCTTCAACTATTTCGGGGGTTACTTCGGTGTCGTCGGCCAGGGTCATCTGCAGGTTGGCGGGGGTTGACTTCATCGAGCGGCCGCCCACACCCAGATATACTGCCGAGATTTTTGCCGGAGATATGTAGTTATTGAGTTTGGTAATTACGCGGTTGAGCTCGTTGGCCACTTCCTTAATGTTTTGCACGCAACCGTGGCGAACATGATTCGGATGCTGGTGTTCCTCCTCTATGCCCTTTACGGTCAGGATGCCCGACAGGTCAACATGGCCCACGGCACCCTTGATTTTGGAACTGCCGATTTCAACGGCAACGATGTAGTTTTTCTGGTTCATTATTCTTAGTTTTAATTTTCTTCAGGTTTTTCAGGCTCCGGCGCGGATATGGTCTGCAGGTCGGGGCCTTCGTTTTCGAGCTCCGAAATAATCGGCACCGTAAGGTCGGGGAGCTTGCCGTGGCGGCGGGTGGCAACCACCTGGCGGTCCCATTTCAGCGAAATGGTGTCGTAGTGCTCCCATCCTTTGTGGGGCAACACTTCGCTGTAGAAGCGCTCCAGGCGGTGGAACTTGTCGTCGATGTTGTCGACCGAGCCGAGGTTAACAACGTGGCCGCGAATGGCCGGAATCAGGAAGATGTTGGAGCTGTCGCGGGCGGCAATCATGGTTATCAGCTGCTCTGACTCAGGGTTTTCCTTGAGGTAGTCGAGCAGCGGCAGCAGTTTTTCGGCGGGGTAGTCGCCGGTAATCTGCGGAACGTTGATGTGGTAGCGCGAACCGGCGAGAATGCGCTTGCCCTCGCGGTTAACGTAGTAGCTGGGGCCGGCCGAGGGCCATACGCGGGCCACCGGGAGCATCGGCACTACCTTTACGCGCAGGAAGTTATTGTTGAGGCGCATAACTTCGGCGGTTTCGATTTTGTCGAGGCCTATAAGATAGGCGCGAATCGAGTCGAGGCCTATGTCGCTCAGCCGCCGCGATTTTATGTTGCCCAGCAGCGGCATAATCTCTGCGGTGAGCTCTTCGGAACTTACAAAGCCCGAGTGAATCGGGTCGGCAACCTCCACGCGGTCGTTTTCCAAGCCCTTGCATAATTCATTGTTGGCCCTGAAGTTGGCCCACAGGCAGGCAACCACCAGGTAAATACCCAGAAGTATGCAACCGAAAACGGTCAGTAAATTGCGGGTTTGGGGATTCATTCGCAGGCTTTTACAATTTCAGGCAAAAGAAGGTTGATGTCGCCGGCGCCAACGGTGAGCAACACGTCGAACCGGCTGTTTTTCAGCGCGTCAACCAGTCCGGCTTTCTCAACAATTTGTTTTTCGGGAGCGGTTACGGCGTTGAGAATCAGCTCGGAGGTTACTCCGGGAATCGGTTCCTCGCGTGCCGGATAAATCGGCAGCAGATAAACCGAGTCGGCGGCGCTCAGGGCCTCGGCAAATTCCGGGGCGAAGTCGCGGGTGCGCGAATAGAGGTGGGGCTGGAAGGCAACCACCATGCGCTTGTCGGGGAAGAGGCGGCGCACCGAGCGCAGCGACGCGCGCAGTTCGTCGGGGTGGTGGGCATAGTCGTCGATAATGGCGCGGCCCGGCTCGCGAAGCCAGAACTCAAAGCGGCGCTTGGCTCCGAGGAATGTTTTCATGGCCCGGCGATAGTCGTCGGCCGTAACTTGCGGGTCGTGGACGAGCCACACACCGCCGCACGCCGCTATGGCGTTGTCGATATTGATTTCCAGCGGCACTCCCAGCTCAATGCCGGCAATGGTTTCGCCGGGGGTTACGAGGTCGAAGGTTATCGAGCCGTTGGCTATAACAACGTTTTCGGCGTGGAAATCGCCCGAGTCGACGCCGTAGGTATAGACCTTCACCGAGTCGGCGACCCGCGGCTTCAGTTTCAGCCCGGTGTGGATCAGCAGGGCCCCTCCCGGCTGAATCAGCTCGGTAAAGTGGGTGAAGCTTTCAAGGTAGTTTTCTTCGTTGCCGTAAATGTCGAGGTGGTCGGGGTCGGTGGAGGTGATAACGGCCACCGTGGGTGCCAGCTGATGAAACGAGCGGTCATATTCGTCGGCCTCGATAACCGCGTAGGGGCTGGTGGCCGACAGCAGGAAGTTGGTGCCGTAGTTGCGCAACACTCCGCCCAAAAAGGCGTTGGAGCCCACTCCGGCAGTCTGCAGAATATGGGCTGCCATCGACGAAGTGGTGGTTTTGCCGTGGGTGCCCGCAAAGCAGAGCGCTTTTTCCGAGCGGGTTACGCGGCCAAGCACTGCGGCGCGCTTAACCACTTCGAAGCCATTGGCGCGAAACCATTGCAGGCCGCGGTGGTCGGCGGGAATCGCCGGCGTGTAGACCACCAGGGTCTGCTCCGGGTTGCGGAAATCGGCCGGAATCAGCTCGGGGTCGTCGTTGTAAACAATATCTACGCCCTCGCTTTCGAGCGCGCGTGTCAGTTCGGAGGCTGTGCGGTCATAGCCGGCCACGCGACAGTCGCGGCTGAGGAAGTAGCGTTCGAGGGCGGCCATGCCTATGCCGCCGGCACCAACAAAATAGATATTGTTTTTCATCGACATATTTCAAGAATTTTATCAACAATTTTTTCGTCGGAATCGCGCAGCGCCATTTTCAGGGCGTTTTCGCCCAGGCGGTTGCGCTCCGGCTCGTTAACGAGCAGGTCGGCCACGGTGGCGCCCAGTTGAGCCTTGGCGTCGCGGTCGAGAATCATTTTTGCAGCTCCGCGGCCGGCCAGGGCCTCGGCGTTTTTGCGCTGATGGTCTTCGGCAACGTTGGGGCTCGGAATCAGCACTGCGGGCTGGCCGAGCAGCTGAATCTCGGATATGGTGCTGGCTCCGGCGCGCGAAACCATCAGGTCGGCCGCACGATAGGCCGCTGCCATGTCGGAAATGAAGGCCGACACCTTGACGCCCGGATATTGGGCGGCTATCGGGGCGAATTCGTTAAGATAGAGCTTGCCCGTTTGCCACATAACCTGCGCTCCGGTAGCGGTAATCGCCGGCAGAGCCTCGGCCATGGCCTCGTTGATGGTGCGGGCGCCCAACGAGCCGCCAACAACCAACACCAGCGGCTTATCGGGGTCGAAGCCGAGCTTTTTCTTGGCCTCGGCCGGAGTCAGGGTGCAGGTCAAAAGGTCGGCACGCACCGGATTGCCGGTCATAACTATGGCGCCGGCGGGAAAGAAGCGCTCCATGCCGTCGTAGGCAACGCAAATGGCGTCGGCCTTGGCGGCAAGCAGCTTGTTGGTGACTCCGGCGTAGGAGTTCTGTTCCTGCAGCAGCGTGGGCACTCCCGCCTTCTGCGCGGCCTTGAGTGTGGGCCCTGAGGCGTAGCCACCGACTCCTATGGCACAGTCGGGCTTGAAGTCGCGCACGGTTTTTTTGGCCAGACGCATCGACTTCCAGAGTTTCCACATAACCGGAATGTTGCGCCATAGGCGTTTGCGGTCGAATCCGGCCACCGGCAGACCTATGATTTCGTAGCCGGCGGCGGGCACGCGTTCCATTTCCATGCGTCCGAGGGCGCCGACATAGAGAATCTCGCAGTCGGGCATACGGCGGCGCAGGGCATTGGCTATGGAAAGGGCGGGAAAAATGTGGCCGCCCGTACCGCCACCGCTGATCAGGAATTTCTTGCTCATGCTTGGGTTGGGTTAACTGCCTGAAGTTCTTCGGGCAAGGTGTTTTTATCTGATTCGCGCTCGGAGGCGGTTGCCCGGCCGCGGGCCGCAAAGCGGCTCACCGACAGCATTATGCCGAACGCTATTGACGTTACCAATATTGAGGTGCCACCCTTTGAAAAGAACGGCAAGGGCTGGCCCGACACCGGGCCGGCGCCCGACACGATGGCCATGTGGCACAAAGCCTGCAGCGCTATCAGCAGCGCGCACCCCGTTACGAGGAACGCCGGATACATCTGATGGCACTTATAGGCGATAATATATGCGCGCGCGAGCAAACACAAATATAGCGCCAGAATAAACATGCCGCCGAAAAAGCCGAGGTCTTCGACTATGATTGCGAAAATAAAGTCGCTGAAGGCCAGGGGCAGGCGCGAGGTTTCGCGCGAGTTGCCCGGAAATACGCCGAACCAGCCGCCGTTGGCCTGCGCCATGTAGGAGCGCATTTCCTGAAGGTTTTTGGCGGTGAGCGGCTGCTCGTAGCGCGGGGTGGGGTCGGTAAAGGCTTTCAGTCGGTTGCCCCAGGTGTTGTCTCTGAGGCGGCTGGTGCTGGCCATGTCGGTTGCGCCGGCGGCCTCGGGAATGGTAAACGTTTGGCCGCGCTGGTCAACCAGCAGGGGAACCTCCTTGACCGCGGGCTCGCCTTTCGACAGTGCCCACTTGGCGCCGAAAGCTATGGCGCCGAACATTGCGAACACGGCGAAGATATACATCAGCTTTTTGGTTTCCAGCGAGCCTACGGTGAGCATCGACAGACACAGAACCATCAGAATCGCCGTGTTGGTCAGGCCCTGCGTGAAGAGCAGGCCCGAAAAGCAGAGCACCGAAACCACGGCGATAATCAGGCCCTTGTTGCGAACCTTTTCGTCTTTTTTCAGCTGGGTCGTGCCGAGAATATAGCTCAGAAACATCACCGCCGAAATCTTTATGAGTTCCGCCGGCTGCAAGGTCATGAACGGCAGCGAAATCGCACGCTTGGCGCCATTGATAACCTCGCCGAAAAGCATAACATAGATCATGGCGACCACCGAAGCCACTGTCAGCACAATGCCGGGCCATATGAATCGGGAATAGTGGACGCGCTGCAGCCCCAAAATAATCAGGAAGCCTACGAAGAGCATGCCCACATGGCGCATCAGCGGGCCATAGAGCCCCTGTTTGGAGATTTCAAACGACGATGCGGAGTAGAGTTCAATAATCGACAATACGACCAAAAAGCCGTAGACGCCCCAAATGTAGATGTCGGGGCGGTTAACGGCGTTGGCTGCCGGGGCTTCGACCGTAGGGCCGCCGCCGCGGGGTTCGCCGGGATCTGTGTTTCTGAATGCCATTAAGAGAGAGATTTTACGGCGGCCTTGAACAGGTCGCCACGGTTAACGTATGATGTAAATAAGTCGAATGAAGCGCAGCAGGGGCTCAGAAGCACCGTGTCGCCCTCGCAGGCAAGGTTGCGGCAGGCCGCAATGGCGTCGTTGAGCGAGTTGGTCGACATCAGCTCGGGCACTTCGCCCTTGAAGAACTCCATGATTTTTTCGTTATGGAGCCCCATGGCAACTATGGCTTTGACCTTCTGGCGCACCAGGGGCAGAATTTCGGAGTAGTCGTTGCCTTTGTCCTTGCCGCCGAGAATCAGCACCGTGGTGCGGCTCTGAGGCATCGATTCCAGGGCATACCAGGTTGAGTTGACGTTGGTGGCCTTGGAGTCGTTGATCCAGCGCACGCCGTTGATTGTGGCAACATATTCCAGGCGGTGTTCAACGCCCTGAAAGTCGCCCAGCGCGCGGCGGATGGTTTCGTTCTTAACGTCGAGCAGCTGCGAGCTCAGGCCCGCGGCCATGGAGTTGTAGAGATTGTGCAGGCCGTTGAGCGCCAGGTCGGCGCGCGGCATGGTCAGGGGCCGGTTGGCGGCGTTGATAATCAGGTCGTTCTCGGCGTTGATATAGGCTGCGGTGTTTTCGCGCTTTTCTTCGCCGAAGGGCATCAGGGTCGCCTCAGTGGTTATCTGCTCAAGCTGGCGGGTGATTACGGGGTCGTCCTGCCAGTAAATGAACACGTCTTCGGGGGTCATGTTGCGCAAAATGCGGAACTTGGCGTTGATGTAGTTCTGCATCTCAAAGTCGTAGCGGTCGAGGTGGTCGGGCGTAATGTTGAGGATAATGGCGATGTTGGCCTTGAAGTCAAACATGTTTTCGAGCTGAAACGACGACAGCTCAACAACATAAACCGCATGGGGCTCGCGGGCCACCTGCCATGCCAGCGACCGGCCCACGTTGCCTGCGGGCGAGGCGTCGATGCCTCCCGAGCGCAAAATGTGGGTAATCAGCGTGGTAGTGGTGGTTTTGCCGTTAGAGCCGGTTATGCACACCATTTTCGAGTCGGTGTAGCGGCCGGCCAGTTCGATTTCGGAAATTATCGGCGTTGACTGCGCGGCGAGCTTCTGCACCAGCGGGGCCGTCGGCGGTATGCCGGGGCTCTTTACGACTTCGTCGGCCGACAGAATGAGTTCTTCGGTGTGGCCGCCATGCTCAAATTCGATGCCTTCGGCGCGCAACACTTCGGCATACTTCGGCGCCAGTTCGCCGGAGTCGCTCAAAAAAACGTCGTAGCCTTTGTCTTTGGCCAGAATGGCGGCACCTACGCCGCTTTCGCCGCCGCCAAGAATTACTAATCTCTTTTTGCTGTTCATCGGATTTTTAGGGTAACGAAGGTTAAGGCCGCCAGCAGAATGCTGACAATCCAGAAGCGAATGGTGATTTTGGCCTCGTGCATGCCGTGGGCCGGGCGGTTCCACAGAACGCTTGCCCCGGGGGTGGCGTCCTTTTGGAAGTGATGATGGAGAGGAGCCATTTTAAAGACGCGCTGCCCTTGGCCGGTTTTGCGTCGGGTGTATTTAAACCATCCGGTCTGGAGCATGACCGAAATATCTTCAATGAAAAATACCGCGCAGAGCAGCGGAATCAGCAGCTCCTTGCGAATAAGAATGGCAAACACGGCAATGATGCCGCCGAGGGTCAGCGAGCCGGTGTCGCCCATGAATACCTGGGCCGGGAATGCGTTATACCACAAAAAGCCGATCAGAGCGCCGATGAATGCCGCCATGTAGACCACCAGTTCTTCCGACCCGGGAATATACATGATGTTCAGATAGGTTGAGTAAACCACGTTGCTGCCCAGATAGGCCATGGTTATGAGTGCGGCGCCGATAATGGCGCTGACGCCGGTTGCCAGGCCGTCGATGCCGTCGGTGAGGTTGGCGCCGTTGCTCGTGGCGGTAACGGCAACGATAACCACAACGACGAAGAGTATCCAGCCGAGGGTGGTGCCATATTTGCCGGCCCACTTGGTCAGGGCCGAGTAGTCGAGGTTGTTGTTTTTAACGAAGGGAATGGTGGTTTGCGGGGCCTTGATGTCGCGGCCTTCGGAAATCACTTCTTCAATCTGCTCGGGCGAACTTTGTTCAACCACTGCAGAACTGTCGCGCATGGTTATGGCGGGGCTGAAGGTCATCATCAGGCCCACGAAGAGGCCTATGCCAACCTGGCCCACGATTTTATATTTGCCCGACATGCCGTCTTTGTTCTTTCGCTTGAATTTCAGGTAGTCGTCGGCAAAGCCGAGAATGCCCAGAAAGAGGGTTGACACGCACATTATGAACATATAGACGTTGCTCAAATCGGCAATCAGCAGCAGCGGCACCAGAATCGAAATTATAATGATTATGCCGCCCATGGTGGGGGTGCCCTGTTTGGCGGTCTGGCCGTCGAGGCCGAGGTCGCGCACCAGCTCGCCCATCTGCATCAGTTGCAGACGGTCGATAATGCGGCGGCCGATAATGGTTGCGCAAATCAGCGACAGCACGAAGGCCACGGAGCTGCGCACCGTAATGTAGCTGCTCAGGCGGGCAAGCGATTCGCCTCCGAGGCCAAGATTGTAGAAAAGATAGTAGAACATCGGTTACAGGGCGAATGCGGCAATGACTTCCTCGCGGTCGTCGAAATGGTGTTTAACTCCTTGGATTTCCTGATAATCTTCGTGGCCTTTGCCGGCAATCAGAATAACGTCGCCAGCCTGGCCCAGGGCCACGGCGGTGCGGATGGCCTCGCGGCGGTCGGTGATAATCAGGGCGTTGGCGCGCTGCGTGGCGTCGAGGCCCGCAGCCATTTCGGCCAGAATCGCTTCAGGGTCCTCGAAGCGGGGGTTGTCGGAGGTGAGAATTACGCGGTCAGACAGGCGTGCGGCTTCGGAGGCCATGATGGGGCGCTTGCCGGCGTCGCGGTTGCCGCCGCAGCCAACAACGGTGATTATCCGTTTGGGCCCTACCTCTCTGATGGCTTCGAGCACGTTGACCACGGCGTCGGGGGTGTGGGCATAGTCAACAATGGCAACCACGCCCTTGGGCGAGCGCACGGCCTGGAAGCGGCCCGCAACGGGCACCAGGCGGCTAACGTTTTTCAGCACTTGGTCTTCGGGCCAGCCCAGCAGGCAGCAGGCACCGAACACCGCAGTGAGGTTATAGGCGTTGAAGCGGCCGGTAAACAGGGTTTCGACCTCGTGGCCGTTGAGGCTGAGCAGGGTGCCGTCGAGGCGGCTTTCGATAATGCGGCCCGTAAAGTCGGCCAGCGAGCGCAGCGAGTAGGTGTAGTGGCGGGCGGCGCAGTTCTGCAGCATTACGCGGCCAACCTTGTCGTCGATGTTGACCAGGGCGAACGCTTCGGCGGGGAGCCCGTCGAAGAACGATTTTTTCGCTTCGAGATATGCCTGAACGGTTTTGTGGTAGTCGAGGTGGTCGCGCGTAAGGTTCGAGAACACGCCGCCGGCAAACTGCAGTCCGGCAATGCGGTGCTGGTGGGCGGCATGGGAGCTGACCTCCATGGCGGCTATTGAGCAGCCGGCTTTGACCATGCGGTCGAGCAGCTCGTTGATTGAGTAGGCGTCGGGGGTGGTTTGAGTGGCGTGGATAGCTTCGGTTTCTATGTAGTTGCAAACCGTTGAGAGCAAGCCGGCCTTGAGCCCCATCAGTCGCGCCATTTCGTAGATGAGGGTGGCGGTGGTGGTTTTGCCGTTGGTGCCGGTAACGCCCACGAGCTTGAGCTTGCGCGAGGGGTGGCCGAACCATTCCGACGAGAGCAGGCCCAGGGCTATGGCGCTGTTTTCAACAACTATATAGGTTATGCCGGGCAGGATTTTTTCTGGAAGTTTTTCGCAAACGATAGCTGCAACCCCGGAGTGCTCAAGCAGGGGAATGAACGAGTGGCCGTCGACTGCGGTGCCGCGCACGGCAACAAACATCGAGCCGGGCGTAACCTTTCGCGAGTCGAAAGTCAAAGCCGAGATTTCCGGGTTTTTAGGTCCCACAAGTTGCTTGGGCTTGAGCGACGAAATTAGTTGAATCAGTTGCATAATGCTTATTGTTTGAGAGTTAGATGTATCTTTTTGTTTCCGGCAAGAGCCTGGGCAGCAACGTAGCCAACGCCGTTGAAGCTAACGTCGAAGCCGGCGTGTTCGAGGGTGTTGACCGCCTCGCGCAGCCCCATGCCGCGAACGTTGGGCGCGCCGTTGTCTGCGGCAGTTTCGCCGCTGGCCATGCGCTTGGGGGCGACGCCGGTTTTGCGCCTAACGGCTTCGGCCAGCTCGTTGGAGGTAGAGGCATAAACCGTTGGCCGCACTTCCTTGTAGGCCTCGTTGGCTGCCGCATCGGCCTTATAATCAGACCGGTTGCCGAGCATGCCGCGGGCATACATGGCTATGGCAACGTTGCGCAACACGGTGCCCGACGTGGTTGCCGCGCCAAACACGTTTTCGCGCGGGTGGAACATCAACACCACGCAGCTATATTTCGGCTCTTCGGCCGGGAAGTAGCCGCAAAAGGCCAGGCGCTTGCGTCCGGTGTCGTATTGATGGGTTTCGGGGTTGACCGAGTAGCAGGTGCCGGTTTTGCCGGCCAGGGTTACGTAGGGGTTGCGCAGGGAGCGGGCCGTGCCATGGTCGCCGTTGACCACCAGGCTGAGGCATTGCTGCATCATTTTTGCGGTGCGCTCCGAGCAGGCGCGGTCGCGGACGTAGCTGACGGGAACTATGGAGTCGAGGCCGTCGCGATGCAGGGCCTTGACCAAGTGAGGGCGCACGTAGCGGCCGCCGTTGGCAATGGCGTTATAGATGCTCAGGGTGTGGAGCGGCGGAATTTCGGCGCCGTAGCCATAGAACTGGCGTGAAAGGGTTACCAGGCCGCCGGAGCCGAGCGGCACCACCGGGAACCACGGGGCTCTTTCTTCGCCGATGCCCGAGCGGAGGCGTTCCAGGAAGCCGGTTTGCGCAACGCGGTCGTGCCAGCCCTGGGGCGAGCGGTAGAAGCGCGACATTATGCGCGCCATGCCGATGTTGCTCGACTGCTCTATGCAACCGGCAACGGTCAGTTGGCTGTTGTAGTGCGAGTCGGTAATGGGGCTACCCTGGCCGAAGGCCTTGTAGGTGGCGCCGATGTCTACAACCGAGTCCAGGTCGTTGATATAGCCGTCTTCAATGGCAATCATCATGCTCAGCGGCTTAACCACCGAGCCGGGCTCGAAGCGCTGAACGGCGCGGTTCATGGCTTCGATGTAGATGCCCTCGCCTTTGTGTTTGGGGTCTTCTTCGAGGTTGCAGATGCCTTTGATTTCGCCGGTGGCTACTTCCATGAGCACCGCCGTGCCCCATTCGGCGCGCGAGTATTGCAGGCGTTCAAGCAGGGCGTTTTCGAGTATGTCCTGCATCTGAACGTCGATTGTCGACTCTACGTCCCAGCCGCGCACGGCGGGCACTTCGGCCCAGTTGCCTATGCCGCGGGTGAAGTTAACTTTTTTGTTTACGCCGGGGCGGCCGTAGAGCAGCGAGTCCAGAGCGTATTCGAGGCCCGACATGCCGTGGATTTCGCCGTTGGCACGTTCGCTAACAACACCGATCGACAGCTTGGCCATGGGCCCGTAGGGGTTGCGGCGGCGCAGCATCGGTTCGGCCTGCAGGCCGTGGTTGCCCAGGCGGCGACCCTTGAAGAAGGGGAAGGTTTTGATTTGCTGATAGTCGGCATAGCTCACGTTCGACACCAGGCGCCAGCCGCGCGGACGGCGTTTGCGGTGGAGCGGGGCTTCGAGCGAGTCGCGCCAGGCGGCAACGCCCCCGGGTATGGGAAAATAGCGGGCCAGTGAGTCGGCCAGCGAGTCTTTTTTCTCAACGTAGGCCTTCCAGTGGAAGCCTTCGGAGCCGAAGTCCATGCGCAGCGTGTAGTATTGCAGCGTGGTTGCCAACACGCTGCCGTCGGCGGCGAGAATGTCGCCGCGGGCGGGCTGGATTGTCAGGTTGGTGCTCGAAAGTTCGCGTTTGGCCAGTTCGTTCCAATGGGGTGCGTCGATAACCGAGTTTTTAAACGTATTGTAGGCTATCCATAGTCCGAGAACTATGAACAGAATCGACACTACCGCATAGCGTGTCATCATTGAGGCGCGTTTGCCTCTTTTTTTCGGTGCTGCCGGTTTGCGCGGGGCCATTGGTTAAAAGGGTTATTTGCTGATGTGGTAAGGAGGACGAGATTGCACGGCCAGGTCGAGGCCCAGCGTGTCGAGCTGCTGGCGCATCTGGCTTTCGCGGATGCGACCCATATATTCACCGCGAACGCGGTAGCTTTCGGTCTGAACAATGTCCAGGCGGTTATGGAGCCGGCGAATCTGCTCCATTGAGCGCTGGCAGCTGTAGCGGTTGGTGATGTAAACCAGCACCATGGCCAGGATTACGAAAATCTTGAGCCAGTGGCGGGCAAAGAGTTCGGCCGAAACCAGGCGTCCTTCAAGCAGTCGGCTGATAATGATAAAGTTGAAAATGTTTTTGGTCATTTTTCAGAGGGGAGTTTTTCGGCAACCCGCAGTTTGGCGCTACGGCTGCGCGGGTTAAATTCAATTTCTTGGTCGGAAGCGGTAATCGGCTTCGAGGTGAGCAGCTTCATCGGCGAGAGGTTGCGGCCGAAAAAGTCTTTTTGCTCCGTGCCGTCTACGCGTCCGGTTTTCATAAAGTTTTTCACCAGTCGGTCTTCCAGCGAGTGATAGGTGATTATGGCCAGGCGGCCGCCGGGGCGCAGCGAGTCGAGCGAGCGCTGCAGGAATTGCTCCAGGGCGCGGATTTCGTCGTTAACAACTATGCGCAGCGCCTGAAAAACCTGGGCCAGCTCTTTTTTCTCGGCCTTGGGCGAAATGTGGGGACGGATGGCGTCGAGCAGCCGGCTTATGGTCGCCAGCGGCTGCGTCGAGCGTGCGCGCACAATTGCCGCAGCGAGTTTGCGGGCCTGGCGCAGCTCGCCGTAGAGGTAGAAAATATTGGCGAGCTCCTCTTCGCTCAGGCGGTTGAGCAGGTCGGCGGCGGTTTGGCGGGCGCGGCGGTTCATGCGCATGTCCAGCGGGCCGTCGAAGCGGAAGCTGAAGCCGCGTTCGGCCGAGTCGAAGTGGTGAAACGAAACTCCAAGGTCGGCCAAAATGCCGTCAACTTCGCCCTTGACGCCATAGAAGCGCAAATATTGGCTGATATAGCGGAAGTTACCGTGAATGGTGGTTAGCCGCGGGTCGGCCGGGGCGTTGGCCAAGGCCTCTTCGTCCTGATCAAACGCAAAGAGTTTGCCGTTGGAGTCTAAATTGCCGAGAATTGCACGCGAATGGCCTCCACCGCCAAATGTGGCGTCGGCATATATCCCTGAAGGCGAGATATTTAATGCTTCAATGACCTGGGGAAGGAGTGCGGGGATGTGATAGACCGGCTGCGTGTTCATGACCCCAAAATTACAAAAATTTCCCAAATAATTTACAATCCCAAACGAAAAAATTTATCAACAATTATTATATCCCTGAAAACCAGGGATATAATAATTTACGTTTGTAAACTTATTGGCGGTAAACGTGGCCGTTGGAGATGTAGATCTGGCCGCGGTGCTGGCGGGAGATTTTGCGGCCCTGGAGGTCGTAGATGCCCTCGGCGCGGGTGGGTACCTTAACCTCGTTGAGCGACGACGGAGTGTAGTAGAAGTCGCGCGAGGTAAAGAGCAGTTCGTCGCCCTGGCCGCATTCCTTCATGCGGTATCCCAAAATCGTTTGCGGGCCATTCTCGGTAATCCACATCGACCTCGACGCCCCAACGCCCTCGGCCCATGTTACCATGTCGTCGGAATCAGTCCGGCCTATGAGGTTTTGCATGCAGCCGACGCTGATTGACTCGCCGCAACCGAATTCCGTTTCTGTCAGTTCCAATTTGCTGCGGTCGTCGTTGAAACGATAAAATCGGCCAAATCGTCCTTGGGCAACCACTCCCAAGTCCATAATCGGGTAGTCGATGTTGTCCTTTACGAAAAGACGGTGATTATATTCATAGACGGTGAATTCGGAAGGTTCACGCCCTTCGATTTGGAATTTGACGGTGGCAAATTGTTTATCGTCAATGTTTTCCACTACAACAATTTCTGCGCGCGCATCAACCGTTGAACTGTCGGGCATGGTCACTTCGAGGTTCCACCAGCGTCCGACTTCAAGAATGGGCTTGATGTTGTCGGAATAGGTTCGTAGTTTAATGCTGAAATCGTTTTGAGTAAAAATTACTTGACCGTTTTCGGAGCAGTCGATAATCTGGTAACCTCGTAACCGGTCATTACCGCCTACAATGTGACTGTTGCCGATAACACATTCGCCCATAAAGCATCCGACTCCTTCAACCCACGAGTCGATGGGCTGATTGTCGGCGGTTGAAATTACAAGTTCCCTGAACTTTCGACCATTAACCTCCAATTCATTTTCTGATAAAACCTTACATGCTGATTCCTTATCAGAATGTATCGGATCTCCGGGCGTCAGGCTAAAGTCCATCAAATCGCCCCAAAGGCAATCACGAATCAGGCCGTTATCGTCGCCACAAGGAAAGTAGAAAGCCTCATCGGGGCGTCCGAGGTAGTGAAATTTCATCATCGTTGCGGGTTGATTGTCTATCACCGTATCGGCGCAGACTTCAACCTTGGCCTTAATGGAAATCGGCCTTAGTCCGTTAACGCGACGTTCGTTTACAGTCCAGCTTTTGCCCGGCGTCAGCAGCGTCTTCTCCGCCGACATCGGCGCGGCGCATGTTGCCAGGAGCATAACCGCGATAAAATTTTTTATTTTCATAGCTTATACGGAATAATAGTTAGCGCCGTAAAGATATGAATAAAATCGCTGAAAACCAACGGTGTAACAGGATTGTGCTTTTTTTTTACACGTTTGACATATTGGCGGCTCTCCGAGCCTCTACAACTTTAGGGTGGAGGCGGTGCGGATGCGGGGTTTGAGTTCGCCGCCGTAGATGTAGGTGGCGGCGGGGGTGGCGATGATGCTGGCGCCGGCGCGGGCGGCGTCGGGGGTTTCAACCAACAGGCTCCAGGAGTTTGTCTGCGGGTTGAAAATCAGCACTTTTTGGTTGAAGCGATACCACTCAATGGGGTGGAGCAGATAGTCGGGGGCCTGGTTTTGCAAGGCGGCGAGGAAGACGTCGCGGTTAACGCCTCCGGCGGCCAGGATGGTGCCGTCGGCGCGGGTTGCGGCCACTCCGCCGCCAAGGGTCAGCACCGGGTCGGCTGCGGCGGTCCATTTTTTCGTTTGGGGGTCGTAGCAGAGGCCGGAGGTTTCAACCGTGGCGTCCTTGCCGCTGCCGGCAAAGCCGCCCCAAACGTAGAGCTTGCCGCCGGCGGCTGCCGCTACGGGCTGCACGCGCGGATTGCCGGGCATCTTGCCGGCTTTGGCCCACTTGGCGCCGGGGTTGTCGAGGTCGAGGCTCCAGAGGGCTGCGGAGGGCTTGCCGTCAACATTGCCGCCAACAACGTAGAGCGTCCGGCCGATAACTGCCGCCGCGGCGTTGTCGACCTTGGCGGGCATTGCGGGGAGCGGGAGCAGCTCGCGGCCATTGAAAACGGCTACTTCGCCCGTGGGCATTACCCACACCGGGCCTTGGGCGGTCTGGGCGCTCGCGCCGTAAGCCATGGCTGCGGGTAGCGAGCCGATGCGCTGCCATTCAAGGGTTTCGGGGTTGGCGGCGTAAATACCTTGGTAGAAGACTTTTTGGGCCGTCGGGGCCAGGGGGTCGTCGGTGGGGAAGTTGCATCCGCCGGCAATTACTATGCGTCCGTCGGGGAGCAGGCCGCTGAAGGCGCCGCTGACACCGAATTCCATGCCGGGTTCAATGTTCAGGTTGGTAGCTTCGGCCCGGAAAGTCGAGGCGGGGAGCGCCGATGAGTTCACCAGGTTGCCGGTGGCCACAGGCTGCCAGGAATAGCGTACAAAGCGCGGATTTTCCATATCGTTGTTGGTTAAGATTATCTGATTATCAATAATTTCGGCGGTTGCCGGAGCGTAGAAACCGTCGATTTCGGCAATTTCGAAGCCGCGAACTGCCGCGGAGTCGGCGGTGGTGAGGCCGTCGGCGTGGCTGAACGTAAGAATCAGGCGCCCGGGAGCGGCTACGACGCTGCTCGGCGCGGGGCCTTCGGCTTCGAGGTTGCGGCCATAGCTGTTTTTAAGGGCCAGGCGGGCCAGGCGTTCGCCAAGGGGGCGCTTGTTGCGCGGGTGAACGTCGCGGGCGTCGCCATGGTCGCTGCTTACGGCCATATAGGTTTGCGGTAGCGTTTGCGCCAGCAGGCGCTGGCTGTTGCGGAAGTCGGGCCACGACGGGCGCTCGATGCTCGAAAGCTGCACGAAGTAGACCGGCAGCTGCGGCGAGCGGAATTCCTCGCGCCAGCTCGACAGCAACTGCGGAAACAGCTGCTCGTGGAGCTCAACGTTGTGGGCGTTGCTTTCGCCCTGATACCAGATTACGCCGGCGAGCTGCGGGCGGCCGAGAGGGCGGATGCCCGAGGCAAACAGATAGCCGGGCAGGTAGGGGTGGAGACCCTCTTCGCCGCCGAGATTGTCGCGCACGCGCCCCTGAACCCACTTTTGCAGGTAGTCGCCCTTGAGCGGGTTGCGCAGAATGCCGGGAGTGTTGAGTTCGAGGGTGTTAACGTCGATCCAGCTTTCGATTCCCGAGCCGCCGACGGCATTGGAAATCACTCCGACCGGCACTTGCAGCGAGTCGCGCAGCTGCTTGGCAAAGAAGTAGGCCACGGCCGAAAAGTCGCCGGCATTGTCGGGCGAAATCGCCTCCCAGCGGCTCGGACGGTAGTGTTGCAGACGGTTCATCATTGCGCGGATGGAGTCGGACCAGAGCACCTTGTCGGTGCGGGCAATTTCGCGCATGTTGAAGATGCGCAGTTCGGGGTCGGCGCACGCGGCTATGGCCTCGGGGCCGCCAACGGCGTCGCGGAGCTTGAACTCCATGTTTGACTGCCCGGAGGCGAGCCACACCTCGCCGGCCAGGATGTCGCCCAGGCGAATCGTGTCGCCGCCGGCAGCAACCTGCATGGTGTAGGCCGGGCCGCTGACCAGCGGGGCGGTTAGCAGCTCCCACTCGCCGCGGTTGTTGGCGCGGGTGCGGTAGTTGCGGCCGTCGAGCGTCAGAACCACTTCGGTGCCGGCATTGGCGGTGCCGCCGATGCGGAGCGGGCGGTTGCGCTGCACAACCATTCCCGACTGCCAGATTTCGGGCAGCTGCAGGCCGCCGTAGTTGCCGGTAATGGCCTTGCGCACGGTTTCGGCCATGATGCCCGCGCCCTCAACGTTGGGGTGCACATTGTCGAAAATCAGCTCCTGGCGGTCGCGCAGCGGGGCGTCGAAGTCGATCAGCTCCACCTCCGCGGCCCGGGCTATGTTTTCGATGGCCTGCTGAATTTGCAGGCGCCAGTCGCGGGTGCCGGTTTCGAAGCGGTGGTGTCCCGCGCGCAGGGGCGTCAGGCGCGCAATTATTATGCGCACGTCGGGGTTGACGCTGCGCAGCGAGTCAATGAGCTCCAGGTAGTTGCTGCAGAACTCATCTTTATAGTTCGGCCAGTTGCGCGGGTCCGTGTCGTTAACGCCGAGGTGCACAACCGCTATGTCGGGCCGGAACTCCAGCGCGGCCTTCCATTCGGGCAGGCCCATGTAGGGCTTGTGGCCGCGGTTGAGCAGCGTCGCCCCGGAGTTGCCGAAGTTGCCGATTTCGTAGTCGTCGCCCAATAGCCGCTGAAGCTGAAAGGGGTAGGCATTGACCGTGCGGTCGGGCAGAAGGTAGCCGAAGGTTATGGAATTGCCGATGCAGGCAACTTTGGTTTTGGCGCCCAGGCCGAGCCCTACGGCAACGAACAGCAAAAGGGCAACTAACTTTCTCATGGTCGGGAGTTTACTTTTTAAGGATTTCTCCGATAATCATCGGCGATTTAATCAACATGCGCGGAATATGGAACGGCCCCTTGAAGATGTTGCCTTTGGCGGGCTGGGCAACCGTGCCGTCGCGGTGGAGATAGCCGAACCATTCGCCGAACTCGGGGTCGGGCAGGTGGGCATACATCCAGTCGGAGGCCTTTTTGTGCATTTCCAGATATTTGTCGTCGCCCGAGGCCTCGTAGGCATAGAGCGTGGCAATGACCGCCTCGGTCTGCGGCCACCAGAACTTCATGTCTTGCGAATAGTCCTGGTTGGGGAAGCCTTTGCAGTCGCGGAAGTTGATAATGCCGCCGAACTCCTCGTCCCAGCCCCAGTCCCAGCTCCAGTCGAGAATCTGCAGGGCCATTTTGGTCAGTTCGGGCTCCCAGTTGCGATATTTGGCTTCTTCGAGCAGGAACCATGCGGTTTCGATGCAGTGGCCCGGATTGATGGTGCGGCCGTTGAGGGTGTCGATGAGCTTGCCGTCGGGGGTCACCATTTCCAGCAGGGCTTTGTATTCGGGGTGGACAAACAGCGTGCGAATCATTTCCAGCGACTTGTCGATCTGCTCGTTGAGCGCGGGGTCGGCAATCGCCTCGCGGATGCGGGCGGCGGTGTTGATGAGAATCATCGTTACCGAGTGGCCTACGGCTTGCTGCGTGGGCAGATATTTGGGTTCGAGCATGCCGGGGGTGGCGATGAAGCGCTGAATATCCTTGAACAGGCGCAGGGCCTTTTCGGCGTAGGTTTTATCGCCCGATGCCAGCGAGTATTCGCTCATGGCTATGGCCGCGAAACATTCCGAAAAAACGTAGCGGCGCTTGCGCAGCGGTTGGCCGTCGGCCGTCACTTCGAAATACATGCGCCCGTCGGCCGGGTCAAAGCAGTGGGCCTCGATGAAGTCGATGCAGCTCTTGGCGAACTCCAGATATTCGGGGCGCGGGTCGAGATTGTTGTAGGCAAACGAGTAGATGAAGCCGCAGCGGCCCTGAAACCACACCGACTTGGTGGAGTCCATGAGGCGGCCCTCGCGGTCAACGCAGGTGTAAACGCCGCCGTTAACGCGGTCCCAACCGTGTTCGAGCCAGAAGGGCAGAATATTTTCCAGAGCGTCGGTGCGATAGCGGTCGCTCCAACCTTTCAGATATTCGCTGTGGTTCATAGCTTGTTGCATTTTTCAAAGAAACCGATTTCTTCGAGTTCGCGGCGCATGGCGGCTTCCTCGTCGTCGGTGATGTTGCGGAAGGGTATGCGGTTGGGGCCGAGGTCGAGGCCTATGAGCTTCATGATGCGCTTGCCGGCCACGATGTTACCGCGATAGCGGCAAATAACGTTGATAACCTCCTGGGCAAAGTTCTGGTGCTCGCGGGCGGCGTCGATGTCGCCGCGGTTCCAGGCGTCGATAATGGCAACGAGTTCGCGGCCGTTGTAGTTGGTGGTGCCGCCGATGCCGCCGCGTGCGCCGCCCATGGCCAGCGCCGGCAGAATGGTTTCGTCCTGGCCGTGGAGCATGTCGAACTTGCCGTCGGCATAGAGGCGACACTGATTGTATTCGTAAATGCTTTCGTAGGTGTATTTTATGCCGGCGAAGTTGGGCACGCGGCCATCTACGGCCTTGAGCAGGTCGAGCATCGGCAGGTATGCGCCGTTAAATGCCGGAATATGGTAGAAATAGAAGGGGAGCTCGGGGGCGCCGCTTGCGATTTCCTCAATGTATTTAACCAGCTCTTCAACGCGGCCGATTTTCGGGAACGGGGGAGCCATGGCGCCGATGCCCCAGGCACCGATTTCGGCGGCGTGGCGGGCCAGTTCGTGGGCGTCGCGAGCGCAGCAGCTGCCAACGTGGACAATCACCTTGAAGTCTTCGGGAGCGGCCTTGACCCAGGCTTCGGCAATGGCTTTGCGCTCGTCGGTCGTGAGCATATATCCTTCGCCCGACGAACCGTTGACAAACGCGCCTTTGAGGCCGTTTTTCTTGAGCATCTGCGCGTAGGCGGGAATGGGAGCGAGGTTAATGTTGCCTTCGGCATCGAACGGGGTGAAGGGGGCGTCGATGAGCCCTACGATTTTTTCGAATTTCATAGCGTTATGTTTTTGGAGTTTTTTAAATATCTTCTTGAATGGCCTCCTGGGTCAGCAGGGCGTCGTCGGCATCGTCGTGGGTGGGACGGAGCACCGTCAGCTGCAGGCAGAGCGCCAGCAGCAGTATGCCGCCCATGATTGCGAAACATACGCCCAGGCCCACCGACTCGGTCAGCGCGCCGAGCAGCTGGGTGGTTATGGCGCCCATGATTACGCCGACCGAGTTCATGAATCCGTAGGCCAGGGCGCGGCGGCGCGAGCTCACGAACTGGCAGAGAATCGGCATGTTGTTGGCGTCGAACATGCCGTAGCCCACGCCGAAGAAGAGGCCGGCCATAATCGACAGCCACGCGTTCGTTGCCAGACCTAAGAATATCAGGGCCGGAATCATCATCAGCAGGCCTATGGCGCTGGTGTAGATGCGGCCGCGGATGTTGCGCTGCACCCAGTGGTCAGAAATCGGTCCGCCGATAATCACGCCGATGAAGCTCGACAGGGCTATGGTCAGCGTGGCCATCGGGCCGGCCCATTCCATCGAAATGCCCAGATTGTCGCAGAAAAGGGTAGGCAGCCAGTTCTTGGTGGCCCAGCCCGGAATGGAGTTGGTCGCGAAAACCAGCAATATCACCCAGAAGGCCGCCGTTGAGAACACTGCGGCCAGCGAGCGCGCAACGCTCTCTTTGTTGACTCTCACAGCTCCGGCAGCTGCTGCCGCGGGGCGCGAGTGGGTTTCTTTTTCGTGGAGGAAGAATATGAGAATCACTGCGTAGGCCAGCCCGATAACGCCGAACCAATGGAACGTTGCCTGCCACGACCAGGTTGTGGCAACCAGCGAGCCGAAGCCGCCCAGGGCCTGACCGCAGTAGAGGCCCGTCATGTGGAGGCCGACGGCCAGCGAGCGGCTCGCGCCGGTAAAGTAGTCGGCAATCAGCGACAGGGCCGAGGGGATATACAGCGCCTCGCTGATGCCCATGATGCCGCGAAGCCACATGAGCTGGTTGAGGCTCGTTGCATAGCCCA
>CAZKPP010000027.1:0-20196 GCA_964554665.1 uncultured Bacteroides sp.
CCACAGTCAAGTCATCATCGATACCAATATAAATCTTTCCACCCTGAGCGTTAGCAAAGCCGGACACCCATTTCAGGTATTCGTCTTTCCATATGCGCTTATGCTCAACGTTTTGATTTTCTTGATTCATCTTGCAAAGTTAACGAAAAAAAATTACATTAACAAGGAAAGAATATTAAATCTAAGAGTATAAACACCCTATTTTATGACATTTGTCAATAATCTCCCTTTTTAATCTTTCATGATTGTCAATAATCCATAAATCTATTATGAAATATTTTAAATTCCATGCATAATCATTACCACGGGAACTGTAACAGACTAACAGCTATCCTATAATAAATAATATACTTTGTCCATTTTTCATTATACATCGCCTGATTATATTTTTGAGAAATCTCCGGAAAGTAGTTCCCAAGACTAATTCAAACAATACAGCATATTGTCCAAACTTAACATAGAACTCATGTTATACAAAACAATTTATTATTGTCTTACAGCATTTCTCATTTAGTAAACATCTAGCAAAGTTGAATTTCATAGAACTATGTGGATATTTAGCACAAATTATGACACTCCTAGCTCCTATAATATAAGGTTCATTATATGTGTTCTTAAGGTAGTTATCGAACAGACTATAACATTCTGATATCAAACTGCTAAAAGAAATTTTTATTATAAACGTGTATTTGATAATTGATTTTTTTTAATTACCTTTGCATTCTAAAAAGAAACCACTTGTTAGCTTGAAATTCTTTCTTTTAAATAAAAGAGCAGGCACTATAGTGATTACTTCAAATTAACATATTAATTAACAGATATTAATGAATTCAAAACGTCAATCTTCGAAAGGTATAGAACATCACATAAAAGGATTGTTACTTAAGGTTATTGGCAATCGCAAGGAAACGGAAAGGACTGCCAGTAAACTGAAGAGCTACTGTAATATTGGTGTTGTATCGTCAGCTTTGAATGAGCTTTTTCGATCTAATGCCAATTTTGAAAGACTGATACATGGATATTTGTCTCCAAGAAAAGTAACGGATTTAGGAAGATGCAATGGATATTATTTTGAGCCAGAATCATTATATTCTGAAGCTCAATGGCAGATTATGCAAATTAAAAGGCAAAAGAAAGAGATAAAATTATTCTTACGTACACGCTATGAAGTTGAACATTTATTCTTAATGGGAGAGTTTGAAGCAGCCTTAAATTTGTTAGAGAATTCTGTTAATATATTGGGATATTCTGTATGGTATTTTGAGTTTAAAATATTAATTTATTCATATCTTGACAAAATAAGTGAGCTAGTCAACTGGTTGTCCGAACTCAACTCTTCATATAAAGATGCAAAAACTGGTTATATACCATTCTTGCTATCCTATTTGTATAAACGAAGCCTAAAGAGTATGTCTCCAATAGAATATGAGATGGAACTCTATTCTAAATTTAAACGCAATGTCACTCTATTCGATGAAGATAAATTTAACTATTTCTTATTTAGATTAAATTTTTATGAAGCTTATAAGATATTTTCTGACTACTCAAAGACATTACTATTTGAAAGTCCCAACTCTGCTATAGACAGATATCGAAATCTAGTAAATGTTCTAAGAGCTGATTTCGTTTCTAATCCTAATACTCGAAGTATAGTATGTGAATTGGCTATAAAACTGTATCGTACATCAGAAGATGAAGATTTATTACCGTTTTTGGCATACAACCAAAACAAATTACCTAACAAGTATTATGATCCACAATTTATTGGGATTTTAGACTCATACTATATTGGAGACTATGAATCAGTTATAGCGAAGGCTAAAGATTATGCCCAAATAAACTCCTCTAATTTTGATGTTTTGAAAATTTACTGTAGGGCCTTATTATTTCTTGGAAAACCATTCCAGAATATCGTAGGTAAACCGAATGCACCTTTAAATACTTTAGGAAACCATATGCTTAAAATAATGCAGGGGATAAATGTGAGATATAATCAAGAAGAATTATCTAAACTATGTAAAAACTTTTATGGTCTTTCCATCTGCGCTGGATTAGATAATTACGTCAAAGAAGAATGCACAGGGATAAAGGATAATATGATGAAGTTGATATCTCTCAATATTTTTGATCCCTATTTTGTTTACTTATTGCAAGACGAACAGAAAAAAAATGATTATTTATCTTTAGGCCTCTCTTATATTCCTGACTCTATTGTTATTAATTATCAAAAAGGTAGAATTGAGAATATTGTGGCTGAAAATTCTCCAGTAGTACCATATATCCGAGAAGTCGATAAAGGGAAAATTCTATTTAAACGCAAAGAATATGAAGCATGTATTGATATAATGGAGAAGGTGATTGTGCATCATCAAAAATGCGTACCTGTTGTTCAATCAGCAATTGACTTTGTATTTAATAGCTATATCAATCTTAACAAAGATGACAAAGCTATATCATATTTTGTTGATAAGTATATTCAGAATCATTCCTATACATCAAAAATAGATTCTACTGATTTTATATATCATCTAAAACGTAAAAAATACAAAGGAATAAGATATAATCTTCCATTTTTGATATTTGTTTTTGAAAAAGCAAAAGATGAGACGGACAAAAGTTATGTACTTGAAAAATATTTAAAATATAAACAGGTACAAGATGTTGTTGGGCTCTTTGAACAACTAGTATTTGAAGATAATAATTTAGTTGAAGAATTCCTAATACATATCATACAAGATGATATTTTAAGGCATACAACTTTTATTGATAGCACTAAATCAATTCTTGATCAAGAACATCTCATATTAAGACATTTAATTGATCTTAAAACCGTTAACACTCCCTTATATGAAAATCTTCTACAAAATCTAACTGAAGAAATGATTGCTTACGATGGTGCAATAAAGGATGATGAAAGTAAAATTTTTGCGAATATTCCTTCAATAATAAAATATGAATTAACTTCTGCAAAAAGACTGTATTCTCAGTTTCAAGCCCTATACCAAACTGAAGGCGTCATTATTTGCATGGTTGATAATACCAAACCAATTGAACCTAGCGAGCAAAAAGATGAATATACATATCTTGGACAACGCATTCATTTCACAGATAATGCATTAAAAGAAATATCATTTCAACTATTTAATGAAATTAGACAACAATTTTTAAAAAGTAAATTTGGGCTAGGAACATACTTAAGTACTCGTATTAGACATGGTGTGTTCGAAGGCGAACTGCGCTCCATATTTAGTGGCAATGGAATAGCTCTAAGCATGGAGAACGAAATCTATCAACCTAACTATTATTGGAAAACGCATTATAGGTTGGACGATATATTTAATCAAGAATTAATGCACGCATTAGAGCAATTTAGTAAAAAACTTGATACTATAATAAAAGATTTCAAAGCTACTGTACTACAAATAAAACTTAATGATCAAGATAGCGGTCTTTTTGATTATATCTTAGATGATGATGCTATATGCTTGTGTACAATTGCGTCCTATAGAAAATCCTCTGATTTTGAATCATTTAGTCAAAATATAATTAACTATTTGTTGGAAGTAACGGAACGTTCACTATCTCAAATTAGGCTTAAAATAAAAACCTATTTGACATCGTCGTGTTTATCTCTTCTTGATGACCTCGAAGCTTCTGTAAAAAGTTCTGGTAATATAAATTTTGATACTGATTTTAAGAGCATAATCAATGATTCAAGAACATTAATCACTCAAAAACTATTAAAAATTGAGGGATGGTTTCATTTTCAGGATTTGAAATTTGAAGATTATGACTTCAATCAATTAACTTCACTTTGTTGGGAAATAACAACAAAAATGCACCCCAATATCAATTGCGAGCTAAGTATTTCTAATCCACAAGAATTAAAATTAATAGGTAATACACGTATACACATAAGTGATTTAATAAGAATCTTCTTTAGTAACATGATTAAATACAGTGCTAAGGACCATTGTAGGACGTTTGTTATGCGTACTAATCTTATTGATGATTTATTACATATTGTTTTTATCAATAAAATTTCAGAGGATCCCGCTAGACTAAACGAAAAAATTTCAAAATTACTCCAAAATAGTGATCGCTTACAAAAAGAAAACGGATCAGGATTGGTAAAGGCTCAAAAAATTGTTAAATATGATTTAAATGACACCAATAACTCCATCTCAGTATCAGCTGAAGGCAATCGGTGTATTAGTAAAATTGTAATAAATATAAACGGGCTTATGGCATGAAAAAAATACTATTAATTGAAGATATCAATCTTAAAGCAGATGCGATTGTCGAGTTTATAAAAACAAACTTTAGCGATATTGAGATTGATAGAAAGGAATCATATAATTCAGCTATTAAAGCAATATATAATGGTTTCATAAATTATGACTTAATTTTGCTTGATATGAGTATGTCAACATTTGATGTTTCAGTTGAAGAAAGCGGAGGTGTTCCGGAGCCAATTGCTGGGCGCCGTATTCTTGACGGAATGTTCTTAAGAGACATTTCAACCAAAGTTATTGTTGTAACTATGTATGAAAATTTTGATGGTATAAGGTTAAAAGAACTGAATGATGATCTTCATTTGAATTATCCAGATATTTATTATAACTTTGTATTTTTTTCTTTCCAAAAAAACGATTGGCAGGAGAAGTTAAAACAATATATATCCGAATTGATAAATGGTTAAGATACTTATAGTTGATGACACTGAAATCAAAAGAGATACACTTCGTGCCCTTTTGATTGATGAATGTAATATTCCCAGTACAAACATTGTTGAGGCTGATTCAATCTTTGATGCTAGAAATAAAATGATTGAAGAAGTGTTTGATTTGGTTCTCCTTGATTTAGTTATGCCAAATTATACAGGAGAAGAACCAAACAAGGATGATGCGCCCCAATTTATTGACGAGATTTATTCAAATCCATCAATAAAGATTCCAAATCAGATTATTGGACTAACAGCGTATGTCGAGGAATTTGAAGCCATGAAGATACGTTTTGACGATAAAGTTTGGCATCTCTTCCATTATGATATAACAAATAGAGATTGGCGTAATAAGATAAAGCAAAAGGTCTTTCATCTTGTATCGAACAAGGAATTGATGTATAATAATATTATAAATAGAAATAAACATGATATTGGAATAATATGTGCCTTGGAAGAAGAGTACGATCAACTACTTGAGGCCTTTGGTAAAATATGGGAAACAAAACATATTTCTGAATTTCCAATAAGATACAAAACTTGCTTAATTACAAATGCTTTTGGCGAAAGTATTCGAATATGTGCAGTTTGTGTTGGTAAGCCTGGAATGGTTCCTACTAGCATTATAGCATCTTCAATGGTCGATGTTTTCCATGTATCATATTTATTCATGACAGGATTTGCAGCAGGTATTAAATATGATAATATCAAACTGGGAGATATAGTAATAGCCAAATCAATACAAGACTATAGCGCAGGAAAGTTAGTAAGTGACCCAGAGGATGGGAATTATAAACTCCTTCATGAACTAAATATTGTAAACGCATCTGAGTTTTTACTTAATAATGCCAACTCAATTATTTCAGATGTTGATCTAATGAGTGACATCTATAAATCTTTGGCTAAAGCAAATCTCTTGCAAGAGGACAATATGGTTAAAGCATTTTTATCACCAACCGTATGTGGACCATTTGTCGTGGCTGCAGAACAAGCTATGGAGAATATAAAATCTTTTGCTGATAGAAAACTCCAAGCGCTTGATATGGAGGGATTTGGGCTATATATGGTTGGTCATTTCAAGAGATGCGGATGTTTATGGATAAAAGGAATATCTGATTTTGCAGATACTCATAAAGGAGATGCCTACCATAAACAATGTGCCTATGCTAGCGCGAAATTTCTATATTACCTTATCAAAGAAAATCAATTCATTGTTTAATGATTGTTTTCTTAAAAAAATATATATGTAACACCGATAACATATCGTATTTTTTAGTATATTTGCAATCAGTAAAGAATGGGCGCTTTAAGAGAGCCAGAATTGTTAAAATTGTAGGTGTGAATCCCATAAAATACAATTTTGTATACTTAAAGCGCAACTTACTAACTATCAATATTATGCTATAATTGCATCGGCTCATGACATATTTTTTGATTATTTCATTGCGGTTTCACGATATATTTGTAACTTTGCGCAATAAAGTTTATTCATTATTCAGTTTTAAATATCTGAGTTAGTATTCGATATGAGAGCGAAGGCGGGAGTTGAGTTGCCAAAGGCGTCGCTTGATGAGGACAGACAGAGCCTTGAGGCGCCTCCAAGACGGAGCACTATTTCCCGCTTGGTGACTTCATTTACACCATGGCGCATCATACAACTAAACATCAGATAAGAACGCAGATAGACGGCAAAAACATTACGCGCTCAACCATTTCGCGTATGCAACACCGCAGCTTCTTTGTCAGTCACGGAGTCGTCGGCGTCCGATTTGGCGAAAAATATATGTTTGCCTACCAAATGTATCGGTTAACGGGCGACGCGGCGGAGATGGCCAACACCATTCGCACTCCGATGTGTCGTGCAAAAATAGCCATGCTCGAAGAACTCCTCAACTACCACGACAGCCTCGTCTACCTGGGCTACAGCGGCGCCGACCTCGACTACTCTACCTCAATCCGTGCCCCCTCGCCACCTTCGCCCAATACCCCTACATCTAACCCTCCCTTCAGGGGCATTGCACAAATGATAATCGCGCTCCGCCGCACAAAAGCACTCCGTAATATGCACGGAGTCCAATCTCATGAAGATAAGGATATTGACACCGACTATAGAATCGCAAAATTACTTTTTATTTTACTGCTTTTGAAAATCAACGAAGATCTCAGAGCTTAAAAAATCAACTCATAAAATTTATCAATACGCGTCATACTCCCAAGGTGACACCCCCCGATGCCACCTTTATAATATAATTTATTCAGGAATAAATTGCCAAAAAATTACCAGTCGCCACTTGCTTATTACCATTTTTTTCGTAACTTTGCCGAGCAGACCACATTGCTTAGGCCCTTTACTTGGGTTTAGCAGGTCGGTCGGCTAATTACATAATAGAAAGCGTTTACTCGACGCTCTTTCTTGACCACTTGGAACCTGGAAAATTTCAATCTCAGTCAAGAATGAAGCAAACGGTAGATGGCTTGGTGGATATGTATATTCTGCCCAATAAGCGCGAGAGCGTTTATTATGGGCATATAGCATTTTCTGCGTGAGGCCTCTGCAAGTTTGCTCGTTCAACTGAGATGGGCAATTCCAGGGCCTCAAGTGGTAGAACGAGCAACAGTACTGACCTCACGTTTTCGCATCCAAAACCAATCAACGCCAACGAGAGGGTCCCGCGGCACAAACATTCATTAACCATTTATGAATAAACATCTACTAATGTTGCTCGGCGTTCTTATCGCCCTGCCAACCCTCGCCCGCGACTTCGAGTACACCTACGCGGGCCAAACCATAACCTACACCGTCCTCGACGAAGAAGCCAAAACTTGCAAAACAAAATTTGGGTGGTACGAACCTGGTAATTCCGTTATCGGTAACCTTATTCTCCCCTCAACAGTTTCCGATGGTAACAATGAATATACCCTGACTAACATCTCCGAATTTTCTTTTTACAAATGTAGTGGCTTAACATCGATTACCCTCCCCAACTCGGTAAGCTATATCGGGTTGTGTGCTTTCTCCGGGTGCACCGGTCTAACATCGGTAATTATCCCCAAGTCAGCAACATACGTTGATGCTAGTGCTTTCTATGGCTGCAATGGATTGAAGAAGGTTGCTTATCCAAATACTTTAGATAATCCCTTCCCCAAAGGAATAATTGCTATAGACTACTACCCCGAAGTAGATATTATAGAAGATGGGTGGATTTATAGTCCATATAAGAGCTCTATTCTTTTCGCGCCACTATCTCTCAAAGGCGAGTTTATTATACCAAGCTCTATAACCGAAATAGGAGATGGCGCATTCGCAGGTTGTGATAAATTAACCTCGGTAATCATTCCTAATTCAATCATTGAAATCGGGTTAGATGCTTTTGAAGGATGCATAGGCCTGAAGAAGTACGCCTTTCCCAATACGTTTGAAAGTCCTTTTTATAATAATGGGTTTGGAATACTCTACGACCCCGAGACGGCTATTATTGAAGATGGATGGATTTATGGGCCGAATAAGAGTTCTATTCTTTTTGCGCCATTATCTCTCAAAGGCGAGTTTGTTATCCCGAACTCTATAACCGAAATAGGAGATGGCGCGTTCGTCAGGTGTGATAAGCTAACATCGATTACCATTCCCAACTCTGTTACCAATATCCAAGAGTACGCTTTTCATGAATGCAGTGGCCTGACATCGGTAACTATTCCCAACTCAGTAATGGAAATCGGTGAATCTGCACTCGATAGCTGTACGTCTCTGACGTCGATAACCATCCCCAACTCCGTAACATTTATCGGCTATAAGGCTTTCTACAACTGCCCAAACCTGACATCGGTGACTTATCTTGCAGAAGAACCATTAGCATGCTACAGCAATATTTTTAGCGAGAAGGTCTATAAAAATGCAACATTAAATTATTTGCAGTCGGCAGTATATAAGATTGCGTCGACTCAGCCATGGAGGTCATTCCAACATCGCATCGGTCACGACGCTAATTTCAATGATGATTATAGTGAAATCACGGAGATTCTTAATTCGGAAGACTGTGAGGAGGCCGTATATGACATGCATGGAATCAAGATCGGCGACTCGACCAATGGCCTGCCCAAAGGTATCTATATTGTTAAGACCCCAATCAAGACTACAAAAATTGCTATCTAAAACATACACATAACAATCCTTATAAATCTCGTCAGGGACATTACATGAGAGCTGCGTAACTGCGACAAAATTTCTTTCTCAGCTACGCAGCTCTTTATACTTATTTCAGGAAGAGGCAGGCGTCGCCGTAGCTGAGGAAGCGGTAGTTGGCGGCGAGGGCGTGGTCGTAGACGGCGCGCCAGTCGGGGCCGATGAGGGCGCTGACCAGAAGCAGCAGGGTTGACTGCGGCTGGTGGAAGTTGGTGATGATGCCGTCAACAACTTTGTAGTCATAGCCCGGAGCAATGATTACGCGCGTGGAGGCCACCAAACGGTCGCCACACACCTTGGCCAGCGCCTGCAGCGCTTCGCGGCGCGACAGTCGCGGATGCTTCGGGTCGTAGGGATACCATTGCTGCAGCTCGTTTATCGACAGGCCCATGGCGGCGCGGCAGCCGAGGTGATAGAGGCTCTCAAGGGTGCGCACCGAAGTGGTGCCCACGGCAATTATAGGTCGGTCGGTTTCGGCGAGTTCTTCAATCAGGCGGCGGTCAACGCTGATGAACTCGCTGTGCATTTCGTGCTCGCCAATCTTTTCTGACTTCACCGGCTGAAACGTTCCGGCGCCAACGTGCAGCGTCAGTTCGCGCCGCTGAATGCCCTTAGCGTCAACAGCTGCCAACAGCTCCGGCGTAAAGTGCAGCCCGGCCGTGGGTGCGGCAACCGAGCCGTCGATGCGCGAAAACACGGTCTGATAATCCGTTGAGTCGCTATCCTCGGTTGCGCGGTTAAGATACGGCGGTATGGGCAATTCGCCCGCTTCGGCAATAATTTCGGCAAAACTTTTGCTGCCGGTCCACTTGAACCGGATAATCGAGGCGTTGCCGATTTTTTCAACACGTTCGGCACTCAACACAGAGTCGCCCACAATGCCGCGCAATTCGCCCTCCTTCCAGCGCTTGCTGTTGCCTACAAAGCATTGCCACTCAACACCCGCGGTACCATCTGTCGCAAAATTCAGCGCATAATCAGCCGGCTTCACAGGCTCCAGGCAAAAAATCTCAATCAGCGCGCCGCTCTCCTTGCGGAATCGCAGGCGGGCGTTGATAACACGTGTATTGTTATAAACCAACATAGCGTTGCAGGGCAGCAGCTCCGGCAGCTCGGCGAAAATATGGTCTTCAACCGTGCCGTCGGCGTGGCGCACGAGCAGTTTGCAGCGGTCGCGCTCGGCCAGCGGATGTTTGGCAATCCGCTCGTCGGGCAGCGGATAATTATAGTTCTCTATAGCAATTTCCCGGGGATTCATTCGCGATAATACACGCGCTTGACGCGTGGTGAAACAGAGGTTAAAACTTCGTAGGGAATGGTTTGCAACAGGTCGCTTACGGAACTTACCGGCAGGTTCTCGCCAAAGAACTCCACCGATGAGCCTACGCCAACCGTCGGGCCTGCATCGGTAATGTCGACCATGCAGGCGTCCATACAGATATTTCCTAAAATAGGACAGAGCCGGCCGTTGATCCACACCTGGCCGACGCGATTGCCCAAATGGCGGTCGAGGCCGTCGGCATAGCCCACAGGCACAGTTGCCACGCGCGATGCCCTGTCGAGCACCGTCCGGCGCCCATAGCCTATCGACGTTCCTTCCGGCCATTCCTTAACCGAAATAATCAGCGAGCGCAACGTCGAAACCGTGCGCAGCCCGCGGGTCTTATCCACCCCGATGGTGTCAACACCATAAAGGCTGATGCCGAGGCGCACCATTTCAAACTGATATTCCGGAAAGCGCGCAATTCCCGCCGAGTTCAAGATGTGGCGCTTAAACGCATAGCCGAGGCCCTCCTTCATCCGCTCGCAAATGCCGGTAAACAGCCGCAGCTGACCCAGGGTGTAGTCGTCCATATCGAGGCAGTCGGCGGTTGCCAGGTGCGAAAACACCGAAGCCACCCTGACCACGTCCGTATTATTCAATTTGCTAACCAGCTGCTCAATGTCTTCTTCGAGGAATCCGAGGCGGTGCATTCCCGTGTCGAACTTAACGTGTATCGGATACTCCTTAACGCCTCGTTTGCTCCCCTCGCGAATAATTTCGTCGAGCATCCCGAAGCTGAAAATCTCCGGCTCCAGGCGGTTGCCAAAAAGCGAATCGTAGTTCGTAACCTTCGGGTTCAACGCCATAATAGGCATAGTAATGCCGGCGCGGCGCAGCTCCTCCCCCTCGTCGACCACAGCCACAGCCAAATAGGCCGCCCCCTGAGTCTGGAGGGTTTTGGCGAGCTCGTATGCCCCGGCGCCGTAGCCCGAGGCCTTAACCATGGCCACTATGCCGGTTTCGGGGCGCACCAACGCCCTGAAATGATTGAAATTATGAACAATGGCATCGAGGTTAACTTCGAGCACGGTTTCGTGGTGGCGTGCCTTCAGTTGCTCGGCAAAAGTGGCGACCACCCCACCCTCTTCGCCTTTGGCAAGAATCAGCTCATTGGCGAAGTCGCTAACCGAATAGCGGGCCTGAAATTCTTCTGCCGTCAATCCGCCGGGGCCAACATAAATCACGCGGTCAGCCTCGGGAATTACCGGCAGCGCAGCTCCGTCGCGCAGAGTGTCGATAATCACCGTCAAGCGGCGGTCGGCGGGCTTGCGGCGCAACACAAAATCGAGCGCCGAGTCGAGCGAGAACGAGTCGCAGCTGAAGCGGTCGGTAACAATCGTGCAGTTATTCACACCATCGGCGGCGTCAAGGCGCGTATGCAGCGGGCGAATCACCCCCTCGGGCAGCTCGCAGCCAAGCGCGCCCAATGTATGCTCAACAACGCGGCGGTCGCGTTCGAGCCAGTCGCCTTCAAAATCCGGATTGATAACCACCCGGGCGTTGCGGGCCATGGTCATCATCTCAGCGTCGTCGCGCTCCCCGGAGGTAACAACCACCATGTCGGGGCGCACAATCCGTTCGAGGCGGTCCATTTCGCCGGGCTCGGAAAAGCCGGTCTCGATTATTGCAAAGTCAGCCTGAGGGTCCATTCCCAGGATAGCCATCGGCACTCCCACCTGCGAGTTCCAGCTGCGCGGCGAACGGCTGACGCTAAACTTCGTCGACAATGCCTCCGCGAGCCACTCCTTAACCAGCGTCTTACCCTTTTTGCCCACAACGGCGACAACGCGTCCGCGAAAACCGCTGCGGTAGTCGGCCGCCGCCTGCTGCAGGGCCGCCAGAGTATTGTCAACAACTATAAACTCGGCATCTACTCCCTGCGGAATCTCTTCAACAACAAATAGCCTCACGCCCTTCGCGGCAAGCTCGGGAATGAACTTATGGCCATCGTTATTGGCGGTTCGAAGCGCAAAAAAAACGCTGTCGGCCGCCGAGCGCAGCGAACGCGAATCGGTCAGCACACGCTTTATGCCCAACCGCTGCATTGCCTCTAATATCTTGTTCATCAGTTTAAAATCGTAAAAAGCATTTCGCGAAGCAAATCATACTCATCCTGCCGCGAGCCAACGCCCTTTGAGCGGGCATCGTGGCGCCGGCACGCGCTGATTGCGTTGATAACCTGGCGCGCATTATAGGTGCGCAATCCGCGCTCTATGCGCGTAACCGCTGCCGACCGGGGCTTGGCGCCAATCGCCTTTGCCAGCGAATCGTTCGACTTATCGGGCGTGTAATGTGCAATCAACAGGTTCGCGAAATAATTGAAAATCATGGCATTCGCCGCAATGCTCGAATTATTCTTCGGATTAGAGCGAAAATACTCGACAATGGTGTAACACTTCGCCGCGTCGCGGTTAACAATCGCCTCCAGCAGCTCAAACGCGTTGTAGTCCTTGCTTACGCCAATGAGTTTTTCAACAACCTGCGGCGTTATGAAGGCATTCTTGGGCAACACCAGCGTCAGCTTCTTGATTTCATTGCTGATTTTGCTCAGCGAAACTCCGCAATGCTCAATCAGCATTGCCCGAGCCTTGGGGTCAACTTTCAGCCCGGCTTCGGCGGCGAGCTCGTCGATCTTCTGGCCGACCTGACTCTCCCAGAGCTTGGGGCTGTTGAACACCACACCGCCCCCGGCGGCCACCGCCTTCATAAACGGAGCGCCGCTGAGCGTTTCGCCGCGTCCTATAATGGCAAGCACGGTCTGCGGATTCGGCCTCTTGGCATACTCAACCAACTTGTTAAGATAGTCGGCTTTAACGGCCTGCGCCTCCTTGAGGATAACAACCTGGCGCTCGGCCATCATCGGGTAGCGCAAACAGGCGTCGATAACCGCATCGGGCTCAACCTGCGTGGCATACAGAATATAGAGGTTGAAATCGCGTTCCTCGGCAGGCACCAGGGCCTCGAAATCCTTAACCAGCTCATCGGCATAGTAAGCCTCCTCGCCGTGAATAACATAAACCGGCGCGGGGCTGCCGCTCCTGAGCGCGGCGCGAATATCTGCTATGGTTGATTGCGATGCCATGGATTCGAAAAAAATTGCGTAACTTTGCAGGGAGCAAATTTACGAAATTTCTACGAACCTATGCCAACCTCCGACCAAAAAAATTGTATTGTTCCGCTCAACCTGCCTCCGCGGCAGCTCGACCTACGGCGCAATAGCTCGGGCAACATCGAAATCTTCGACCCGCTGCGTCGGCGTTGGCTCTATCTCACGCCCGAAGAGTGGGTGCGCCAGCACTTCGTGGCCCACCTTGTCGGCGACCGCCACTATCCGCCCCACCTCATGGCCAACGAGGTTGGCATCGAGCTCAACGGCCTGCGCCGCCGCTGCGATTCAGTGGTCTGGAACCGCACCGATGCGTCGCCGCTCATGATACTTGAATTTAAGGCGCCCGACGTTGAGCTCACCCGCAAGGTTTTCGACCAGATAGTGCGCTACAACATGGCCCTTCAGGCGCCGTTCCTAATCGTCAGCAACGGCTTGACCCACTATTGCTGCCGCGTTGACTGCGCCGCCGGGACTTATGCGTTCCTGGCCGAGATTCCCGACTATCCCGCGCTGCTCGCCCTCAAAGACGCTGAACCCTAAGCACCGTGCCAGCCGTATCAACCTCTATCAAACAGGGGGTATGCGTCAAAATTCCCCGGAGCTTCACGGGAGCATCGAGCATCAGGGCGTGGCTCCATTTGGTTGTGTCCCGGCGCCTTACGTTATTCCAATAATAATGGTCAGCACCGATAAAAACGTCGCGCACGCGGCTTGCCTTATAGGCCTTCATCGAGTCGATAACCGCTTCGGTGCGTTCCTGTTGCGACGACGTGAAAAACCAAACGCCCTCGGGCTTGAACAGCGCAACCGAGTCGTCGCCGGCAATCAGCTCAAGCTCCGGAAATTCGGGCCACTGTGCAAGAGTGTCCGCCTCAAAACTCCGGCGAACCTCGCGGCCGTCGATAACCAGGCTGTCGCCTTGGCTGCTCAGCGTCAGCGCCTCGCCCTTGCGGCCCGAAAAAGCCGCCAGCAGGTTCTTGTTAGCCGTAAAGAGCTCAATGTCGGTTGAGTCGTTGCACTCAATCGAAAAATCAAACTTGCCGTCCAGAGCCGGCACTGTCAACACTCCGCGATTGCCGTCGCCGGTTGTAAACACCACGGTTATCGCCTGAGTGCCCACGGCCGGAATCTCGGCCTCGACATTCAGCTGATTCTTTTCGCCACACGCCGCCAACAGCAGGCAGCAAAGCCCGAAAACAGTTTTCTTCATTTTATAAAAACAGGGGGTGAAGGCACAATGTCTTCACCCCCCTTTGAGTTCTTGAGATTATTTGAACATATTTTCGGGATATTCACCGGCAGCGTGCAGGGCTGCGAGCTTTTCAACAACTCCGGGACGGTCGGCGGCGTATGTAACGCCAAACCACTTGGAGTCGGTGTCGAGAACCTTAACCGTTGCTTCGCCGTTGTTGATCAGAGTGTCGATGCAGAGCGGAATAAAGAACTCCGACTTGGGAGTGTTAATATCCTTGTCGAGGAACTTCTTGAACTCGCGTTCCGAATAGTCGAAATAGTCGGGAGTGAAGCCCCAGAGGTTCATCGAAACCGGAGTCATCGGGTCGAGATACTGAACCTGGCCGTTTTCGTCGGTAAAGGTGATGCGGTGTTCGGGATCGTAGGAAATTGCGGTGCGTTCAACAACCGAGGTCAGCAAACCGTCCTTGTTTTCGCATACGCCGCGGGCCACTGAACCGTTTTCGGTCATGGTATTGCCTACGCGGAAACCAACCATGCAGTAGTCGCCCTTGCGGTCATGTTCCTTCGACAGTTCTTTGGCAATTACCTCAAATGCGTTGCGGCCATAGAAGTCGTCGGCGTTGATAACGGCAAACGGCTCTTTGATAACGTCCTTACCCATCAGAACGGCGTGGTTTGTGCCCCAGGGTTTGGAGCGGTCAGCCGGGCAGGTATAGCCTTCGGGCAGGTCGTCGATCGACTGGAAAGTGAGTTCCACGGGAATGTGGCCTTCATATTTCGAAAGGATTTTTTCGCGGAAGTCCTGTTCAAAGTCTTTGCGGATAACGAATACAACCTTGCCGAAGCCGGAACGGATTGCATCGTAGATGGAATAGTCCATAATGGTTTGACCCTGAGGGCCAACGCCGTCGAGCTGCTTAAGGCCGCCATAGCGCGAGCCCATGCCTGCAGCGAGTACAAAAAGAGTGGGTTTCATTTATTGCTGAACTTGAATGTAATGGTTTCGTTGAATTTCTGACCCGGACGAAGAACTACGTTCGGAAATTGCGGTTTGTTGATGGCATCGGGAAATCCCTGACACTCAATGGCAACGCCGTCGTAGTCGTTATAGGGGCGGCCACACTTGTTTTTGGGCGAGCCGTCGAGCCAGTTGCCGGTATAAACCTGCACGCCGGGCTGGGTGGTAAACACTTCCAGCACGCGACCCGACTTGGGGTCTTCCAGGCGGGCGGCGCGACGGTTGGTGCCCTTGTTCCAGCCATCGATAACCCAGCAGTTATCGTAGCCCTTGCCATATTCCAGCGCGGGGAACTCGGCCTTGATGTCGGCGCCGATGGTCTTCTCGGTGGTGAAGTCCATGGGAGTGTTCTTAACCGAAACGAGGTCGCCTACGGGAATGAGGGTTTCGTCGGTGGGCAGGAACAGATGCGCGTCCAGAGTGAGCTTATGGTCGAGCACCGAGCCGGAGTTGTGGCCGGCCAGGTTGAAATAGGCGTGGTTGGTGAGGTTAACGACTGTCGGAGCGTCGGTTTCGGCACCCAGCTCCAGGTGCAGTTCGTTGGCGTCCGACCACGAATAGGTAGCCGTGGCAGTCAAATTGCCCGGATAGCCTTCTTCGCCGTCAGCGGCATGGTAGGTGAACTTAACGCGGTTGTCTTCGAGAATCTCAACGTCCCAAATCTGGTTCTGGAAGCCCTCGGGGCCGCCGTGCAGGGCATTGGGACCGTTGTTGATAGCCAGGTGATAGTCCTTGCCGTCGAGCTGGAAGTGGCCGCGGGCTATGCGGTTGGCATAGCGGCCGGGAACCTTGCCGGCGCAGGGGCCGTCATAGTAATAATCTGCCGGATCGGCATAGCCGAGCACAACGTCGGCCATAGTGCCCTCGCGGTCGGGAACCTCAACGGCAACGATGCCGGCACCGAGCGATGACAGCACCACCTTGGCGCCGCCGGCATTAGTCAGCGTAACCAGGGTGATGTCGCCCTTTTTAGAGGGGAATTTTGCTGTTTCTACTTTCATATCAGAGGCGACGGGCACCGTCGGAAATTACTACGGGATAGATTTTGGGTTCGTGGCCGTATTTTTCGTTGAACTTCTTGGTAACAACCGAAATGAACGGTTCATACAGGTCGTCTTTAACCAGGTTGATGGTGCAGCCGCCAAAACCGCCGCCCATGATGCGCGAACCGGTTACGCCACATTCCTTGGCCAGGTCGTTGAGGTAGTCGAGCTCTTCGCAGCTTACTTCATAGAGTTTCGACATGCCTTCGTGGGTCTGATACATGCGTTCGCCAACAGTTGCGTAGTCGCCGCGTTCAAGAGCATCGCAAACGTCGAGCACACGCTGCTTTTCGCCGATAACGTATTCTGCGCGCTTGTAGTCTTCTTCCGAAATTTCGTCTTTAATCTTGTCGAGATCTTCCATCGAAGCGTCGCGAAGGGTTTCCATACCCAGCTTGGCGGCTACGCGTTCGCAGCTCTGGCGGCGCTTGTTGTAGGGCGAGTCAACAAGCTCGTGTTTAACGCGCGAGTCAACCAAAACGAGCTTATAGCCATCGAGCTTGAAGGGGAAATATTCAAATTCCATGGAGCGGCAGTCGAGACGCATCAGGCAATCTTTCTTGCCAAACACCGATGCAAACTGGTCCATGATGCCGCAGTTAACGCCGCAATAGTTATGTTCGGTCGACTGGCCGATCTTGGCAAGCTCAAACTTGTCGATCTTGTTGTCGTTAAACATATCGTTCATGGCAAAAGCAAAGCAGCTTTCAAGGGCGGCCGACGAGCTCAGGCCTGCGCCCAGGGGCACGTTGCCGGCAAACACTGCGTCGAAACCTTCAACCTTGAAGCCACGCTTGATAACTTCGCGGCACACACCGAAAATATAGCGGGCCCACTGCTGCTCGGGAGCATCTTCTTCGGCCAGACCGAACTCAGCGGTTTCGTTAATATCTACGGAATATACGCGGCAACGGTCGGTGCCGTTGGGGCGGATTTCTGCTTCAATAATCTTATCGATTGCACCCGGAAATACGAAGCCACCATTATAATCGGTGTGCTCGCCAATCAGGTTAATACGGCCGGCCGATGCGTAAAAAACGCCTTCGCCGCCAAAGCGGGTTGCAAATTCTTCTTTGATTTTTTCCTGCATGCAAGCAGTGCATTCTTGTTGTTCTTTCATTGGTAGAGTTTGGTTAGAGGTTAATTTTCCGCCAAAGTTACGCATTTTTCAATGAATATGCCAAACTTTTTAGCAATTTTTATATTTACTTCTATTGAATTAAACTTTTAATAGAGCATACCGCTCAAAACGCCCTGAGCGACCTCGGCCCCGCAGCTCGCCTCAACTATGGCGGCGGCAAACGCTACGGCAAAGGCCGGACCCTTGGCCGTGATGAACCGGCCGTCTTTCTCAACTCCGGCGCCGGTAAACTCAACGCCCTCGCCCGCAAACGATTCCATGCCGGGATAACACGTAGCCTTTTTGCCATTGAGCAAGCCAAGGCCGCCCAACACCACTGCCGGCGAAGCGCATATAGCGGCAATATTGCCCGCGAAAGTTTTCAGCAACCGGGCCAGCGGCTCGCACTCAACCAAGTTGGTGGCCCCGGGCATTCCACCCGGCAATATCAGCCACTCGGCATCAACTTCGGCCGGCAGCTCGGCAATAGTCATATCGGCAACGTAGGGCACGCCATGCGCGCCAACAACCTCGCGGCCACTGAGAATAGAAACTGTTTTCACCGGCATTTCGGCGCGACGCAACACGTCGATAGGAGCTACGGCCTCGATTTCCTCAAAGCCCGTAGCAAGAAATATATACGTAGTCTTCATAACACCACAAAGGTACAAAATAATTTTGAATGTCAAAATTTTTAGTTGACAATGAGAGAATTTATGCCTTCAGGCAATTTATCGGCACTACGTAGATTCCGTCCTTTCGTTTGTAGGCCGGCCCCGTTGCGGTTAAAATCATCATGAACGAGGGCTGCTTTTTTTCGTCTATGTCACTCTGCAGCCTTATTAAATTTCTCGCGCCCTCTTCAATCAGATTATCGCCTCCAAGCTTAATCTCTATAGGTGCCCATCTGCCGTCTTTAAGATGCACTATGGCATCGCATTCAAGCCCGCGGCTATCGCGATAATGCAAAACACTTCCATTCATTGTCTGCGCATAAACTCGTAGGTCGCGAACCGCCATATCCTCAAACAACAAACCAAATGTGTTGAGGTCGTTCATTAAATCTGCCGGAGAAGCCCCAAGCGCTTGTGCGGCAATAGACGAATCCACAAAGTGGTGAGTAGGAGTAGAACGTATCACCGTTTTCGACCGGAGATTCGGATTCCAAGCCTCCATATCTTCAATAATGAACAAGTCGGTTAGAATATCTGCATATTCATCAAATGTTTTATTGCTTATTGTCCTACTGTTTCGCGCTTCAATATCAGTCAATATTTTGGCCGTCGAGGTCTGTGTAGACACATGGCGAGCATAAGCCTTCATAACAATCTTCAATAATTCAGGATTTTTGTTGCTGAATTTCGGATTTTCGCTATTCCCTAAATTAAAGAGACTCTCAAAATAGTTGGAAGTTACCTCAAGAGCTATATCTCTTTCGGGCTGAATCGATAATGGCCAGCCGCCACGACATAACAAAAAAGCCGTGTCACTTAACTGGTAACCCTCATTCATATCAAAAACCTCGGTTTCTTTATTATCAAAAAGTGATGAAAGAGAAACCGCACCCGATGAATCACCCGATTCAAAGAGGCTCATCGGGCGCATCATAACCCTGGAGATTCGCCCCGCACCGGAATGAAAGATGTCCGTTGTATCTGCCGGGGTCGAACTCCCTGTAAAAATGAATTGGCCAAATCCCGGATTTTCATCTATCCACGCCTTAGCCTGATTCCATAGATCGGGAACTGTTTGCCATTCATCTATCAACCTTGGACGCTCCCCTATAAGAACATTGCGTGGTTCAATACGCGCAATTTGTATCGCAGCCTTTGTGTTCAGACGAATTTCGCTTTTGGCAAAAAGAGCGCTTGTAGTAGTTTTTCCACAAAATTTGGGGCCCTCTACCAACACTACTCCACTCGATTTCATTTTCTTTGAAATGGTGGATTCAATGTATCTTGAAAGATAATTATCCATAATTATAAATCGTTAATAATGAGCGCAAAGATACAAAACAAAATTCACACTTCCAAATTTGTGACCTTTTCACTTCCAGATTTATGAGCCTTTCACTTCCAAATTTGTGACCTTTTCACTTCCAGATTTGTGAGCCTTTCACTTCCAGATTTGTGACCTTGCTCCCGTTCCTCCTGTTCTCCTGTCCCCAAAAAATTCAACATTCAAAATTCAAAATTCAAAATTCAAAATTTCCCTGGAATCTACGCTTTTTCCCCTCATTGTCGCCGTAACTTTGCACTCGGATATGGAAACGAGCAGCGCCGCTCACTGCTTGACTCACCCGAGCCCATCAACGACGGCAAAGAGAATATTGAACTACTGCCCCTCTTGATTGCGCGATGGCCCAATAACCGGCCATCCCCACCCGCGGCTCTGAAAGGTCACTGCCGCCCCCCCCCCAAAATGCTCGGCCCCCAACCCTCTCAACATCCCGGATGCCGAGCATTTTTCATATCCACTGTCC
>CAZKPP010000027.1:20296-23713 GCA_964554665.1 uncultured Bacteroides sp.
TCAACACTCAACACTCAACACTCAACACTCAACACTCAACATTCAACACTCAACAAAACCGGCTACTTGGTTGTTATATGGAAAAATTCATTGCATATCGACTTATGAGAAAATTTACTGTTATTCTGATTGCATTACTCTGTGCGGTGGCCGCTAACGCCCGCGAACGTGTTGGCCTGGTTCTTTCCGGCGGCGGTGCCAAAGGCGTTGCCCACATCGGCCTGATTCAGGCCCTGGAAGAAAACGACATTCCTATCGACTACATTACCGGCACCTCGATGGGTGCCATAGTGGGCGGCCTCTACGCCGCAGGCTACTCGCCGGCCGAAATGATGGAGCTGATTGCCTCGCCGATGTTTGTCAACGCCGCCGCCGGCGAAATCAACCCCGACTATCGCTATTACCTCACGGCCCCGCAGCCGTCGCCCCGGCTTTTCAGCTTCTCGCTGGGCAACGACTCCGTGGCTAAAAGCGTGCCCTATAGCCTCATATCGCCCATACCGATGAACTTTGCGTTTATGGAGGTATTCGGCCAGGCCACGCAGGCGTGTGGCGGCAACTTCAACCATCTGTTCGTGCCGCTGCGCACCGTCAGCTCCAACATCGAGGCCCAGCGCCCCGAAGTGGCCCGCTCCGGACAGCTGGCCGATGCCGTGCGCGCGTCAATGTCGTTTCCCATCGTTTTCTCGCCCATAGAAATCAACGACACCCTGCACTACGACGGCGGCATTTTCGACAACTTCCCCGTGTCGACCATGAAGCGCGACTTTAACCCCGACTTCACCATCGGCGCCGACGTGCACACCGACGTTAAGTCTTATCCCAACGCCCTGAATCAGATTACCGACCTGGTTACACGCCCGCAGTCATATGAAGTGCCTGCCGCCGACGGCATGCGCATCCACATGGACCTGCACGAATATTCGCTGCTCGACTATGCAAAGTCGCAGGCCATATATGAGGTGGGCTATCGCCGCGGCCTGGAAATGGTCGACTCGATAAAATCGCGCACCTCGGCGCGCCGCCCGGCAAAGGAGGTGCGCGCACGCCGCGAAGCCTTCAAGGCCTCGTTTAAACCCATGGAGTTTGCCCGCGTAGAGTGCACCGGCGGCAAGCCCACGCAAAATGCCTTCATTGAAGCGCAGTTCCCCAAAAAGAATTTCGACCTCAACAGCGCACGTAACGGCTTTTATCGCTCGATTTCGGGCGGCGCCATGCAAAACCTTATGCCCACGGCCGAATATGTTGACTCATCATACGTTCTCAAACTCAAGGCCTATCCCAAGTCGAACTGGACCGTTGGCGCCGGCGGCTACATTTCATCGTCGACCACCTCTATGATATATGGCTCGGTGGCCTACAAGGCACTGAACCAGCGCGCCCTCAACGGCTCGCTGAGCGCCTGGGTTGGCCAGAGCTATCTGGCCGCAGAGCTCATGGCGTCGATACGCTTCGGCGCCGCATTGCCCTACACGCTGTCGCTTCAGGGCGTTGTGAGCAAACACATATATAATCAGAATGAGCGGGTGTTCTTTAACCTCAACGAGCCCAAGTTTGTTAAAAACTTCCAGGCCTTTGCCCGCGCATATCTGCTGCAGATGGCATGCGGCCCCCACGCCGCCGCATCGCTCTCGGCCGGCTACGGCATGGAGCGCGTGAAGTTTGCCGTCGATAACGGTTCGCACCTGCAACACACCCTGAAGCTCGGCCAGCTGGCGCTGCGCTACGACTACAACACGCTCAACGCCTACGATTTCCCCACCTCGGGCCTCGAAATCCACGCCTCGGGCATGGGCCTGCTCGGCCAAAAGCCCGACCGCTGGCTGCAGCTGCGCGGCCAGGCCCGCAAATATTGGTCGACGTCGCGCCGGTTCGCTATCGGCCTCGAAGGCGAGGTGCTGGTGTCGGGCCGCAAGCCGTCTGATGTCTACGAAATAGCCATTGCCGAAGCCCCGGCATATCGGCCGACGGCATCGTGCTTCAACTCCTTCAATCCGTCGTTTCACGCCTACTCCTTTCTCGGCGCCGGTATAACCCCGGTTTATAAAATTACTCAGCAGTTGCAACTTCGCGGAACTTTTCATATCTTTGCACCGTGGCAACGGCTCAGCGCCGACGAAATGGGCCGCACAGTGCTGTCAGCAAAAGTTCCCTCGCCCGAATTCCTCGGCGAAATCCAGGCGGTTGCAAACCTCAAATACGTTAACGTTTGCGCTTATGCCAACTACCGCACCGGACAACGCAACGACAACGGATGGCACGTAGGCCTCACCATCGGCATCTTCGCCCTTGCCCCCGACTTCCTGAAATAACCAGAAACGCAAAGTGTCATACCAAAAAGTCATACTCATAGGCAACGTCTGCAAAGACCCCGAGCTCCGCTACGTTGAAAAACGGGCCATAGCAACCTTTACGCTCGCAACCGACGAAACATTCGCCAACCCCACGGGCGGCGAACCGATAAAGCGGGTTGAGTTCCACCGCATAGTAATGTGGGACGCACAAGCCGAATTTGCCGAAAAATACGTGCGCCAAGGCTCGAAACTCTTCATCGAGGGGCGGCTGCGCACCCGCACCTGGGAGGACCGCGCGTCGCTCAAACACACCGTAACCGAAATAGTAACCGACAAGTTCGAAATACTCTCCCGCAAATGAAAATCTACACCCGCACCGGCGATGCCGGCCAGACATCGATAGTAGGCGGCGCACGTCTGCCCAAAACCGCAACACGAATCGAAGCCTACGGCACTGTCGACGAACTCAACTCCCACCTCGGACTCCTTGCCGCCGACGCCTCCACCCCCGCGCCCCAACGCCAACTGCTGCTGAATGTTCAGAACGCGCTGTTCAACATCGGCGGATTCCTGGCCGGCATGCCCTCCGACGGCCTCACAGACGCCGACATCCAAGCCCTCGAAAACTCCATCGACGCCATGGACCGCGAACTGCCCCAGCTGCGCGAATTCATACTGCCCGGCGGCAGCATCCTCGCCGCCAGGGCCCACATTGCCCGCACCGTATGCCGCCGCGCCGAACGCCGCATATTAAGCTGCGCAAGCGAAATTGCGCTGCCCCCCACCCTGCTCGCATTCATAAACCGCCTTTCAGACTGGCTCTTCACCTTTGCCCGTTACGCAAACCTTCAGGCAGAAATCTCCGAAAACACTTGGAAAACTCCAAAATAATCCTTACATTTGCGCCCCAAAAAACAACTTCGTTTAACCTAAACCCTATTATAAGCAATGTATTGGACACTTGAACTCGCCTCGAAACTCGAAGACGCTCCCTGGCCCGCAACACGCGAAGAACTCATCGACTACGCAACCCGCTCCGGCGCTCCCCTCGAAGTAATCGAAAACCTCCAGGAAATCGAAGACGAAGGCGAAACCTACGAAAGCATCGAAGACATCTGGCCCG
>CAZKPP010000028.1:0-23619 GCA_964554665.1 uncultured Bacteroides sp.
ATTTTTGATTTTGGAAGCTGTCCCATATACTCAACTCATAAAAGGAATTGCACCATACCTGATATAGTCTTTCTCAATATTATGGTCATTGCGAACTTTATTGCCGGCTTCATCACGGAACTCCACCAGTGAATATAGTTCTGTGGTGTTTGTTGTTGGCTCTATAAAAGCGGCTACTTCATTAGTGACCCTAATGATATATCCATAGTTTAGTTTTAAGTGATATTTTCAACTGTAAATGTAGCAATTTATTATCAGGTCACCAAAAATCTGGTTGAAATTATCTCCATGTACTATATTATAAGTATATATTCAGGCAAAAATATCAACCCAATCAAGTAAACAGGATAAAACTCTGAGAGGTGCAACGACTATTTCATTGTTATCGCAAGCGAGCACTTCGATTATGGGGCTATGCCGTCAGCGGCGGTTGGAGCGACTCCTGCACAGCCATATTGTTGACAAGTGCTACGACCTCGAAAAGACAATGGGCAATCTCTCTCAATACTTCGACTACGAAGCCTTCGGACGCGAGCTGTTCATGTGGGATTACTCAATGGGCGCGAACGGTCACGTGTTCCGCCGCATCTGACCCCTCCCTCTCTCCTCACTCTTGGGCTTTCCCGAAAGGGAAGGCTTTTTTTTATTTGGAGTCAAGAGTATTATCTTTAATCGCCTGTTCTAATGATGTTTCTCCGGTATTTATAAATAACTTTATAAATTTCCATACAATTAGTTGAATGGTTAGTCCAACGAACCAAATCCCTATAATCCAACCTACTAAACCCCAACCATCTCGATTATCAAATTTTCCCCAAAAATGTTCTCCATAGCCTAATATTTCGGCACTATTAAAGTATTGACAACATACTATTATGCTGATTACCAAACATGGAATAATATAATAGGCTGTTTCAAACCAACTGAGATGCTTTCTAAATTTAGCGCATTGAGGGCAAAATCGTATCCAATTATAAGTAATAGTACGAGTGGTTTTGCTCATGTTTCCATGACGCTCGTATCCAGTAACTTGTGAGCCAGTCTGTACTAATATTTTTTTTGCATCTTTAACCTCGTGTTTCTTATGACACCGAGGACATATGAAATCGGTGCGAAACCTATTCGCACTAAGTTGTTCTTTATTTTTATATGCTGTTACGAAGTCCATTACAGTGCAAAGGTACGAAAAAATCCTGAATTTTCCTGTCTTTTCCACCCCCTATATATAGCGGTAAGTTTGCGGTGTAATTCAAAACCGCCATGCCCAAAACCGCTTATCACATATCCCTCAAAGGCTACGTCGGAGGCTCCGACTTCGACCGTACTAAGGTTGACAAAACACTTGCCGAAAACTCCGGCAAGCATGTCGATGTCCTCATTGACTCCCTCGGCGGCTCACTCGCCACCGGTCTATCTATCTCCGCAGCCTTCAAGAACCACGGAGATGTGTCGGTGCATTTCGTTAGCCTCAATGCCTCTGCCGCAACCATCGCTTCGCTTGGCGCGGTCCACATCTCCATTGACGCAGGAGCAATGTACCTCGTACATAAGTGCTCAATTGCTTTCTTCGAGTAGGGCTCGCTTTACAGCGATGAGAAAGTACGGCAATTCGATTGAAATTTGCCAGATTTCTGTTTGTCAAATAAGCGTTGATTAACGCTTAAAACATATATTACGCGGTCAGGGATTTCTCTCTTTCTGCTCCTGCGGTTGCCCTTTCAAAGAAAGATTACAGCAGATTATTTCAGTCTGACACCCCAATTTACAGCAGATTATTTCAGTCTGACGGCCGATTGGGCCCTTTCTGAATGGTTTTGACCTTTAAGATCGATTTTTGATTTAGACAGGAGAACAGTAGCAGCAGTAGAGTCAAGTCGGTAGCTCCGGCATCTCCTGTTCTTCTGTCTAAAACCTAATTCCGAGGGGAAAAAGCATAAAATTTGTAAAAATCATGAAGGTAAGGAAAAAAATCGTTAACTTTGCGAACGAAAACCGAAATTTTTATGAATATCAAAAGATTAGTTTATATTTGCGCTTTGTCGGGGGCGGTAGCAGCTGTTGCCGCCGGCCCCGAAGACAACGTTGTTGAAGAAGCCGTGTGGGTAATCGGCGACCAGCCCATCTGGCGCTCCGAAGTTGAAAGCAGCTGGGCCGAAATGCGCCAGGAGCGCTTCCCGATTATCGGCGACCCATATTGCTTCGTGCCCGAGCAGATAGCCCTTGACCGCATCTATCTCCACCAGGCCGACCTCGACTCCATCGAGGCCAATCCCTCGCAGATCGGCGCCCAGGTCGACGCGCGCATCAACGACTGGATCAGCTCCGCCGGCTCGCGCGAGCAGCTGGAACAGTATATGCACAAGCCGCTGCCCGAGTTGCGCCAGTTCCTGATCGAGAACATGACCAACAACTACCGCATCGGCCAGGTGCAAAACAACCTTGTCAGCAAGGTCAAGCCCACACCCTCGCAGGTGCGCCGCTATTTCGACGGCCTCCCCATGGACTCCATACCCTTCGTTCCGGCCCAGGTTGAAGTTGAAATCATTACGCTCAACCCGGTTATTCAGCGCCAGGAAATCGACGACATCAAAGAGCGCCTGCGCGGCTATGCCGAGCGCGTCAATAACGGCACGGCGGAATTTTCGACCCTCGCCATCATGTATAGCGAAGATGGCTCGGCAACCATGGGCGGCGAAGTGGGCTTTAAGCCTCGCAGCGGCCTGGTGCCCGAATATGCAGCCGTGGCTTTCAGCCTCACCGACCCCAAAAAGGCTTCGGCGGTGGTTGAAACCGAATATGGCTATCATATTATCCAGCTGATTGAAAAGCGCGGCGACCGCGTGAACACCCGCCATATTCTGCTGCGCCCCAAAGTCAGCGCCAAAGATCTCGAAGCCGCCCGCGTGCGCCTCGACTCGATACGCGCCGACATTCTCAGCGACAAGTTCACCTTTGAGGAAGCCGCCGGCTACATCAGCCAGGACAAGGACACGCGCAATAACCATGGCCTGATGACCAACCCCAAAAACGGCACTTCGGCGTTTGAAATGTCAGACCTTCCACCCGAAATTGCCCGCGCCGTGGCCACCCTCAAGCCGGGCCAGGTCAGCGAGGCCTTTACCATGAAGTCGACCGCCAATGCGTCAGACATTGTGTGCATAGCCAAGCTCAAGACCCGCACCGAGGCCCATCGCGCCAACATTGCCAACGACTATCAGCTCATCCGCGACATGGCCATCAACGCCGAAAAAGAGCGCATACTCAAGCAGTGGGTCGACAAAAAAATCGCTGAAACGCATATCCGAATCGAACCCGGCTGGCGCGACTGCCCTTCGTGGCGCCACGACTGGCTCGGCGCTAAAAAATAACGGCGCTGCAAGTTGAAGACTCTTTTAAGAATCATTATCGCCGCAGTTTTGCTTGTGGCACTGGTGGTTGAGGCCCGAAATCCGCTTTTGAGCCCCGACCACACCCCCATCCGTCCCATAGTGCCCACAGCCGACCGCCATCAGCCCAACCGCCTGTTTCTGGAACAGGCCGACTCGTTGATTGTCACCCCCGAAGAAAAAGACGTTCAGATTCTTATGGGCAACGTAATGTTTCGCAAGGGCGACATGTTTATGTATTGCGACTCCGCGCGTTTCTACACCTCGCCCGACCTGCCGGCCGACTCCATGGAGGCATTCGGCAACATCCGCATGGAACAGGGCGACACGCTGTTTCTCTATGGCGACTACATGGAATACTCCGGGTCGCAGGAACTCGCAACGGTCTATGGCGAGGGGCGCGACGTCAGACTCATCAACCGCGACGTAACGCTCACGGCACCGATTCTCCACTATTCGCAGCTCATGGACCTGGGCTACTACGTTAACGGCGGCAAGCTCACCGACCCGAGCAACACGCTCACGTCGCTCGAAGGCGAATATGCTCCGCCCACCAAAGATGCCAACTTCTATGGCAACGTGCGGCTGGTAGGTCGTACCAACCAGGGCGACACCGTAAGGATTTTCACCGACACTCTGCTCTATAACACCGACACGCGCATTGCCGACCTGCCGGTGTTTGCCCGCATTCTGGGCAAGGATGGCGACATCGACTCGCGGCTGGGCATCTACAATACCGCCACAGATTTTGCAACGCTGCTCGACCGCTCGCTGGTCCACACCAACCGCGGAAATACGCTCACCGGCGACTCGCTGGTCTACGACCGCGCCCTCGGCTTCGGCGAGGCCTTCGGCGAGGTGGTAATGACCGACTCGGCGCGTCAGATGACTCTTGAGGGCGACTATGGCTTCTACAACGAGCTGACCGACTCGGCCTTCTGCACCGGCCATGCCCGCGCCATGGAGTATTCCAAGCCCGACACCCTCTATCTCCACGGCGACACGCTGCGCACGTTTGTCGACCCCGACTCGGTGCGCCTGATGGTCGCCAACCCCAACGTGCGCTTCTGGCGCATAGACCTGCAGGGCGTCTGCGACTCAATGACTTTTGTTGAAAAAGACTCCACCATACGAATGGACTACGACCCGGTGGTGTGGAACGGCAGCTACCAGGTGTTTGGCAACCGCATAATAGTTTTTATGAACGACTCCACGGTTGAGCGCGCGTGGCTGCCCGATTTCGGCTTTTTGGCCGACGAAATTGAATATGGCTACTATAACCAGCTGAGCGGGAAAGAGATGATTGCCTACTTCGAGGCCGGCGAGCTGACTCAGCTCGATGTCAACGGCTCGGTGCAGGCCATAATGCTCCCCGAAGAGGAAGACTCCACCTACAATAAAATCGCCAACATCGAATCGTCGTTTATGATAGCTCAGTTCGAGGGGCGCGACATAAAGCGCGTAAAGCTCTGGGACGAAAGCTCCGGCACCGTAACGCCGCTCTTTCTGGCCAAACGGTCGCTTTTTCTGCTGCCGAAATTCAAATGGCTGGAGAGCGAGCGCCCCACCGGCCCCGACGACATATTTCCCAAACCCAAAACAATAGACCAAACAATAGAAGAGCCCGTTGATGAGGATAGAACATAATGCGCAGGCAGCGCCTTTGACCACCTTTGGCGTCCGCGCCACCGTAGGCACTCTGGCCCGCTGGAGCGAGCCCGGCGATTTGGCCGCTATCGAGTGGGGTCGCGAGCCGGTAAAGGTTATCGGCGGCGGCTCTAACCTGCTGTTTACCGGCGACTTCGACGGCACTCTGCTGCTGCGCGAGGGAATCGCCGAAATCAAGCAGGGCAGCGACCTGGTCTGGACCGTCGACGGCCACGCGGTGCTCGACGACGTTTGCGCCGCTGCCGCCAGCGCCAATCTGCGCGGGCTGGAGAATCTCAGCGGCATTCCCGGCACCTTGGGCGGCGCCATGGTGCAGAATGCCGGCGCCTACGGAGCAGAAGTCGGAGCGCTGCTGATCGACGCGCGTCTCTACGACCTCAAGGAGCACCGCGAGCTAACCCTGACGCGCGCCGACATGCGCTTCGCCTACCGCAGCTCGCGCCTGAAAGAGGAAAACGGCCGCTATGTTATTGTCAGCGCGCGCCTGCAGCTGCTCCCCGCCTCCGCCCCGGCCAACATTGCCTACGGCAACCTCAGCCTCGCCCTCGAAGGGCTGGAACCGACGCCTGCCAACGTGCGCCGCGCAGTGCTCGCAACCCGAGCCGCCAAGCTCCCCGACCCGAAAGAAGTAGGCTCTGCCGGCTCCTTTTTCCGCAACCCCGAAATCGGCGCCGACCTGCTGCAGCCCGACATGCCCCGCTATGACCTGGGCAACGGACTCTACAAGGTTCCGGCGGCATGGCTCATTGACCAATGCGGCCTCAAGGGAGCCACCCGCGGGGGCGCCGCCGTGTGGCCGCAGCAGCCTTTGGTGATAGTCAACGCCACCGGCTCGGCCACCGCCGCCGACATTCTCGCCCTCGAAAACCATATTGTCAACACCGTTAGCAAGCGCTTCAACATAACCTTAATCCCCGAAGTCGAACATCTATGAGCAAATTTGTAATCGAGGGCGGACACACCCTCAACGGAACCATTACCCCGATGGGGGCGAAAAACGAAGCGCTGCAGGTAATTGCCGCCACGCTGCTGACCCGCGCCGAGGTAGAAATCGACAACATTCCCGAGATTCTTGACGTTAACAACCTCATTGACCTGATGGTGAGGATGGGAGTCAGGGTTACGCGCCGCGGCCCGGGCAGCTACACCTTCTGCGCCGCTGAAATCAACGAAGAATTCACCTTGAGCCGCGACTACGTGAGCCGCTGCGCCGACCTGCGCGGCTCGGTGTTGCTCGTGGGCCCGCTGTTGGGCCGCCTGGGGCGCGCCTATTTCCCGAAGCCCGGAGGCGACAAAATCGGCCGCCGCAAGGTAGACACCCACATTCAGGGCATGATAAACCTCGGCGCCTCGCTCGACTACGATGCCAACCTCGAAGCCTATCTGCTAACCGCCCCCGAGGGGGGTCTGACCGGCTGCCACATGCTGCTCGACGAGGCTTCGGTTACCGGCACGGCAAACATTATCATGGCCGCTACCATGGCCCACGGCACTACGCAAATCTATAATGCCGCCTGCGAACCCTACATTCAGCAGCTCTGCCGGCTGCTCGACAAGCTCGGCTTCCACATCGAGGGGATATCGTCGAACCTGCTCACCATACACGGCCTCGGCGAGGTTACCGACGCCACGGCGTCGCACCGCGTGCTCCCCGATATGATTGAAGTGGGCTCGTTCATAGCCATGGCTGCCATGACCCGCTCCGACCTCACAATCAAAAACGTAAGCTATCCCGACCTCGGCATCATTCCCGAGAGCTTCCGCCGCCTCGGCATCAAGCTTGAACAGCGTGGCGACGACATTTTCGTGCCGGCCCAGGAGCATTACGTTATTGAAACCGCGCTCGACGGCTCCATCATGACCATTGCCGACGCGCCCTGGCCCGGCCTGACGCCCGACCTTTTGAGCGTTATGCTCATAGTCGCCACCCAGTGCAAAGGCTCGGTGCTGATACATCAGAAAATGTTTGAGAGCCGCCTGTTTTTCGTTGACAGCCTCATCGACATGGGCGCGCAGATTATACTCTGCGACCCGCACCGCGCCGTGGTTATCGGTCACGACCATCAGTTTGACCTTAAGCCCAACAACATGACGTCGCCCGACATCCGCGCCGGCATTGCGCTGCTCATTGCCGCCCTGTCGGCCAAGGGCACGAGCACCATCGACAACATTCAGCAGATCGACCGCGGCTATGCCGACATCGAAGGCCGCCTGACCGCCTTAGGCGCTAAAATCACCCGCCACGACTAAGAGATGAAAGGACGTTCGCTGCTATCGAAATACACCTGGCTGGTTGACACGCTGCGTCGCTGCGGCCGCATGACCCGCGAGGAAATCAACCGCCGCTGGGAAGACTCGTCGGTGAGCGACGGCAAGCCCCTGTGTCGCCGCACTCTCTATAACTACCGCCAGGCCGTTGCCGACCTTTTCGGCATCGACATTGAGTTTAACCGCTCAACCGGCGAATATTTCATCGACACCGACACCTCCGACCCGTCGCTGGCCCGCAGCCGCGAAAACTTTTCGGACTGGCTGCTTGAGTCGGCTGAAATGAATGGTATTCTGAGCGACGCCGCGTCGATTCAACACCGCATATTTCTGGAGCACATACCCTCGGCGCGCCTCAACCTCGGCCCGATGATCGAGGCGATTAAAAACGAGCGGGTTGTGCGCTTCGACTACCGCCCCTTCAGCCGCACCATCGAAACCAAGGGGGTGGAGCTCGAACCGTATCTGCTGAAACTCTTTCGCCAGCGCTGGTATGTTGCCGGGCGCAACGTTGCCGAAGGGAAGCTCAAAACCTACGCCCTGGACCGCGTGGCCAATCCCGAGCTGCTGTCGAAAACCTTCATCATGCCGCCGACGTTCGACCCCAAGGAGTATTTCCGCTATAGCTTCGGCATAGTCGTTGACCGCCAGAAGCCGCGCCGCGTAATGCTCCGCACCGACCCGCGCCAGGCCAAATATCTGCGCGCGCTGCCGCTACACCCCTCGCAGCAGGAGATGGTTCACGATAATTTTTCGATTTTTACCTACGACCTGCTGCTCACTCCCGACTTTCTGCGCGAACTCATGAGCCTCGGCCCCGACGTTACGGTCGAAGCGCCGGTTGAATTGAAAACCATGCTTGCCGAGCGCCTGCGCGAAACCCTTAAACTCTACGAAAATGGCTAATATCCTCAACATAGAAACCTCAACCGACAGTTGCTCGGTTGCCCTGACCGGCGACTGCTCGGTGCTGGCAAATTTCGAAGACCCCGCCGGCCGCCACCACGCCGAAGTACTGTCGGGCTTCATTGCCCGCGCTCTCGACGAAGCGAAAAAACAGGAGCGCAAACTCGACGCCATAGCCGTCAGTATCGGCCCGGGCAGCTACACCGGGCTGCGCATCGGCCTGAGCGAGGCCAAGGGCCTGGCATACGCCATGGACCTGCCGCTCATCGGCATACCCACGCTGCAGATTCTGGCCACGAACGTTATGTTTAACCACCACGGCATCAACCTCGAAACGCGTTTTGCGCCGATGCTCGATGCAAGGCGCATGGAGGTGTACACCTGCGTGCTCGACATGTGGCTCAAGGAGCTGATGCCCACGCAGCCGCTGATTCTCACCCCCGAGAGCTACCGCGAGCTGCTCGACCAAGGGCCGCTGCTCTTTATGGGCAACGCGGTCGACAAGGCACGCACCGTAATCGACCACCCCAATGCCGTTTGGGTCGAAGGCATCCGCCCGCTGGCCGCCGATATGCTCGCGCTGAGCGAAAAGGCGTTTCGCGAGCAGCGTTTTCTCGACGCCGCCTATAGCGTTCCGCTCTATCTTAAGGAATTTCAGGGCACTAAGCCGCCCTCACGCAAAATCTGACCAAATCATTTAACACCGCTATAAACATGAAAGTTGCAATCGTTGGCGCCTCGGGCGCCGTCGGCCAGGAGTTTCTGAGAGTGCTCGCAGAGCAGGAATTTCCGATTTCGGAACTGCGCTTGTTTGGCTCAAAACGTTCTGCCGGAACCAAATATACCTTCCGTGGCGAAGAAATTACCGTTCGCGAACTAACCCACAACGAGGCCGACTTCGACGGCATTGATTTTGCCTTCACCTCGGCCGGTGCCGGAGTGTCGAAAGAGTTTGCCGACACCATTACCGCCCGCGGCGCGCTGATGATCGACAATTCGTCGGCCTTCCGCATGGACAACGACGTGCCCCTGGTGGTTCCCGAAGTCAATGGCCCGGACGCTTTCAACACCCCGCGCCGCATAATCGCCAACCCCAACTGCACCACGATTCAGATGGTCGTGGCCCTCAAGCCTGTTAACGACCTTTCCCCCATCCGCCGCGTGCACGTGGCCTCCTATCAGGCCGCATCGGGCGCCGGCGCGTCGGCTATGGCCGAGCTGGAGCAGCAATATATCGACCTGGCCAACGGCCGCGAACCTAAGGTTGAGAAATTCGCCTATCAGTTGGCCTATAACGTTATACCCCACATCGACGTGTTTCAAGACAACGGCTACACCAAGGAGGAGATGAAAATGTATAACGAAACCAAGAAAATCATGCACGCCCCCGGGCTCAACGTGTCGGCCACCTGCGTGCGTGTGCCGGTTATGCGCGCCCACTCCGAGGCCATATGGGTTGAAACCGAGCAGCCGCTGGAGCTTGCCGACGTGCGCCGCGCCTTTGCCGAAGCCGAGGGCCTGGTCGTTATCGACAATCCCGCCGAAAAGGAGTATCCGATGCCGCTGTTCACCGCCGGCAAAGACCCGGTTTATGTAGGGCGCCTGCGCAAAGACCTCACCAACCCCAACGGTTTGAGCTTCTGGGTTGTAGGCGACCAGATTAAAAAGGGTGCGGCCCTGAATGCCGTGCAGATTGCCCAATATATTCTGAAGCACAAAAAATAAATGAATCAGGGGAGCCGGCTAACCCAGACCCAGCTGCTGCGCCAGCGTTTGCTGCCGCAGCAGTTGCGCTTGGTGGCGCTGGTTGAGAAAACCGACGAAGAGGTAGAGCAGGAAATTGCCCGCGAAATCGAAGAGAACCCCGCGCTGGAGCGCGTGGCCTCACCGATACACGTTGCTTCGTCTGCTTATTCGGCCGGCGACGAGCGCCCCGAGACTCCCGACTTCGACGAAACCCTGGCCGAAGCGCTCGAAAAGCAGCTGGCCGAGCTCAGCGACCTCGACCCTACGGTGCGCACCATTGCGGCCTACATGGTCGGAGCGCTCGACTCCAACGGTTACCTGACGCGAACGCTGCCCCAGCTCAAAACCGACCTTGAGCTGAACGGCGGCCTGACGTTTTCCGACACCCAGCTGCGCGAGGCCTACGCCACGCTGCGCTCGCTCGACCCGGCGGGCGTCGGCGCCCAGGACCTGCGCGATTGCCTGCTGCTGCAGCTTGTAAGACACAACAAAAGCAGTGACGCAATCGAGATTGTGCGCCATTTTTTCGACGTTTATTCCCACCGCAACTTCCGGCGCCTGGTCGAGCTGGCCGACATGAGCGCCGAGCGCGTAAAGGGAGCCGACGAAGTGATTCGCTCGCTAAATCCCAAACCGGGCGCGGCATACGCATCGGACCCGGCGCAGGCGCTGGCCCGCTCGGCGGTGCAGCCCGACTTTATAGTTGAAACCGACGGCAAGCGCGCCTGGATTTCGCTGCCCAACTCGCTGCCGGAGCTGAGGCTGGAGCAGAGTTTTGCGGTAGACCCCGAGAATCCGGAGGCCGCCCGCTTTGTGCGCGACCGCCGCGGGCAGGCCCTGAACTTTATCGACGCCCTGCGCCGGCGCCAGGAAACGCTGCTGAGCATCGGGCGCGCAATAGTTGAGCTGCAGGCTCCGTTTTTTACTTCGGCCGACGACGAAAGGCGCATCCGCCCGATGGTTCTGCGCCAGATTGCCGATGCCACGGGTCTGGACCTGACTATGGTGTCGCGCGCGGTAGCGGGTAAATGGCTCGCTACGCAGTGGGGCGTGTATCCGCTGAAATATTTCTTTAACCATCGCTCCGGAGCCGCCGACGAGACCACTTCGGCGCGCGAAATCGAAGCCGCCCTGCGCGAGCTGGTAGATAACGAAGCCGAGCCGCTGACCGACGATGCGCTGACCGAGGCTCTGAACCGCCTGGGCTACAAGGTTGCGCGGCGCACCGTGGCCAAATATCGCACGCGCCTCAACATCCTGCCGGCGCGCCTGCGCCAAAGCCGTAAATAAATAGTTTAGCTGCGGATTTGCTTGCGGGCTGCGTCGAGTCGCAGCAGAATGAACAGCAGAAGGGTGAAGCCCCATAGCGATGAGCCGCCATAGGAGAAAAATGGCAAGGGGATGCCGATTACCGGACAGAGGCCTATGACCATGCCGATGTTGATGCAAAGGTGGAAAATCAGAATTGACGCCACGCAATAGGCGTAGACCCTGACAAAGGTTGACGGCTGGCGTTCGGCGATGGTCATTATCCGTAGAATCAGAGTAAGGAACAGCAAGATTACGCCGGCGGTTCCGACAAAGCCCTGCTCCTCGCCGATGGTGCAGAAAATGAAGTCGGTGTGCTGCTCGGGCACGTATTTGAGCTTGGTCTGCGTGCCGTTGAGGAAGCCTTTGCCGGTGAGTCCGCCCGAGCCGATGGCAATCATTGACTGGTTGACGTTGTAGCCGGCACCGCGGGGGTCGGCCTTGATGCCGAGGCTGACGAGGATGCGGTTTTGCTGGTGGGGCGCCAGGTGGTCGAACACGGCGCTGACCGAGAAGGAGAAGCCCAAAGCTCCGAGCACGAAAATCGCGCACACGAACAGGCGCGTTATGTGGTCTTTGAGTGCAACGATTATGAAGTAGGTTGCCACGAGCACGATTTCGCCAACGAATATCCAGCGCCAGGGGAGTTGCCAGCCCATGCTGTCGCAGCCGAACATTGCCAGGACGCTGACCAGAAAGAGGATGCCAACGTTGCGCATAACTTCGAGCGAACGCGCATAGAGGCCCGACATGAGGGTGGCGGTAAGCATTATCAATATGCTGACGATAAATTCACCCTTGAGCATGCCGCCAAACGACGGGTCGGTGTATTTGACCGACACGACGAAGACAACCACCGCTGCCAGCGCCGCCAACAGGACCATGCCGCTCATGCCTTCGCGATAGAGCACGAAAAACAGGGCAAGATAGGCCAGCGCCGAGCCGGTTTCGCGCTCGCAGATAATGAGTACTATGGGGATGAGAATCAGCCCTATGGCGCGGCCATAGTTCTTCCAGTTGTTGAGCTTGAAGTTATATGAGTTGAAGAGCTTGGCCAGGGCCAGGGCGGTGGCACACTTGGCGAATTCAGCTGGCTGGAGCGATACGGGGCCGATTTTGAGCCAGGAGTGGGAGCCTTTGATGTCGGGGGCCACAACCGCCGTGACGGCCAGCAAAACTATCATGAACACGTAGAGCGGATAGGCGTAGGTTTCGTAGATGCGATAGTCGCTCAACATGATGACGAGCGCCAGCACCAGGCCGAGGCCTATCCAGCGAATCTGTTTGCCCGAAAATTCCGAGAAGGCGAAGACCGACGCATGGTCGAAGTCATAGCTGGCGGCGTAGATGCTCCATACCCCCGCTATTACGAGCAGGAGGTAGAGAAAGACCGTGAACCAGTCGAGCGAGCGGAAGACCGATGGGTCGCTAAGTTTTCGGTTTTCGTATAACACGGAATTGGCGGGTTGAGGCGTTCAACATGTTTTGTTCAATATACTGTCTTTCCGGGCGTATTTGGCCGGTGAGATAGCGTTCGATAATCAGCGAGCCGATGGGCACACCGAAGTGGGCTCCGAAGCCGCCGTTTTCAACGTAGACGGCAACGGCGATTTCGGGGTCATTATAGGGCGCGAAGCCGATAAAGGCCGAATGGTCTTTGCCGTGAGGGTTCTGGGCCGTGCCGGTTTTGCCGGCCACTTCGATGTCGGGGAGATTGGCCAGTCGGCAGGTGCCGCCGGTAACGGCCATGCGCATGCCTTCGGCAATGTGTGGGAACCATTTTTCGTCGATGTCGGGGCGGCGCACCGCAAGGAACTCGGCGGGCATGACTGTGTCTTCAATGGCCTTGACGGCATGAGGGGTTATGAAGTGGCCGCGGTTGGCGATTGTCGCGCAGATGTTGGCCATCTGCAGCGGGGTTGCCAGCACCTCGCCCTGGCCGATGCTGACGCTGACTATGGTGTTGGCGCTCCAGCGGCCTTCGCCGTAGAATTTGTCGTAGAACTTGGCGTTTGGCAGGAAACCGCGGCTCTCGCCGGGCAGGTCGACGCCGAGTTTGTAGCCGTAGCCCAGCGAAACGAGGTGGTTTTTCCAGATTTCGAAGGCGTTGGCCGAAGAGCCGTATTTCGAGCGGCGGTCAATCATGTTTTTGAAGCCCCAGCAGAAAAAGGCGTTACACGAAGTTTGCAGAGCGGGCTTGACGGCAATGGGCGAGCCGTGAAGGTGGCAGCCTACACGCAATCCGCCATTGATGTAGCCTTTATAGCAGGGGTAGGCGGTGTTGAGGTCGATGATGCCCTCCTGGAGCAGAATCAGCGCCTGGCCCGGTTTGAAAGTCGAGCCGGGAGGGTAGGCACCCATGAGCGCGCGGTCGAAGAGCGGGTGGTCGATATTGTCGGGCGAGGCGAGTTCGAGGTAGTTTTTGCCGCGGTCGCGACCTATGAGCAGGGTGGGGTCGTAGGTGGGCGACGAAACCATGCATAGAATCTCGCCGGTTTTCGGCTCGATGGCCACTATGGCGCCGATTTTGTTGACCATGAGGCTTTCGGCATATTGCTGGAGCTTGATGTCGAGGCTGAGGGTGAGGTTTCGGCCCGAGTGGGGCGGGCAGTCGAACTTGCCGTCCTCGTAGCGGCCCTGAATGCGTCCGTAGGCGTCGCGCATGAGTATTTCCACGCCCTTTTCGCCGCGGAGATATTGCTCGTAGCTGCGTTCCACGCCCAGGTCGCCTATGTAGTCGCCCGAGCGATAGTAGCCCTCTTCGTCGTTGTCGAGGTCGCGTTGGTTAACCTCGCGTATGTTGCCCAAAACGTTGGCCGCTGCCAGGAAGTTATATTGGCGCAGAATGCGTTTTTGGGTGTAAAATCCGGGGTAGCGGTAGAGTTTTTCCTGGAGGCGTCCGTAGTCGCGGGCCGTTAGGTGCGACATGAATTTCTGGGGGGTGTAGACGCTGAATCCGGGCATAGACCTGACGTCGGTCATGCGCCGCTCGAACTGTTCGCGGGTGATTCCGAGGGTGTTGCAGAAGTCGAGGGTGTCGAGGCCTTTGATGTCTTTTGGAATCATCATTACGTCGTAGGCCGGCTGATTGTAGACTACCAGTTCGCCGTTGCGGTCATACATGAGCCCGCGGCTCGGAAACTGCACTTTGCGGAGAAAGGCGTTGTTTTCGGCAAAAGTCTTATATTTGTCGTCGGCCACCTGGAGGGAAAAGAGCCTAACCAGGTAGATGATGACAATTACAACTATAAAGCCGCCGATAACGAAGCGGCGTTTTTCGAGGTTATAGTCTTTTCTCACTTTTGGGAGCGGAGAGATAGAGAGTCAAAAGCCATTATGAGCAGGGTGGTCAACACTGCCGAGCAGATGATGCGCATGCCCCAAACGGCGGGGTGGAAGAAGGTGAATGCTTCGATTGTGAAGACCAGGAACGTGTAGATCAACACCATGGTTGCCGCATAGCGGGCAAAGAGCGATGCGCCCAGGGTGCGGATTGAGGGGATGGCGCGGATAAGGTCTTCTTCGCGCGGAATGTAGAGGCGAATAACCGTCCGGCGCACGCCGCCGAGGCAGGTGCAGCTCAGGGAGTTGACGCCGGGAGTGTCTTGAAAAATGTCTAAAACGAAGCCAATCAGAAACGACAGGAATATTACCCTGGCGGGGTCGAGGTTGAGCGGCAGTTTGATTATGAAGTAGATAAACACGAAAGCCAGCGCCACCGAAAACAGCGCTATATGGCTGAAGATAATGGCCTGGACCATTACCAGCAGCACAAAGAGCAGCGCGAACTGAAGGATTGTTTTCGACATTTGACGGGATTACATGCGGTTGAGCGGTGCGAGCAGGGCAAAGACTTCGGGGGAATCGAGGCGGCGCACCTCGATAAGCCGCGCGGCGAGTTTGTCGGCAAGGGTGCGTACGCCGGGGTGGCCGAACAGGCGCGAGCAGTAGGTGAGGGCCTGACCATACAGACGGCTGACCTCGTCGGGCTCGAAGCCGCAAAGGTCGGCCCCTTCATCGGCCAGGAGCGCACGCAGCTCCGAGTCGGCGTCGTCGGGCAGGGTGCCATGCTTGCGCAGGGCCATTTCGCGGCACGACACGTTGGCCACGGTCATGGCTGCGGTGAGCTGAAAGCGCTTCGAGGCCTGTTCCCAAACGGCTTTGGCCCCGACGCGCGGAGCCAAAGTGAGATAGAATTCGGAGGTCATTTCGAGGGCGCTGTCGGCCGGGGCATCGATGTTGATGGCGTTCAGCCATTCTTCGGCGTCCCAGGCGACAAGAGAAATCGCCATGCCGGCCAGCCCATACGCCTTGTCGGTTTCGTCAGCGTATTTTATCATTTAGTTAACTACGATGATTTTTGTAACTGCTGCATTGCTCTGTTCTTCGCCGGTTTGCGAGGCGAACACGAAGTAAACGCCGCTGCGCACGCGCCGGCCGGTGGTGTCGCAACCGTCCCACACGAACATGCCGCCATTGCTGCGGCCTTCGTGAACAATGGTTCCGGAGGCATCGGCAATCTTAACCAGCGAGTCGTCCATGAGGCCAACAACGGTTATGTAGCCGCCATAGTCGGGGGTTACGGGGTTGGGATAGGCGTAGACGTTGTCGTAGTTTTCGGCGGCGGGCGACGATTCGGAGTGATAGATCGAGAAGCCTTCGCCGGTGCCTACGTAGACGTCGTTGCTGGTTTTAGAGGGCACTACTTCAAAAATATCGTCGGAGGGCATCTGCGAGGACGCGCTCAGGATATGTTCAAGAATCATATCGCCGGTGGCCGATACGCGGTAGAGGCCTGAGCCGAGGGTGCCGATCCATTTCTGGTTGTTTTCGTCAACGGCAACCTTGGTGGAGTGGACCTGCTGCAGCAGGTAGTCGGCAAGGTCGGTGCCGTCGTTGCGGGGCACTTTGGGGCGCATGGCGTGGTAGCCGGGCTCAAACATGCGGTCGGAGTCTTTGATTACGAGCACACCCTGGTTGTTGGGGCACCAGATCCAGCCGTCTTTGTCGACTTCGGGCTTGTAGAAAATCCAGGGGTCGCCGGTAGAAGCGTCGTCTTCGTCGCGGCTAACGTCGATAACGGCGTATTGTGTTGTAGAAGAGAGGGGCTTGGAGTTTTCGGGCATCTTTACTACGGCCAGTGCGCCGCCGGTAATGATTACGTTGCCCTTGGCTTCGTCGAGCGTCAGGCGGGTTGAGTGGATGCCTGCCAGACCGGAAACAACCATAGTGCTCCACTTGGAGCCGTCGACAGCGTTTTCCCAGCTGCCTTTGGGGGCTTTGACCACGGTGGGGGCAGAGGTGTTGATAACCATCCAGAGGTTGCCGTTTTTGTCGACTTCCATGCCGGTGGGGGCGGCGGAGAGGGGCGAGTTGTTTTTGGTGGCGTCGAAATATGATTCGTCGGTCAAGTCAATGGTTCTCAAACCGATATTGCGGATGCTGACCAGAAGCTTGTTTTCATCGTTGGGGTTAACGATGATGCTGCGCAGCGATGAGCTGAGAACACTGCGGCTGATAGGAGTGAAAGTTCTGGTTGAGGGGTTGTAGACGTCGGCGTAGGTAGAATAGGCGAATGCCAGATTATAGAGTTGCTGGTACTGGTGAAGCTCAAGAGTTGAGAGAATGATGCGGCCGTCGCTAAGGGGCATGATGCGGCCGATGTTGCCGCCCGAGGGGCCCTGGGGACGCGACTTGGCGCGGGTGAAGGAGGCGCTGTCGAAGTTGTAGAGACCGGTGCCGGCTGCGTCGGCCATCCACAGGTTCTTTTGGTCGGCGCTCCAGTTAGCCGCGAGCTGGCCGTTGAGGGCGTTGTCGGGGCCGAGAGTGGCCGTGGTGCCGTCGGCGTTGGCGTAGAAAACGGTTTTGTCCATACCGGTAAACGCATAGCCTTTGGCCGTGGGGGTGAGGCGATGTTCGTCGTAGACCGTGCCCGAGCCTACGCGGAGGAAGGTGCGTACGGGTTCGGCTTCGGAGAAGTCAAACTTGAGCACGTTGGTTTTGTTGGCGGCAACAACGGAGTTGTCGTTGAGGCCGACCATCGAGGTGGGCATGAAGCCGAGCTGGGTGCCGGAGGCGTTAACAACGTCGCTGAAGTCGCTGAAGTTGTTGAGAGAGGCGGTTATGGGCGCGTATTTGAATTTTGACACACCCGATTCGGTAAGGGCGATTACCACATGGTTTTTGGTAACGGCGATGTAGGGGATGGAAATGTTGTAGATGTGGCTCTTGACTATGGCGCCGTGGTCGGTGTCAACCACGATGAAGCCGCATCCGAGGGCCAGATATGCTTTGTTGCCTTGGAAGTCGGCGTCGTTGATGGTCTTGTTGCCTGAGATTGCGGCGTCGCGAAGGTCGGGCACGTTGATGGTGCGGCCGTCGTCGTAGACCAGGTCGATGTTGTAGTCGGTGTGGGCAACGAGCAGGCATTTCTTTTTGGCGTTATACCAGATTTTGCTGACTTTGTTGCCGTTGAGCCGGTTCAGGGCATTGAGGGCCTGAACTTCGCCGGTTTGTTTGTCGATGGCGCTGAGCGAGCTTCCCGACAGGGTGTAGACATATTCGGGCGTTTCAATGACTTTGGTCGGCGCAGGCGAGCTTGAGAAGAGTTCCCAGGAGCCTACATAGCCCTGCGCGTTGATGCCGGTAACGGCACCAACTGCTGCGAGGAGGAGTATAAGGAGTTTTTTCATATTTTAGAGTATTTCAAGTAGTTTGCTAATTGCGCGTCCGCGGTGGGAGATGGCATTTTTTTCGTCGGCCGACATTTGGGCGAAGCTGCGTCCGCCGGCCTCGGCCGGAAGGAAAACGGGGTCGTAGCCGAATCCGTCGGTGCCGGCCGGCTCGCGGGCTATGGAGCCTTCAACAACGCCTTCAACGGTCTGCATCCGGCCGTTGCGACAGAGGGCAATGACGGTGCGGAAGCGGGCGCTGCGGTCAGCGCGGTCGCCGAGTTCGGCCAGAAGTTTTGCCATGTTGGCGGCGGAGTCGCCATGGCTGCCCGCATAGCGCGCGGAGTAGACGCCGGGGGCGCCGCCAAGGGCGTCGACCTCAAGGCCGGTGTCGTCGGCGAAGCAGTCAACCCCGTAGCGCTCGGCAACATAGCGGGCTTTCATTTCGGCATTGCCGGCTATGGTCGAGGCGGTTTCGGGAATATCTTCGTGGCATCCGATTTCGGCCAGCGAGCGCACTTCGAGACGGTCGCCGAGAATCTGGCGAACTTCCGAAAGCTTGTGGGCATTATTGGTGGCAAAGACTATCACACTCATTTAACGCACAATCAGTTGATTTATTGCACCGGTTATTTTACAACGAGGTTAACAATCTTGCCGGGCACGAATACGGTTTTGACGATTTGCTTGCCTTCGAGCCATTTAGCGGCTGATTCATGGGCAATTGCTGCGGCTATGACGTCGTCTTGGCCCATGGTTGCGGGTACGGTCAGGTTGAAGCGGGCCTTGCCGTTGAAGCTCACGGGGTAGGTGGCTTCGGCTTCAACCAGGCGCGACTCGTCGTGGGTGGGCCAGGAGGCGTCGCAAACCGTGGTGTCGTGGCCAAGGGCGGTGTGCCAGAGCTCTTCGGCAATGTGGGGGGCAAACGGGGCAAGAACGATTACCAGCGGTTCGAGCACCTCGCGCGAGTTGCATTTCTGGGCCGTGAGTTCGTTAACGCAAATCATAAAGGCGGCAACCGAGGTGTTGTAGCTGAAGTGCTCAATGTCGGTTGTAACCTTTTTAATGAGGGTGTTGATTGTTTTCAGCGATGCGGCCGAGGCGGGTTCGTTGCTCACGCCATTGGCATAGAGTTTCCAGAGTTTTTTCAGGAAGCGGTTAACGCCGTCAATGCCGTTGGTGTCCCAGGGTTTGCTCTGTTCGAGCGGGCCGAGGAACATTTCGTAGAGGCGGAGGGTGTCGGCGCCGTAGCGTTCAACAATGTCGTCGGGGTTAACGACGTTAAACATCGATTTCGACATTTTTTCCACGGCCCAGCCGCAGATGTATTTGCCATCTTCGAGAATGAATTCGGCGTTGGCGAATTCGGGGCGCCAGGCGCGGAAGGCGTCGGTGTCGAGAACGTCGTTGGAAACTATGTTTACGTCAACGTGTATGGGCGTAACGTCGTATTGGTCTTTCAGGCCGGCCGATACGAAGGTGTTGGTGTCCTTGATGCGGTAAACGAAGTTGCTGCGGCCCTGAATCATGCCCTGGTTGATGAGTTTGCGGAACGGTTCGTCGCTCACCACTTTTCCGAGGTCGTAGAGGAATTTGTTCCAGAAGCGGGAGTAAATCAGGTGGCCGGTGGCGTGTTCGGTGCCGCCGATGTAGAGGTCAACGTCGCGCCAGTAGGCATTTGCCTCCTTGCCAACGAGGGCTTCGGAGTTGTGGGGGTCCATATAGCGCAAGTAGTAGGCCGATGAGCCAGCGAAGCCGGGCATGGTGTTGAGTTCCAGAGGATAGCCGTCGGCAGTCTGCCAGTTTTGGGCGCGGCCAAGCGGGGGTTCGCCGCTTTCGGTGGGCAGGTATTGGTCAATTTCGGGCAACAGCAGCGGCAGCTGGTCGGCCGGAAGCATATAGGGGATGCCGTCCTTATAGTAAACCGGGAACGGTTCGCCCCAGTAGCGCTGGCGCGAGAATATGGCGTCGCGCAGGCGGTAGTTTACCTTAACCTTGCCGAGGCCTTTTTCGGTAATGAACTGCTTGGTGCGGGCAATGGCATCTTTAACCTCAAGGCCGTTGAGGTTGAGCTCGGGGCCGGCGGAGTTAATCATTTTGCCGCTCTTGGCGTCGAAGCTCTGCTCCGACACGTCGGCACCCTCAATCAGCGGAATTATGGGGAGGTCAAACTTGCGGGCAAAGGCATAGTCGCGCGAGTCGTGGGCCGGAACGGCCATGATGGCGCCGGTGCCGTAGCCGGCCAGCACGTAGTCGCTGACCCATACGGGAATCTGTTTGCCGGTGAGCGGGTTTATGGCGTAGGAACCGGTAAACACGCCGGTAACCTTTTTGTCGATCATGCGCTCGCGCTCGGTTTTGTGTTTAACCTCGTCGAGGTAGTCTTCAACGGCCTGACGCTGCTCGGGGGTTGTGAGCTGCTTGACGTAGGCGCTTTCGGGGGCGAGCACCATGAAGGTTACGCCGAAAATGGTGTCGGCGCGGGTGGTGAAGATTTCCAGTTCCAGGTCTGAACCGGCAACTTTGAAGCGCATTTCGGCGCCTTCGCTGCGGCCTATCCAGTTGCGCTGGGTTTCTTTCAGCGAGTCGGTCCAGTCAATGGTGTCGAGGCCGCGGAGCAGGCGCTCGGCGTAGGCGCTGACGCGCAGACACCACTGATACATCAGCTTCTGCTCCACCGGGTAGCCGCCGCGCAGCGAAACTCCTTCGCTGACCTCGTCGTTGGCCAACACTGTGCCGAGCTTCGGACACCAGTTAACCATCGTATGGCCCAGGTAGGCAATGCGGTAGTTCATCAGGGCGTCGCTCTTCTCTTTTTCGGTCATGGCCTTCCATTGGTCGGCTGTGAACTCAACGTCTTTGCCGCGGGCGGCGGTTATCCCCTCGGTGCCGTTCGCTTCAAAGCGGGCAATGAGCTCGTCGATGGGGCGCGCCTGGCCTTTGGTGGTGTCGTAGTAGTGGCCAAACATCTGCTGGAAAGCCCATTGGGTCCATTTGTAGAACTCGGGGTCGCAGGTGCGCACCTCGCGGCTCCAGTCGTAGCAAAAACCGATTTTGTCGAGCTGCGAGCGGTAGCGGGCAATATTTTCGGTGGTTGTTTTTTCGGGGTGTTGACCGGTTTGGATTGCATATTGCTCGGCGGGCAGGCCGTAGGCGTCGTAGCCCATGGGGTGAAGCACGTTGAAGCCTTGCAGACGCTTATAGCGAGCGTAGATGTCGGAAGCTATGTAGCCCAGCGGATGACCTACGTGGAGGCCCGCTCCCGAAGGGTAGGGGAACATGTCGAGCACATAAAACTTCGGGCGCGACGAATCAACGTCGACCTTATATATTTCGCGATCTTTCCAATACTGTTGCCAGCGCGATTCAATATCTTTGTGATTGTAATCCATAATCAGTTCATTTTATCTCCGCAAAGTTACGAAAAAGTTGCGAAACCAACAAAAAAAGAGAGGCATCTCGGGGGGAGATGCCTCTGCATGGGGTTGAAGGGGATGTTGGAATCAGAGGATGATTTTTTTGCCTTCGGAGGTTACGTAGACGCCGTGGCGGGGGTTGGTTACGGGACGGCCCCACATGTCGAAGAGTTTGACGTTGGTTTCTACGGCCTGAACGGGTTTGATTGAGCTCTGTTTGAGCAGGTCGGTGATGTCGGTGAAGCGGAACTGGCAGCCGACGTCGCCTTTGTTTGTGCCACCACCCCAGTTGAAGATTTTGTAGTCGTTGGCTTGCTGGGTCTGGTTGAGCTGGAAGTCACCGCAGGTGATGATGTAGGTGCCGGCGCTGTTGGCGGGGGCAAAGCTCCAGCCTTTTTCGGGCTCGTCGGCAACGAGGGCGATTTCTTTGGTGGTGCCAATGACTGTGGGCGACACGTATTCGCCGGAGAGCTTGTTGATGATGTTGTGCGAGCCGTCGGTGCGGGCTTCGAAGCGCCAGGCCAGGGTGGGAGCGTATTCGGTGGTTTGGTTACCTACCATGCCGTTGGCGCTCTTGGTCAGGTAGCGGTTTTCGCGGTTGGGGGTGTAGATGGTGAACCAGCGGGGATTTTCGGCGGTGGAGGCTACGGGTTCGTCGCTGCGCTGGGGCAGGGTTACTCCGGGCACGGGGTCGGCGGGTTCGTAGGTGATTTCCTGAATTGAGTACTGACAGCCGGCGTCGCTGTTGTTAGTGCCACCACCCCAGTTGAAGATTTTGAACTGGTTGGCCTGCTGGGTCTGGTTGATCTGGGCGCCGAGGTCCATGGTGTGGAAAATCATGCAGCCTTCGTCGGCAGCTGCTTCGATTACCCAGCCGTCTTCGGGCGGGGTGGTTGAGAGCTTGAGCTGCTGGGAGGTTGCTACGCCGTCGGGGCTGATGTATTGGCCGGTTGCGCGGTTGATGATGTTGTAGGTGCTGTGGCCGGTGTCTTCGAATTTCCACTGTGCGCGGCCGTAGATGCCATCGGTGGCGGCTACGCCAACGAGGCCGTCGTCGCTGATGGCGATGGTGCGGTTTTCGCGTTTGGGGGTGAAGATGTTATACCAGTAGGATTCGTTTTCGTCGGAGATTTTGGGCATGACTTTGGGGAGCACGGGGCCGGCAAGGCTGGCGCGTGCATCTTTGAGAACACCTTTCATGTAGGCGAGCACTTCGGGGTTTGATTCGGCAAGGTTGGTGGTTTCGCCCTTGTCGTTAATCATGTCGAAGAGCTGGTCGTAGGGGCGGTTGCCGTTTTCGATGGTAATGCCCCAGTTGGTGTTTTGAACGTTGCTGTTGGCGGGGAGGAATTTCCATTCGTTGGTGCGTACGCTCAGCACGTTGGTGCAGTTGAGTTCCGACACCCAGGGGCGATGTTCCATGGATTCGCCGAGCATCTGGGCGAGCATGTCGCCGGAGTCGATGGCGCCGCCTTCGGGAACTTCACCGTCGATGAGAGCCGAGAAGGAGCCGATGAGGTCGATGTGGCTGAGCAGGGTGTGGTTGGGCTCGGAGGGCTGTACGCGTTCGGGCCAGCGCACGATGAAGGGAACCATGGTGCCGCCTTCGTAGCCGGAGTATTTGTAGCTGCGGTAGGGGCCTGAGGGCGAGTGGCCGTTGAGAAGGGCTTCGGCGTTGTCGTCATAGCCGTCGTCGAGAATGGGGCCGTTGTCGCTCGACAGAATCAGCAGGGTGTTGTCGGCAATGCCGGCTTCTTCGAGGGCTTTCATAACTTCGCCAACGGTCCAGTCGAACTGGGCGATAGCGTCGCCGCGAAGACCCATGGGGTTTTTGCCGCGGAAGCGTTCGTGGGGCCAGCGGGGCACATGAACGTCGTTGGTGCAGAGGTAGAGGAAGAAGGGTTCGTCTTTATGTTCGTTGATGAAGCGAACGGAGTGGGAAACGATGGAGTCGGCAATGTTTTCGTCTTTCCAGAGGGCTTTGCCGCCGCCTTTCATGAAGCCGATGCGCGAAATGCCGTCGATAATGGAGTTGTTGTGGCCGTGGGTCCAGTTGAGTTTGAGCGAGTCGCGGTGTGAAACGCCGGTGGGTTCGCCTTCGAAGTTGGCGCCGTAGCTAACGTAGATGGGGTGTTCGGGGTCGTAGTTGGCAACGGTGTCTTGTTCGAGGTAGACGCAGGGCACGCGGTCGGCGGTTGCAGCCTGAATGTAGTGGTAGTCAAAGCCGAGGTCGCGGGGGGTGCAGGTCAG
>CAZKPP010000029.1:0-22816 GCA_964554665.1 uncultured Bacteroides sp.
AAATGCGCCCCCCGAAGGGAGCGCTGCTTGGTATTGGGATTAGGTAAAGGGGTGTTTTTTCTTGGGGGCGAGCGCGTCGGTTTCAGACGCGACTTTCGGCAAGCGCTTGCCGGTTGAAATTTCAATTTCCTCGGCGCCCCGAGGTGTTTTCGTAGTAGTAGAGAGACTTAATCGTTCGTTTTATACTTTAAAAACACCAAGGCGGGCAAAAAGTTCGCCGCCGGCCCGAGATTCTTGCAGTTTCAGAAAATTTTTGTAACTTTGCGTGGATTATAATCTATTCACATCATGAAACTCTATGCTATAGCCCTTGGGCTGGCAGTTGCGGCATCGGCTGCAGCCCAGACGCCCACCTATAAACTCACCGGAGCTAAAACCGCTGACAGCGATGCCGTTAAACTGCTTGAGCAGTCGCTGACCATCGCCCCTAAAGCCGACGTTGAAATCATTATCGGCGAAGCGGGCGACAAAGCCGTGAAGAAATACAACGCCTCGATTCCGCAAGGCGCCGAAGGCTTTTATCTGAGCGTAGGGCCCAAAAAGGTTGTTATTGCCGGTCGCGACGAAGCCGGCACCTTCTATGGCGTTCAGGAGTTTCTGAAAAATCCCCCCGCGCAGGTCGACACCGCCATCGCTCCGGTAATTGCCATGCGAGGCGTTATCGAGGGCTTCTACGGCAACCCCTGGAGCCACGCCAACCGCCTGAGCCAATTTGACTTCTATGGCCGCCACGCCATGAACACGTATATCTACGGCCCGAAAGACGACCCCTATCACCACTCGCGCTGGCACGAACCCTATCCCGCCGACAAAGCCGCCGAAATGGCCGAGCTGGTTCAGCGCGCCGCCGCCAACAAGGTGAAATTCGTTTGGGCCATGCACCCGAGCAACGCCATCGAATCTGACGCCGACCGCGCCAAGGCCCTGGCCAAGTTCGGGCAGATGTATGACCTTGGCGTGCGCAATTTCTCGATTTTCTTCGACGACATTTCGGCCAAGAGCGTCGACTCGCAGATTGACTACCTTAACTTCCTCGACCGCGAGTTCGTTAAGAAGCACTCCGACGTAGGCCCGCTGATTGTTTGCCCCACTCAATACAACCAGGCATGGAGCGGCGGCGACTATCTGACCAAGATGGGCACTCAGCTCAACCCCGACATAGCTATTATGTGGACCGGCGCCTCGGTGTGCGACATGATTGACGAGGCCGACTGCCAATGGTTTATCGACAAAACCACGCGCCGCCCCTTTATCTGGCTCAACTATCCGGTCAACGACTATGGCCAGCACAACCTGCTGATGGGCCCGGTTGTTGGCAACGACCCCAACATCGCCGACAAGGTTACGGCCTTCTGCTCCAACCCGATGCAGTATGCCGAAGCCTCGAAAGTGGCCCTGGCGTCGCTGGCCGACTTTGCGCGCTCGCCCCAAACTTTCGATGCCAACGAATCATGGGAAGCCTCGCTGCGCGAACTCGCCCCGGGCCACGTTGACGCCTTCCGCCTGTTCTGTCTCAACAACGTCGACGTTGCTCCGAGCGTCCACAAGCTGCGCTTCTATGGCGAAACGCCTAACTTCGCGGTTCTTAAAGAGAATTTCCCGGCTCTCAACAGCCCCGACGCCGTTGAGGCCTACCGCGAATATTTCAACCGCACCCTTGCCGCCGCCAACGAGCTGATGCCGCTGACCCGCGGCGAAAATCCGCTGCTGACCGAAGTTAAGGAGTGGGTGATTGCCATGCGCCTGCAGTCGCAGATGGGCCTGGCGCTGGTCGACATGGCCGAGGCCCTCGACGCCGAACTTGCCGCGCCCTTCATCGACGCCTACAAGCGCTATCAGGAGGCATCCGCGAAAATGCAGGCCAACGTTAGCCGCGACTTCGAGGGCTCGATTCAGAGCGTGCGCGTTCAAACCGGCACCCTCCACGTAGTGCCCTGGCAGAAGCAGACTTTAGCCGCGCTGGTCGACGCCTTTAAGCAAGGCGGCTTCGACTATCCGGCCGACCTCTTCCCCAAACCGGTGGTTGAAAACGGCACTTACTACATCAAGGTCGACGGCCGACTGCTCGGCAACCCTGCCGGCGCCGCAGCTCCGGTTCTGCAGGCCGAAATCGACGACATCAACCCCAACCGCCAGGAATGGCACCTGAAACTCGAACCCGCCACCGAGCGCTACGAAATCCGCAACTCCAAAGACGAGCGCTACGTTAACGAGCTCGGCCGCTTCGGAGTGAACCCCTATTCCGCCGACTGGAACACCTACGTGTTCATCAAAGGCGACAACGGCAAGTTTGCCATCCGCAACGGCGGCAACGGCGGCCAGTCATACTGGGGCGTCGAGGGCGACGAACTTAAATGTCGCTTCGGCAAACCGCAGTTCATATTCGAGCTGACCCCGATAAACTAAATCTCCTCACCTTTTAAAATCATTCACATGAAACCGATTCTTTCACTGGCCGCGCTGCTGGTTTCCGCCTCGACGTTCGCAGCCTCTATTTTTCCGAATCCTCAAAAAATGACCGCAGGCTCCGGCGCCTTCGAGTCAGCCACCGCCACCTATCGCCTCACCGGCGCGGGCGATGCCGACGCCGATGCCATTGCCGCCCTGCAGGCCAAGCTTTCGCCCTCGGCCAACGGCGCCATTGAAATCGTTATCGGCGAAAAGGACGACGCCGCAGTCAGCTCCTACGCCGACAAGATTCCCGACCACGCCCAGGGCTACTACCTGTCCGTTGCGCCCGACAAGGTTGTTATCGCCGGGGCCGACAACGAGGGCACCTTCTATGGCGTTCAGTCGTTTCTGCAACTCGCAGTCGGCGCCACGGTTGAAGCGTGCGAGGTTGAGGACTGGCCCGTTACCCTCGACCGCGGCGTGATTGAAGGCTACTACGGCAACCCCTGGAGTCAGGAAGATTGCCTGGACATGTTCAACTTCTTCGACCGCAACAAGATGAACGTGTTTATCTACGGCCCGAAAAACGACCCCTACCACAAAGCCCAGTGGGCACAACCCTACCCCGAAGCCAAGGCCGCCGAACTGCAGCAGCTCGCAACCGAAGGCCTCAAACATAAGGTTCACTTCGTGTGGGCCATTCACCCCGGAAACGCCATCGAGGGCGACAACATGGCCAAGGCCCTGGCCAAATTCCAGGCCATGTATGACCTCGGCATCCGCCAGTTCGGCGTGTTTTTCGACGACATAGGCGGCGAAAAGGTCGACGCCCAGATTGCCTACCTCAACTATCTCAACCGGGAATTCGTTCACAAGAAACCCGACGTTAAGCAACTGATAGTCTGCCCCACAGAGTATTGCATCGGCTTTGCCGGCGGCTGGAACACCGATAGCCAATATCTTAACAAACTCGGCGAGGGGCTCGACAGCGACATTCAGATAATGTGGACCGGCGCGGGAGTCGTTGACATGAACCAGAACTCCGCCGCCGACTGGTTTACCAACAAAACCGGCCGCAAACCCTACATCTGGCTCAACTACCCCGTTACCGACTATGGCTACGAGGGCGGTCCGCTGCTGATGTCGCCCTACGAAGCCGCCGACGTAAATATCCCCTCGAAAATCGAAGCATTCTGCTCCAACCCCATGGAATATTACGAGGCATCGAAAGTGGCCCTCTACGGCATCGGCGACTTCACCTGGAACCCCACCGCCTACAATGCCGACGCCAACTGGGAGCAGGCCCTGAGCTATCTCTTCCCCGACAACACCGAGGCCTTCCGCACCTACTGTCAGAGCAACTTCTACTATCCGCAATGCACCCACGGCCTCGTGGTTAAATGGCACGAAACTCCCGAATTCAAGGCACTTATCGACGCCGACGCCACTATCAACGCCAACACCGCCGCTGCCTATCGCGCATATTTCGACAAACAGGTTGCAACGGCCGACGAACTGCTCGGCCTGGCCGACAACCGCCTCGTTAACGAAATCAAGGAGTGGATAGAGGTTTACCGCATGCAGGGCGAGCGCGGCCAGCTGCTCGACGAAATGTTTAACGCCCTGGAGCAGAAAAACGGCCGGGCTTTCCTCGACGCCTATGCCGACTATGCCGCGCTGACCGACTCCGCCGACTGCCACTATAGCCGCGAGGGCTGGCCCGTGCGCAAATTCCTGCCGAAATCCGCGCCCGAATATGTTCGCGGCTGGATGACCGGCGCCCTTGAGCAGCTCGTTGAGCAGTTCAAGGCCGGCGGCTACGACTATCCGGCCGACATGTTCCCCTTCCGAGTGCTCGAAACCGGAACGTACTATATTCTCTATCAAGGAAAATATCTGAGCAACGGCTCCGGCGCTGCGGCCGACACCCCCGCCGCGCCCAAGTTCGTTGACGAACCCGACAACATCAACCCCGCACGCCAGTCGTGGCGCATAGCCTACGATTCAGCCAAGGGCCGCTACTCGCTGCGCTCGGTGTTCGACGACCGCTACGTCAACGAAATCTTCAACTTCGGCACCAACCCCTACTCCGCCGACTGGAACACCTACCAAATCACCCCGCTCGGCGACTTCTTTGCTATTCAGAATGCCGAACGCGGCGGCAAGAAGTTCTGGTCGGTCAACAAGGTGGGACGCTTCGTGGCCTCAAGCAACGAAACGTGGAGCCTCGACAACTTCATATTCCAGATTGTTCCCGCCGACCGCGAAATCAACCCCGCGCCCAAAGGCTTTGAACCGGGCGAATATTATTTCCTCAACAACGATGGCAAGGCCCTCTACCGCAACTCAAGCAACAATGAGCTGAACTTCGCCACCATGCCCGACGAACCCGGCTCAGCCTATAAGTGGACATTCGGCGTTGAAAGCAACGGCCGCATATCTATCCGCCAGGCCGGCAAGTTCATTAACGAAAAGGGCGTTATCAGCGTCAACCAGTTCTATGCCGACTGGAACACCTACGAAATCTATCTCACCGCCGACGGCAAACTCGCCATACGCAACGCCGAAAGCGCCGGCACCGACTTCTGGACCACCGACGCCAACGGCCGCCCCTGCAAAGGCTCGCAAGGCCTCAACGACTCGTTCGTATTCGGCCTGAAATCGACCCAAACCGAATCGTCGATCAGCGAAATCAGCGTCCAGGCGCCCGCCGCGGCAATCTACGACCTGCAGGGTCGCCGCGTTGCCAACCCCGTCGGCGGAATATATATCATCAACGGCAAAAAAACCATAATCCGATAAAAAGGTGAAAAAGTACAACCTTATCAACAACAGCTTAGGGTGGCTCTGCTTCATAATAGCCGCCGTGAGCTATCTGCTTACCATTGAGCCGACAGCCTCGTTCTGGGACTGTCCGGAATTTATCAGCCAAGGATTTAAACTCGAAGTCGGCCACCCGCCGGGCAACCCGATATTCATGCTCGCCGCGCGTTTCTTCATCACTCTCAGCGGCGGTGAGCCCGGAATGGCCGCCGTGGCCGTCAACTCGATGAATGCGCTGCTGAGCGCGGCAACCATTCTGCTGCTTTTCTGGACCATTTCGCACCTGATGCGCCGGCTGCTGGGCGGCTATAAGCCCGTCGAGGAGCTCTCGAAGGCGCAGTGGGTGGTTATTTTCGGCTCTGCAATGGTTGGCGCCCTGGCCTACGCCTGGAGCGACACCTTCTGGTATTCGGCTGTTGAGGGTGAGGTTTATGCCTTCTCGTCGTTCTGCACCGCCCTGGTGTTCTGGCTGATACTCAAATGGGAGTCGCGGGCCGATTCGCCCCACTCCGACCGCTATCTGATTCTGATAGCCTACGTTATCGGCGTCAGCATCGCCGTTCACCTGCTCAACCTGCTCTGCATTCCGGCTATCGTTCTGGTTTTCTACTACCGCAAGTTTGCCAACCCCACCGGCAAAGGTTCCTGCCTGGCCCTGCTCGTCAGCTTCCTCATCGTGGCTACGATTCTCTACGGTCTGGTGCCCGGATTCGTTGAAGTGGCCCAATACTCCGAGCTCTTCTTCGTCAACGTTCTCGGCATGAGCTACAACACCGGCGTGCTGGTCTACACCATTCTTGCATTCGCAATCATCATCTGGACCATCTATCAGCTCTATCAGCAAAAATCGGCCACAAAAATCAAGGTCGGCTTCGTGCTGTCGGTAATTGTCAGCGGCATTCCGTTTATCGGCTCGTCGCTGCTCATTCCCGTGGTTATCGTTGCGGCTCTGGTTTGCTGGCTCTGGTGGGTTAAGAAGCTCCCCGTGCGCATTCTTAACCTCATAACCCTCAGCATTCTGGTAATATTCATCGGCTATTCGAGCTACGCTCTGCTGCTGATTCGCTCCGCATCGGAAACCCCGATTAACCAGAACGCCCCCGACAACGTGTTCTCGCTCAGCTCCTACCTCAACCGCGAGCAATATGGCGAGTCGCCGCTGATCTACGGCACCACCTTCGTTTCGGAAGTGCTCCGCAACCCCGACGGAACCCCCATAGCCACCGATGAATACGGCTACGCCAAGGCTACCGACGGCCCCGACCACTACGACCGCGTGCTGACCAAAACCCGCTATGCCTATTCGCCCGACCTGAACATGCTCTTCCCCCGAATGTATGCCGCCGACGCCCGGTCGAGCTACATGTCGTGGGGCGGATTCAAGGAATCGGACATGCCCGTAGTTATGGCCGAAACCGTAAAGGGCTCGCCGATGCGCGCAACCGTGCGCAAGCCAACGTTTGCCCAGAATCTGAGCTACTTCGTGAACTACCAGCTTGTACACATGTATCTGCGCTACTTCATGTGGAACTTTGCCGGCCGCCAGAACGACCTTCAGGGCAACGGCGAGGTTAACCGCGGCAACTGGATTTCGGGCTGGCCGATTATCGACACCCCCCGCCTGGGCAACCAATCGCTGCTCCCCGCCGAATATGGCCGCGACAACAAGGGGCACAACGTGTTCTACATGATGCCGCTCATTCTCGGCCTGCTGGGCCTGCTTTGGCAATCGGCCAAGGGCGAAGAGGGCATCCGCCAGTTCTGGGTGGTGTTCTTCCTCTTCTTCATGACCGGCATAGCCATTGTGCTCTACCTGAACCAGACTCCCAACCAGCCCCGCGAGCGCGACTATGCCTTCGCCGGCTCCTTCTATGCGTTTGCCATCTGGATTGGCCTGGGCGTGGGCGCCCTTGCCGCCGGCATTGGCAAGGTGCTGAAAAAACAGTCGCTGGCTTCGGCAATAATCGCCGTGGTGCTCGGCATGATAGTGCCCCTGCAGATGGTTTCGCAAACCTGGGACGACCACGACCGCTCGGGCCGCTACACCACCCGCGACTTCGGCATGAACTATCTCAGCTCGCTGGAACCCAACGCCATAATCTTCTCTAACGGCGACAACGACACCTTCCCGCTCTGGTATGCCCAGGAAGTTGAAGGCTATCGCACCGACGTGCGCGTAATCAACCTCAGCTACCTCACCACCGACTGGTATGCCGCCCAGCACAAACTGCCCGCCTACGACGCCGCGCCCGCACCGATGATGGCCGACAAGAGCGTCTTTGGCCAGGGTCGCCGCCAAACGTCGCTGATTATGCCCGACTCCACGCGACGCACCGTGCTCGACTTCCTGAAATACTATTATAGCGACGCCCCCGACGCCAAGGGCAAGAGCATGGGCGTTACCTATCCTATCGCCTCGGCCGGACTGCTCGTTATTCCCGGCGACTCCACCAAGGGTTGGGAAGACATTGTCATTGACCTGCCCGAGGCTCTGCGCGACAAGAATCATCAGTCGATCATGACCCAGAGCGACATGCTCACCCTCGACATTCTGGCTTCCAGCGCCGCCAACGGCTGGGACCGCCCGGTGTATATCGCCAACACGGTGCCCGACGACTATTCGCTCGGCATGGAGCCCTATATGTATTCAACCGGCATGGCCCGGCAGATTATGCCGCGCCGCTCAAACCTCACCTATAAGGCCAACAACGACAGGGCGTTTGAGAACATTACCGAGAAATTCCGCTGGGGCGGACTCGACGATGAGAACGGCGGCGACGTGTATCTCGACGAAACCGTAAAGCGCATGGTAACCTCCACCCGCTATGCGATTCTCGAAGCCGTTGAGTCGCTCTATGCAGCCGGCGACTACGATCGCGCCCTGCAGCTGATGAACCTCATGGACGAAAAGCTCCCCACCAAAAACGCACCCTATATCGTTCAGGTCGGAGCAAGCATTGCCGACCTCTATCTGGCGCTGGCCGAAAAGACCGGCAACAAGGAGGCCACGCAGCGTGCCAAAGAAATCTACGAGGACCAGATCAAGCGCTACGCCGAGTATATCCCCTACATGCAGTCGCTGACTCCCGAACAGTTCTCGTCGCTGAGCGTCGCTGACCGCTGCGTGTATCAGATTATCGACTCCAAGGGTCGCTACTCCTACCTTGCAACCCTGATTGGCAACTACGCCGAAAGCTTCGGCGTTGAACAGGCCGAAAGCTTCCTGCGCCAGGCAAGCGAAGAGGCCGGAGTTGACCTGATTCAGTTCTTCAACAGCGTAGAAACCCACTCGTGAGCCCCTGGTCGCTGAAGCGGTTTATTGTTCAGCCGCCGATATTCTACCGCCTGCTCTTTCCCGAGGCCGTATGGCGCATCAAGCGCCGCGGCCGCAAGGTGGCGTATCTTACGTTCGACGACGGCCCGATTCCGGAAGTCACACCCAAGATTCTCGACATTCTGGACCGGTTCGGCGTAAAGGCAACGTTCTTTATGGTCGGCGACAACGCCCGGCGCCACCCCGAACTGGTTGAGGAAGTGCGCCGCCGCGGCCATTCAATCGGCAACCACACCATGCACCACCTGCAGGGGCGCAAAACCATGCCCCGCAAGTATCTGCGCGACGTTCAGGAGGCCGACCACCTGCTCAACTCATCGCTTTTCCGTCCGCCCCACGGCCTTCTGCGCTGGAGCCAGAGCAAGGTCATTCGCCGCCACTACAATCTGATTATGTACGACGTGGTTACGCGCGACTATGCCGTATATATGTCGCCCGAAGAGGTGGTCGACAACGTGCGCCAGTTTACCCGCAACGGCTCCATCATCGTGTTCCACGACTCCCTGAAGTCGATGCACAACACCCTGCCCGCTCTTCCCGACGCCATAAAGTGGCTCTTAGACAATGGATTTGAGCTCCTTCCTCTCAACTCTTGAGCTCCCCTGGGCGGCATGTCTGCTCGATGCGCCGGTTGAGCCCGAAGCCGAGCGTCAGTTCAACAGCTGGCTCGCCGACGGCCGCAATGCCACGATGGACTATATGGCCAACTACCGCGATTTGCGCAGCGACCCGAGGCTGCTGCTCGACGGCGCGCAAACGCTCATAGCCGTGGCCTTTCCCTACTTCACCTCCGAGCCGATTGGCCTGAACATAGCCCTTTATGCCCGCGGGCGCGACTACCACGAAGTTATTCGCGAGCGCCTCGGGCAGATTGCCGCGCAGATGCCCGGACAGTCGCGCGTATGCGTTGATTCCGCGCCCCTGCGCGAGCGCTACTGGGCCCGGCGCACAGGCCTCGGAGCCATTGGCCGCAATAACCAGCTCTACGTTCCCGGCTATGGTTCATACTGCGTTTTGGGATTCATTCTTTCCACCGAACGCTTTGATTTTGAGCCAAAACCGATGTTGGAGAGCCCGTGCGGCGACTGCACCCTCTGCATTCACGCCTGCCCCGGCTCATGTTTGAACCGCGACGGTCGCGCTATGGATGCCCGCAGCTGCGAAAGCTACCTCAGCATCGAACATCGCGGCGACCTGCCCCGCCGGCTCCACACCGTTGCCGGTTGCGACGTTTGCCAGCGCGTATGCCCCCTGAACCGCGCCGTCGGCGACACTCCGATTGCCGACTTCCACCCCTCGCCGGAACTCGCCGCCCTCACCGCCGACGACCTCGCCAGCCTCGGCTCCGCCGCCTTCCGCCGCCTGTTCGGCCACAGCGCCCTCCGCCGCGCCGGCCTCCGCCAACTCCGCCGCAACCTGTAAAAAACAGTAGCCCAACGTTTAGTTAACATTATTTAACTAATTGGGGGGGGGTAAATGTGAAAATTTGTTTAACTTTGCAGTTGTGTTTCTTATGATTCACAACCACTGATTTTTACATTTTCACAATATTCAAAGTACCACATTATGAAAAGACTCGCTTTGCTGCTAATGCTTATGGCATTTGCCTTGCCTAACTCATTTGGAAAGAAAGTTGAAGAAAAAATGGTTCCTCAATACCAGATTGAGGGAGCCGGCATGACCTCGCAAAATGCACAGCAGGTGCTCATTAAGATTCTTGCAAAAGATAAAAACAAAGTATCGGATGCCGATCTCGAAAAAGCCGCCGTTCACGGTGTACTTTTCCGCGACTATGACGACACTACAAACTCCGGCTATGGAAGCGTGGCATCACATAAAGCCATTATGGGGTCGCCGACCGCAGAAGTGGAATATGTTGACTTTTTCAAAAACTTCTTTGACAACAACGATTACCGGAACTACGTACAGATTGTAGGAGACTCGCGCCGAGTAGTTAAAGTCGGCAAGGAATGGAAGGTATCAGCCGTAGTCAAAGTAAACTCGGCAGCCCTCAAAAAAATGCTCAAACAACAAGGCATGGTAAAAGACCTTGGTGGCGGCTGGTAAGAATTAACACACCCAATTTCAACAATTAAACCGTTACACCATGAAAATAAGAAAGTTAGCCACACTCGGCGCATCAATCATTATTTGCGCCACGATTGCCGGATGCCGCAGCAGCCAAAAAGTTTCATCATCATATTCCAACTATCAGTTCGCCACCTCTTTGGTAAGCACTTCACCCTCCGGACAACTGACATTACGAGCCTGGGGAAGCGGTCCGGATAAAAACAGTGCCATTGAGGAAGCTATGAAAAATGCCGTGGCAGACGTAATTTTCAAAGGCATTAAAGGAGGCAACGGCAGTTACTCAACACAGCCGATAGTTACCGAAGTCAACGCCCGCGAACGCCATGCCGAGTATTTCGACCGGTTCTTTGCTACAAAAGGCGAATACTCAAACTTCGTTAATGAAACTTCGAATAAAGATAAATCGCGCACGGAGTCAAAAAGCGCCGGCCGCGTAAACTACGGCATTACCGTTACGGTTGACCGTTCCGCCCTTGCCAACAAACTTGCAGAAGACAAAATTATAACCCGTAAATAATCATTCACATGACATCACTGAAAACTATTTTAGCAGCTACTGCACTGTTTGCCTGTGCAGCAACCGCATCGGCAGGCGCCCCGCCAACTGTAATGTTCTTGCCCGACAAAGCCTGGTGTAACGCCAATAATTACGTTGAACGCTTCGAACGCAACGGCAAGACCCGCATTCAGGAAAAATACGATGAGGCATTCCTGAATACCGACCTGAAAAACGTTGTTGTTCAGCTCAACGGACTGATGAAAGATAACGGTCTCCCCGCTAAAGACTACGGAGCAAGCACCGAAGCCGACGACGAAGAAGAACTCGAAGAGGCAGCCTACGGCGAGGACTCTCAATCAGGCGGCGACATGGCCGAAACAACCTACGAAGCCATGCTAAACAAGCTCCGCCCCGATATCATTATCAAAATCGGCTGGGACGTTAACAAAGTGGGGTTCAACTATACAATGTCGTATCGTCTTGAAGCCATTGACTCGTATTCTAACAAAAGCATCGCCCAGGTAACCGCCGAAACTCCGACTATCAAAACTACCATACCTGTTGCCGCCGCCTTGAAAAGCGCAGCCACCGAACACATGGGCACATTCATCGGCCGCCTTCAGGAGCACTTCGACGATTTGCAGGAAAACGGACGTGAAATAACGGTTGCCTGCCGTATCGGCGACAACGGCAGCGGCCTGAACTTCAACTCCGAAGTTGGAGGAAAAGAACTGTCGACAGTAATTTCCGACTGGATTAACGACAATACGGTCAACCATGTTTACAGCACGCGCAACTCCACCCGCAACCGAATTCAGTTTGAGCAGGTGCGCATACCTTTCCGCGATGCCGCAGGCCGTAACATGCAAGCCAAAGAATTCGTTGACCAACTCAAAAACTATTTAAGGTCGAACTATAACATAAAATCCGAAAACACTACCAAAGGACTTGGCAGCGGTCGGTTGTACGACATAGTTCAATAATAATACCAAACGGCAGTTATGAAAACTAAACTATATTCTATCCTTGTTATTGCGGCAGCTTTCGCTTCGGCTCCCGCAATTGCACAGACAGATTGCCAGATTGACATCTCAATCGCAAACATCACCAAGGGAGATGTGGTTCCCGACGCAATCAACAGTAAGCTCGAAGGCAAGCTGATGCAGGCGCTTGGCAAAGCCGGCATGATTGGCGCGCCCTACGACAGCCGATTTTTCGTTGCCGGCCGATTCGACGATGCCATCAACGACGTTACCGGCGGCCCATCACCCAAAAATTTCGTTAAAACTACGCTTACTCTCTATGTGGGCGATGCCGAAGAGCAGAAGATTTTCGACAGCGAATCGTTTGAATTAAGCGGCGTTGGTGCCAGTGAGCAACTTGCCTACACGAAGGCCCTCAACAAAATCAGCGCAACAAACCCGACCTTGATTAAGTTTCTGGAGGGTGCCCAACGCAAAATTATCGACTACTACGATTCCCATTATCCCGAATATCTTTCAAAAGCCCGTCAGGCAATGGCCAAAAGAGAATTTGGCGAAGCCCTTTACTATGCAACCTCTATTCCGGCCTGCTGCAAAGCCTATCCCGATGCCCACGAACTGGCAATGACAATCAGCAGCGAACAGATCAACACCGAGGGCAAGCGTCTCCTTGCTCTGGCAAAAGCCGCCTGGGCAGCCGATCCAACAGCAACCGGAGCGGCCGAAGCCCACAAATATCTGTCGGAAATAGATCCGGCGGCATCGTGTGCTGAAGAGGCGGAAGCATTGAGCAAACAAATGTCGGAAACCACTAAAAAACAGTGGGAGTTCGAGCATGTTACCAAATATAACAACGCCGTGGCCCTCGAAAAAGAGCGCATACGCGCTGCAAAAGAAGTTGCCGTAGCCTGGGCTAAGAGCCGCCCGCAACAGGTAAACCGCTATGTGTTCATCCGCCGATAATCCTCGAACAATAACCCTGAAACATTATCATTCATAACACTTTCATTCACTATGCTAAAAAAAATAATACTGACAGCGGCAATACTACAGGTTGTAGCCGCCGGCGCCTGGGCAAAAAACGAAGTTGCCGACTCCGTGGTCCAGAACTTCAAGCGAAGCTCCCTCTACACCATTTTGCTCGCTTCCGATACCCAAAATAAATATTACGAAGAAGAGACCTCTAAGGGCGCCGACGCAAGCGAACTCATGTCTATCGCCAAATCATTTGCCAAAACCGACCAGAAGAAGGCATCCAACGATTCCATCGAAGGTTCGATTTTTGCTCTTCCGGCCAAAGTGTTCACAACCATTGAAATACCCACTCAGTTCAACGACCATAACCTCCAATGGAGAGTTATCAACTACGACTCCATCAAGGGCCTTGTTACCGAAGAGGATCTGACGCTGTATGCACCTAAAAAGAAGAGCAAAGGTGCAGCCTTCGGCTCATTTGCAAAAAGCATGGCCGGCATGAGCACCAAGGGCGACAACATCAACTCTGAATTCGACAAATACGCCCCCGCGGTAGTCAACAAGTTCTTCAACGCAAACCACGTTCCCGAAGAAATTATTGCCAAATGGTATAGCTACACCCCCGACGGAGAATCACACTGGAGCGACGCTTTCGTTCTTGATCGCGGCCAGTATAACTTCACCCCTGACGAACTGGCCAAGGCAGCAACCGATATGTCGCTCCGCACAAAGATTGACCAGACAGCCTTTGATCTGATTGGCAACACCTACGTAATGGCCGTAAATCTCCGCTTCCGCTCCTATCAGGCCATAGTTGCCGAAGCTTCAGCCATGGCTGAAGCCGTAGGCTCACAATTCGGTGGCCTCGGCTCGCTCGCCTCGAAAGTGGCATCAGCCGGAGCCAGCGCTGCTACCGGCGACGGCTACACCGTACAAGCAGTCAGCGACCTCTACCGCCTTGTTTGGAACGACGACATCAACCAGCAATTTGCCGTAGACGTGTTTGAAAAGAATGGCTCCATCGAAGACCTGATAAATCTCGGTATTTGCAAACTCGAATTTGTAGGTTCCGAAAAATCTTCGAGCAACATTCGCCAGAGCTTGTTTTCCGACAAGCCTATCAGCTCATTGGTTACCCGCGCAACTGCCCGCGCGATCGACGAAGCTATCATTAAACTTCAAAACAACCACGAAGAATTCCGCACCGTATTCCCCATCATCGGCGGTAGCGGCGAAACAGTCTTTGCAGCTATCGGCACCAAAGAGGGCCTGAACGAGAAAGACGAATACGAAATTCTTGAAGCTCGCGAAGATCAGAACGGCGCCATTACATACAAACCCATTGGCGTTGTAAAAGCTGTTAAAGATAAAATCTGGAATAACGCCTACGGCGCACGCGAAGAAGTTGAAGAAAACACCAAAGCTACTGATGCTGACCGCCAGGCTCTCGACTACGGCTATACAGAATTCAAAGGCAAAAAAGGTGACTACACCGGCTACTACCTGCGCCTGAAGAAAAAGAAATAGAATAAACGCACACTTACCAACAACCGAAAGGTCGTCTGATTAAGAGTCAGACGGCCTTTCATTCTTATGCGTCAATCGCCGTTTGAATAATTGCTTAAAACAAAGAATATTTTTTAAAAATTTTGGTGATTGTTGGAAAAGTGCGTAAATTTGCAATTGTAAATTTTTATGTTGCTCCACTACCTGAAGTTGATGATTCAGATTCTCATGGCGCCTCAGCGCGGATGGGAAGACGTTAGCGCCGACAATGCGGATGCCCGCGAGGTTGTGCGCCGCGCCTTGCTGCCCCTTGTTGCCATCGCCACGGCAACGGTTGGCTTTGAGGCGTTCTATGACATTCATCCGTCGGTTGCCGGCCTCATAATCAAGGCCATAGCATTTTTTGCGAGCTACATGATTGCCTATTATTGCGGTGTTGCCGTGCTGATGTTCGCATTGCCGCGCCTGGCAATCGAAGGCGCCGTTGACCGCAACCGCGTGGAACTGTTTTGCGCCTATTGCACCGGCATGATGACCATGATCGGCATTCTGCAGAATCTGCTGCCGATGGAGCTGACCCTGCTGCAGTTCCTGCCGATATACGTAGTTGTTGTTATCTGCATAGGCCGCACTTTTCTCGACGTTGACGAGCGCAACATATTCCGCTTTGCGGCATTTGCCATCGTAGGGTTGATTCTGCCGGTATATCTCATTGACTGGCTGCTCACTCAGGTTGGCTAAACCTTTTTCTCCGACACATGAAATTCAAAGAAGTAAATATAAAGAACAGAAGGGCAACTTTCGACTACGCAATCAGCGACACGTTTACGGCCGGCATTGTGCTGACCGGAACGGAAATCAAGAGCATACGCCTCGGCAAGGCCTCGCTGGTCGATACTTTCTGCTATGTCCACAACGGCGAAGTGTGGGTCAAAAACATGTATATAGCCGAATATTTCTACGGCACTTACAATAACCACACCGAACGCCGCGAACGCAAACTCCTTTTGAACCGCAAGGAAATACGCCAGCTCGAAAAAGAGAACCAGATTCCGGGCAACACCATAGTTCCGCTGCGGCTGTTCATATCTGACCGCGGCCTTGCAAAGCTGGTAATCGGCATTGGCCGAGGCAAAAAAGAATACGATAAACGTCAATCAATCAAGGAGCGCGACGACAAGCGCTCAATAGCCCGAGCATTCCAGAAATAATGAGCGAATACTATAACCCATATAACGAAGAGCCGACTCCGGCACCCGCCCCTGCCCCTAAGGCCGACGAGAAGCCGCGCGGCGAAACACGCACCAAACCCAAATCGAAACCGCGCCCCAAGAAGGAGGGCGGCATGAAAATGCCGGTTATCGACGCGCGGGCAAAAATGTTTTGCGGCATAGTAATGCTGCTGTTTGCCGCATACTGCCTCATAGCGGCCATATCGTCGCTGATGCACGCCGGAGCCGACCAGGCCGCGCTGCAATATAACTCGCTGGGCCAGATAGTAAGCACCGGAGCTGCAGTTGCCAACGATGCCGGTCCGGCCGGCGCAAAAATTGCCGACTTCCTGTTGGTCGACACTCTCGGTTTGGGGTCACTCGTGGTCGTTTACTGGCTCGCCATGGTTGGCCTGCGACTTTTGGGGGTTGCAAAGTTCCGTTTCTGGAGCCTAACGCTTAAATGCCTGGTTCTGGGAATCAGCATCAGCGTGGTTGCCGGGCTTATTATGTATGGATTCAGCGGCCCGGTTCGCTTCGGAGGTCGCCACGGCTACTACATCAATAACTGGCTGATAGAATATGCCTCGCCCATCGGCGCCATCTGCGTCAGCGTTGGCCTGGTGTCGCTGGTGTCGATAATTTTCCTCACTCAAATCAGCCGCGCCTTCGCCGCCATCCGCGCCCGCGCCCAACGGCCCAAAAAGCCGGCAAAGATTTCCGAGAAGTCGGACCTGTCGGACCAGTCAGACAAGTCGGACATGTCGGACCAGTCTGACTTAACCGAGCAGCCACTGGAAACCCTCGACGAAATCTTTGAAAGACAGGAGCCTGAACAGTCAGACATGTCAGACCAGACCGACCGGTCAGACTTGTCAGACTTAACCGACCAGCCCACCGAAGAAGCCTTTGAGGTTATCGCCAACGAAATCGAGGAGGCCGACGAGGTTAAAACCGAGGCCTACGACCCCACCGCCGACCTGTCGTACTTCCACTTTCCGCCTATCGACCTGCTCGAAGACCGCGTAGGCTCGAAAGTTACCGTCGATACCGAAGAACAGGAAGCCAACAAACAGCGCATAATCGACGCCCTGGCTCAGTTCAACATCAAAATCCAGTCAATCAAGGCCACCGTGGGCCCCACAATTACCCTCTTTGAAGTCGTGCCCGACACCGGCCAGCGCATCGCGGCCATCAAGCGCGTGGAAGAAGACCTCGCCCTGGCCCTCAAAGCCATGGGCATCCGCATCATCGCTCCCATACCGGGCCGCGGCACAATCGGCATCGAAGTGCCCAACAACGACCCGCAAGTCGTTTCGATGCGCTCGATTATCGCCTCAAAGAAGTTCCAGGAGTGCAAACATGAGCTGCCTATGGCCCTGGGCGCCACGATTTCCAACGACGTGTTCATCGCCGACCTCGCCAAGATGCCCCACCTGCTCGTGGCCGGCGCCACCGGTCAAGGTAAATCCGTAGGGCTCAACGCCATAATCACCTCGCTGCTCTATAAAAAACACCCCGCCGAGCTGAAATTCGTGCTCGTAGACCCGAAATCGGTGGAATTCTCGCTCTATCGCGTGCTCGAAAACCACTATCTGGCCAAACTCCCCGACGAGGAAGAAGCCGTAATCACCGAGCCCGGCAAGGTGATTGCCACCCTGAACTCGCTATGCGTGGAGATGGAAAACCGCTACACCCTGCTCAAAAACGCCGGGTGCCGAACCATTCTGGAATATAACGCCAAGTTCACCGGCCGCAGGCTCAACCCCGAGAAGGGCCATCGGTTCCTACCCTATATCGTATTGATTATCGACGAGTTCGCCGACCTTATCATGACCGCAGGCAAGGAAATCGAAACCCCTATATGCCGCATCGCCCAAAAGGCGCGCGCCGTAGGCATCCACGCCATTATCGCCACCCAGCGCCCGTCGGTCAACGTGCTCACCGGCCTTATCAAGGCCCAGTTCCCGGGCCGCATAGCCTTCCGCGTTGCGCAGAGCCAGGACTCCAAAACCATTCTCGACTGCTCCGGCGCCCACCAGCTTATCGGTCGCGGCGACATGTTCTTCTCCACCAACGGCAACATGACGCGCGTTCAGTGTGCGTTTATCGACACTCCCGAAGTTGAGAGCATCTGCAACTATATATCGGAGCAGCAGGGCTATCCGTGTGCCTACGAGCTGCCCGAATATGTTCCCGACCTCGGGGGCGACGGCGGCGGCGCCGCTCTGGGCGGCACTCCCGGGTCGAGCTACGACCGCGACCCGCTGTTTGAAGAAGCCGCCCGCTTCCTGGTCGGCGCCGGCAACACGGCCTCGACATCGTCGCTCCAGCGCCGCTACAACATCGGCTACAACCGCGCAGGCCGACTCATGGACCAGCTCGAACACGCCGGCATCGTGGGCCCCGCCATCGGCTCGAAGCCGCGCAATATTCTGGTCGACATAATGACTCTCGACTCCATGTTCGCATGAAAAAAATCCTGACTCTATTCGCCATAATTCTCTGGGCGGCGGTTGCGGGGGCCAAGGTGCCCGCCGCAATCAGCAATGCCGTCAGCCGCGTAAAGGCCGCGCCCGCCCTCGAAATCGGGTGCACCCTCAACGGCAGCCAAGCCGGTGCCACCTTCAGCGGCAACATGTTCATTCTCGACCTGGGCAGCGCAAAGGTTTACTATGACGGCAAAACCCAGTGGAGCTATCTGCCCGACGACAAAGAAGTTACCATCTTCGACCCCACGCCGGCCGAGCTTGCCGAATCGAATCCGCTGCAAATTCTTTCGCACCTCGACAGCGACTACTCCGGCCAGGCCGTAAAAGGCAAAGCCGACACATATCGGCTTACAGCCCTCAACCCCAAGAATCAAATCAACGAAGTAACGGTAGTTATCAATCCCAAAACCGGCTGGCCAACGCAAATGACCCTCATTGCCGGCAATCAACGCATCGAGCTCGCCAACTTTCGTTTCACCACTCTGAAAACCAAAAAACCGGCCGAAGCGTTTAAGTTTAAAGCCCCTAAGGGCACAACCGTTAACGACCTGCGATAAAATCATGAACGAAACTCATACCAAATGCCTGATTATCGGCTCCGGCCCCGCCGGCTACACCGCCGCTATCTACGCCTCGCGCGCCAATCTCGAACCCATTGTCTACGAGGGCTATACCCCCGGCGGACAGCTGACCACAACCTCCGAAGTTGAAAACTTTCCCGGCTACCCCGACGGGGTTACCGGCCCTCAGCTCATGGACGACCTGCGCAAACAGGCCACCCGCTTCGGCGCCCGCATCCGCAGCGGAAAAATCGCCGAGGTAAACTTCGACGTGCGCCCCTTCCAGGCCAAAACCGACACCGGCGAATGGATTTCGTCTGACACCGTAATCATCGCCACCGGCGCATCGGCCATGTATCTCGGCCTGCCCGACGAAGAAAAATATAATGGCCTCGGCGTTAGCGCCTGCGCAACCTGCGACGGCTTCTTCTACCGCAAAAAAACGGTAGCGGTTGTCGGTGGCGGCGACACCGCCTGCGAGGAAGCCCTCTACCTTTCGAACCTCGCTTCGAAAGTCTACATGCTCGTTCGCCGCGACCAGTTCCGCGCATCGAAAGTCATGCAGCAACGCGTTAAGGACAAGGAGAACATCGAGGTGCTCTTCAACACCAACACCGTAGGCCTCTACGGCGAGGAATATCTCGAAGGCGTTCACCTGGTTGAACATCGCGGCACCGACAAGGAGCGCACCTTCGACCTGCCGATCGACGGTTTCTTCCTCGGCATCGGCCACAAGCCCGAAACCGACATTTTCCGCCCCTTCCTCGACCTCGATAACCAAGGCTACATCAAAACCTTCGGCGACACGACGGCCACGAGCGTGCCCGGCGTATTCGCCGCCGGCGACGTTGCCGACCCGCGCTATCGCCAGGCAATCTCCGCCGCCGGCATGGGCTGCCGCGCCGCCCTCGATGCCGATGCATATCTGGTAGACCAAATGCTCTAACCATGAGCCAGGAAGATAAAAAAGCAACCACCGAAGGCATCTTCGCCCTGCTTCAGCAGCTTCCGATATTTCAGGGCGCCACGGCATCGCGGCTGCGCGATGTTGCCGGGCGCCTGCGCCTGAACTTCCGCAAGGTGGCTCCCGGCGAGCGAGTAGTTGCCGCCGGCGAGCACGCCTCAGCCCTGGTGTGCACGCTCTCGGGCGCCATGACCACCGGCAAGACGCGCCTCGAAGGCCCGCAGATGCTCTTTCCCGAAGCTATGTTCGGCCTCAACACCCGCTTTCCGAAGACCCTGATTGCCGAAACCGAAGTCAGCGTTGTTGAGATTCCCAAAGAAGACTTCCGCCGCCTGCTCAGCCTCGACCAGGTTTTTCTGCTCAACTACCTCAACGCCATCTGCACCCGCGCCCAACGCTAAAAATCCGACGGGAAATTAACTTGCTTTAGAAAGTTGCACGGTTTTAAAAATTTGCGTATATTTGCACGCAAATAACCATTCACATCATTTCTAATCCATGGCATTCCCCATTATATCGGCCGAAGAGGCCGCAAGCCATATTAAAAATGGCGCAACCATTGGCCTGAGCGGCTTCACAGCCTCCGGCGCCCCCAAAGACACGTTTGATGCCGTTGCGGCTATTGCCACTGCCGAACACGAAGCCGGCCGACCCTACAAGGTGTCGCTCTTCACCGGCGCATCGACCAACGCCCATGTCGACGGCGCCCTTTCGCTGGCCAACGCCATTGACCGCCGCGCTCCCTACCAGAACACTCCCGACCTGCGCAAACGCATCAACTCCCACGATGCCCACTACTTCGACCTCCACCTGTCGGAAATGGCCCAGAAGCTCCGCTACGGATTCTATGGCCCGATGGATTTCGCAGTTATCGAAGCTGTTGACGTTACCGACGACGGCCGCCTGGTGCTCGGAACCGGCGCCGGCATCTCGCCGACTATCGCTGCCATGGCCAACAAAATTATCATTGAACTCAACTCCGGCATTTCGCGCAAGCTCGAAGGGCTCCACGACCTCTATCTACCCGCCGATCCCCCCTATCGCCGCGAAATCCCCATCTATAACGTCAACGACCGCATCGGCTCACCCTATCTCTACGTCGACCCCAAAAAGGTTATCGGCATAGTTCCCACCAACGTTACCGACGGCGTGAAACCCTTTACGGCCCTCGACGAAACATCGGCCAAAATCGGTGCCAACGTTTGCGAATTCCTTGTCAGCGAACTGCGTGCCGGCCGTCTGCCCAAAGGCTTCCTGCCTCTCCAGAGCGGCGTGGGCAACGTTGCCAACGCCGTGCTATACGGCCTGGCTGACGCCACTGAAATTCCGCCGTTTACCATGTATACCGAAGTGGCCCAGGATGCCGTTCTCGACCTCATGGAGCGCGACCGCTGCAAATTTGTCAGCACCTGCTCGCTGACCATGAGCGACGACGCTCAGGCACGCCTATTTGCCCACGACGCCGAATTTACCCGCCGCATCTGCATCCGCCCGTCGGAACTCTCCAACTCGCCGGAAATTATTCGCCGCCTCGGCGTAATTGCCATGAACACCGCCCTGGAAGCCGACATTTTCGGCGCCATCAACTCAACCCACGTGCTCGGCACCAAGATGATGAACGGCATCGGCGGCTCCGGCGACTTTACGCGCAACAGCTACCTCTCAATTTTCTCCTGTCCTTCGGTCAGCAAAGGCGGCCTGATTTCAAACATCGTGCCTATGGTGGCCCACCAGGACCACTCCGAGCACTCGGTCGACGTGCTCATCACCGACCAGGGCGTTGCCGACCTGCGCGGCAAAGACCCCGTGCAGCGCGCCGAGGTGATTATTGAAAACTGCGCTCACCCCGACTACAAACCTCTGCTCCGCGCCTATCTCGCCAAGGGCAAAGGCGGTCAGACCCCCCACATTCTGCCCGACGCCTTCGCATTCCATACCGCCTTCAACGAAACCGGCGACATGCGCAACGCCAAGCTCTGATTCTAACCCGGAAGTAACCATATCGGGAGGTGATTGCACTTGCGCTTTCACCTCCTGTTCACATCCGGCAAACCCGCCATCAAATCTCTATGCAGAAATCATCCGACAACCGCATCGGCCACTTGGCAATGTTTTTTGCCAACCTCGGCTGGGGCATAATGTCGCCAATCTCCAAAGACGTTATGCTCTCGCAAGCCGTGTCGCCGCTGGCACTCTCAGGCGTGCGCATCCTCGGCGGTGCGTTTATGTTTCTGCTCTTCTCCTTTTTGCTGCCCAAGTCCTTTGAAACGCGCCAGCCCATCGACCGCAAAGACTGGAAGCCGCTGCTGCTTGCATCGCTGCTCATGATTTCAGCCAACCAGGGGCTTTTTATAATCGGCGTTGGCATGACCAACCCCATAGACTCGTCGGTCATGAGCTCGCTGACACCGGTCATAACCATGATTTTAGCGGCGATTTTCCTTAACTACCGCATGACGTGGCTCAAGGTCACCGGCGTTGCCATAGGCCTGGGTGGCACGCTGCTGCTGGTGTTCAACACCCCGCAAAGCGGCATTGCCAGCAACCCCATTGCCGGCGATATGCTCTGCCTCATGGCCCAGGTATGCGCCGCCGTCTACTACGTTGCCTTCGGCCGGCTAATCAACAAATATTCGCCCTACACGCTGATGAAATGGATGTTTTTCCTCTCGGCAATAACCTACGTCCCCTTCTGCATCCCCGCGATAATCAGCACCGACTTTGCCGCCCTCGGCACGAAAATCTACCTCGAAATCGCCTACATAATCATCGTGGCCACCTTCATCGGCTACCTGCTGATTCCCGTGGCCCAGAAGCAGCTGAAGCCAACCGTTGTCAGCATGTACAACTACCTGCAGCCGGTGTTTGCCTGCATCATCGCCGTAGCCCTCGGCGTAGGCACCTTCGGCGCTGTCAAGGCCCTGGCCATCCTCCTGGTCTTCGCCGGCATCTCCCTGGTCAACAAAACCACCCAATCTCCCCGCACG